>JAQVGD010000001.1 GCA_028696945.1 Lutibacter sp.
GTACTACAAATCAAAACGAAACGAAAACAGGGCGTTTCAACGCTTTTTTCCCCAATATACCCCTAAAACCACCCTTTTTTTAACACTTTTAGATCATTTTTTAACAGTTAGGCTGCAATGTGGGTTATAAATTATCAAACAAAAAAACGCGCCGATTGGCGCGTTTTTTATTCATATATTTAGACTACTTTTTAAATTTTGTAGATAAATCTTTACCAAATTCCTTCAATTTTTCAATGGCTGTTTCCACTTCTTTCTCAACCGTTTCAATGGTGCTTTCTTTCAAAAACGGATATCTGTAATCCGTTGGTGGCACAAAAGTTTCTTTAATGGTACGGGTATTTACCCAACGTAATAAATTCCATACAGAACCTGCTTTGTCATTTGTTCCCGATCCGCGCGCGCCTCCAAATGGTTGTTGTCCAACAACTGCTCCAGTAGGCTTGTCGTTGATATAGAAATTTCCCGCGGCATTTTCCAATTTGTTGGTGGCAATGTCGATTACGTAACGATCTCCACTAAAAATAGCACCTGTTAAAGCGTATTCACTGGTGTCATCAATAATATCCAGAGTTTCTTCCCATTTCTCGTCTTCATAAACAAAAATGGTCATTATTGGTCCGAACAACTCATTGCACATTGTTTTGTATTTCGGATTGGTAGTCAAAATTACCGTTGGTTCAATAAAATAACCAATTTCATCGCTATAACCGCCACCAATAATAATTTCGGCATCTGCATCTGCTTTCGCATCTTCAATATAACCCGATAATTTTTTGAAAGCTCGCTTGTCAATTACTGCATTTATAAAGTTTGTGGTGTCTTCTGGCGATCCCATTTTAAAAGATTTTATATCTTTTTCAATGGAAGTTCTTATCCTTCCCCATAAACTTTTTGGCAAATAGGCACGCGATGCAGCGGAACATTTTTGACCTTGGAATTCAAAAGCGCCTCTAGATATTGCCGTGGCAACTTCTTGCGGATTTGATGTTGGATGCGCCCAAATAAAATCCTTTCCTCCAGTTTCACCAACAATACGAGGATATGATTTATAATTGCCTACATTCTTTCCAATGGTTTCCCAGAAACTGTTAAATACAGGTGTAGAGCCAGTAAAGTGAACGCCCGCAAAATCGCGATTGTTCAAAATAACGTCAGTAATCATCGCTGAATTTCCAGTTACCATATTGATAACACCGTCTGGCAAACCCGCAGCCTGAAACAATTCCATAATTACCTGCGCAGAATATACTTGAGAACTTGCTGGTTTCCAAATAACCACATTTCCCATCAAAGCTGGAGCAGCAGGTAAATTACCCGCAATAGACGTAAAGTTGAAAGGTGTAATGGCATAAACAAAACCTTCAAGCGCACGATATTCCATGCGGTTCCAGATTCCTGCTGAAGAAGCGGGCTGATTGCTGTAAATCTCGGTCATAAATTCTACGTTAAAACGCAAAAAGTCAATCAATTCACAAACAGCATCAATTTCAGCCTGAAATACATTTTTGGATTGTGCAATCATGGTGGCTGCATTCATTTTATTACGAAATGGTCCAGCCAATAAATCAGCTGCTTTTAAGAAAATGGCCGCTCTGTGTTCCCAGCTTGTTGCTGCCCATTTTACGCGTGCTTCCGCAGCTTTTTTAATGGCCAGTTCAATATGTTCTTTTTCGGCGGTATGGTATTTTCCCACACAATGTTTGTGATCGTGCGGCGGATGAATGTCAACCGTGTTTCCTGTTCTGTATTCTTTTCCACCAATATAAAACGGAATGTCAACCTGTTCGTTAAACATTTTTTTATAAGTGTCTAATAACGCTTTGCGTTCTGGAGTTCCTGGAGCATAAGAATTTATAGGCTCATTAACTGCTTTTGGTACGTTGTAAAATCCTGAAGCCATCGTATCTATTTTTAAGGTTTTTTAATTTAAATTTGTTTTGCAAAGTTACAAAATTGAATTTACTTTTTATCTTACGCCCTAATACTCAATAATCAAATTTTAATACCATGTGTACCGTTACTTTTTTGCCCTTATCCAATACCGATTTCATTTTGACTTCCAATCGAGATGAACAAAGGCTAAGAGAAACATTGCAGCCAAAAATATATGAAGAAAACGGCGTTGAAATGCTTTTTCCTAAAGATAAAGTTGCTGGAGGAACTTGGATTGGCGTGAGTTCAAAAAAAAGAATGGTTTGCGTATTAAACGGCGGTTTTATAAAACACATAAGAAAGGCGAATTACAGCAAAAGCAGGGGATTGATTGCCAAAGAATTATTGAAAGGGAATGCTTTAATGCCTTTTATAAAAAATCTTGATTTATTGGGTGTTGAGCCTTTTACTATGATTGTAGTAGATTGGAACACCGATACCTTGAATTTGGTTGAATTGGTTTGGGACGAAACCCAAAAACACATCAAACAATACAAAAACGAACCCAAAATTTGGTCTTCTTCTACTTTATATACTGATGAAATTAAGGAATTGAGAAACAATTGGTTTCAAAAATGGCTTTCTGAAAATGAATTCACTTCCGAAGCGATTTTGAAATTTCACCATTCTGAAAAAGGCGATAAAAAACAAGCTATTTTAATGAAACGAAATTATGTTGAAACCGTAAGTATCACTTCCGTAAAAAAAATGGATAATACGATTGAAATGTTTTATGAAGACGTTGTGTATTCAACAAAAACTGCTGTTAATTTTAACGGCTCATAAAAGAAATTACCGCCACGATGACAACTCCGATAATTGCCAAAAAAGTATAGAAACTGTTCAGTAAAATAAAATTTATGATGGTTGTAAAACGTTTCTGTCCGTAAAAATTGCGCAAAGATTTATAAAAATAAACAAGAAATAAAAGCACAAAAATCCAAGCTGCATTCTCCATTTTAAAGAGAAGATTCATCAAATAGAAAATGATGAACAACAGAAAAAATACTGTTTGTGTATTAAAAACAAATACCAAATGTTCCATATAAGTGATTTTTTTTCTGATATACAACAATTTCAAAAAGAGCGTGAAAATCGGCAGAAAAACAAACATAGAAATGGAAATATAGGAAGTGAATTTTTTGATTAAATTTTTAATGCCTTCTTCTGTCTTCAGTTGTGCTATATTAGTCGTCGCTTTTTTAACCTGCTGGTAATAAAAAGTGTTCCAAAAAGTTTTTTTATATCCCAAACTGTCCATCGCCTGATCATTGGCATAGCCAGGAAATTTTCTGCGGAAGTTCACAAAATCTGCTATTTTATCATAAAAGCCAATGTTAGCTTCCTGTTTTGTTTTGATGGCATATTCACGCGGTTTTTTTATGGAATCAGCCTCATTTTCATACAGTTTAAAAGCATTTTCAAACTCGGAAATCACTTTGGTGTTGGCGGAATCATTTTGCTTGGCTTCCTCTATGCTGCTTTTTAGGCTTGTCTTTATGGAATCAAGCTTTTGAGAATCCAATTTTGAAATTGAGTCTAAGCTTTTGGGAGCTGTCGCAATATCTTTAATCGGGTTTTTGGTACTATCAATTTGGTTTGAAATACCTAAAATTAAAAAGAAGATAATGGAAACCTGCAAGTATAATTGAAATGGATTAACATATTTGACACGCTTTCCTAAAATGTATTCTTTGGAAACTTTTCCCGGTTGAACGAGCAATGGAATAAAGGTGGTCCAAAATTGGGAATCATAGGATAAAAATCCGGAAACCAGTTTATTTAAATAATTTCCGATACTTAATTTGTTGGTGGTATTTCTTTGTCCACAATACGAACAAAAATTTTCATTCTGCAATAATGGCATTCCACAATTTAAACACTCCAATCCTTTGGTTTGTTTGTTTCGAAACCTTTGAGGTTTAAATTTCATAATAATTAGTTATGAATACTGGAAACCATCAATTGAAAAGTGGGAATATATACCTTAAAGGTCTTTGAAGTGGAAAAGTTTATCATATTGTAAAAACCCTTCATTGCCCCAATACGTGACGTTAAAAAACAACTGGATTTATAAGTATATTTTTGTGTGGGTTTTAATATTGGTTTTTTACCGATAACTCCCAAGCCTTCAACAACTTCATTATGGTTTAAAGAATCGAAAATCGTCCATTGACGTTCTAATAGTTGAACAGTATCATTACTTTGGTTCTCGATAGTAACTTCATAACTAAAAGCAAAATACAGTCTGAAATTTCGATAGCTTGTGCTTTCAAAATTAGAAGTTACTGAAATTTTAATTCCATTTGTTACCTGTTGTACCATAGTGATTTAATCCGATTTTATAGTTCAAAGATACTAAAATTTTCAATAAGACCCTAGTTATTTATTTTTTCGGAATTGCCATTACCAACACCAATCACTTTTGTATATCTGCTTCCAAATTTTTTATAATATACCAAAACCGTGTAATCATTTTCTGTTTGATAAAAAGATCCGTCAATATCATGGTTGCTTATTGTTCCATCGGTTGCTTTGGTAACATATTGATAATTGTAAAATCCCTGTTTTAAAAGGATTTTAGCTTCATACAACCCCAAAGATTCATTGTATTTTAGTTTGTTTGCATCATTTAGCTGCCAATTGTTAAAATTTCCGCTTACATAAACAGCCTTTCCTTCGAGATTTTGAGAACTTTTTAAGGAGAAATACACCCAACTGTAATCGGCATCCGTGTTATTATTTTCACCGGTTAATATTCTGATTACAAAATTTCCGTTTATATCGGTATATAAGCTGTAAGGTTGGTTTCTTCTTTCTTCATCAGTATATAAATGGGTATGGTATAATTCTTCGCCCAATTCAACCTTGGCAATGTTTAATGAGGAATTTCGAATGGATTTGGAATCGAAATACAAAAATTCATTCCCACTCCAAAAACTTGTTTCCTTATTGTATTTGTAAAGCAACTGATTACCTCTATAAAATTGCGGTTTTAACCCGATAATGGCATTTTGCCAATTGTTATTTTGAAGAATTACTGGAATAATTTCATCACGCGGATTGTTAATCAGCATATTTGGTGTATTGATAGTAAATTCAACAGATTGTTTTGTGTCAATATAAAAAATATCCCTGCTTTTATAAACAGCAACGCCAACAGTTACTTTAGATTCATAAACCACAAAACGACGTTTAAAAACCACTTCATTCTCTTCATTTAAAACAGAAATTATATAGTTACCGGAAATTTTGAGTTTTGTATTTTCATTTGGGATTGTTATCCAGTAATTTGTATAAGGTTGCAAGGTGTTAAATGAATTTTCGTAATCCCTAATCCGGTCTTCGGCAAAACCATTAATAAATTCTGATTCCGACAAATCAGATTTGTTCCAGTTTAAATCGCAATGCTCAATTTTGTAGGAATAAGTGTGTTCATCAGCATTTAAATCGTCAAACCTTAGCACCAATTTTTGTCCGAGCTGAACTATTGGTGCGTAGGCATTTATGGCCGTAGGTATTAAAATGATGGTTTTAATATGTTCGGCATCCATGTTATCGGTTTGAGAAAATAGAAATTGAATGGAACACAAAAAATAAAAAAATAAAAAACTCCTTTTAACCATAAACTTAAATTTTAGCCGACTTATTTTACCTAATTCTTAACGCAAATTTCTTGCTAAAAGTACAAAAACAAAAATATAGTTGCCATAAACAAAAATTTACGTGAAAAAATGATAAAAAACATAAAATACTACTTATAAATTCTTATTTTTGCTCCGTTTTTTAGAGACAATTAAATAAACTTAGAATATTATGTCAAAAGACATTCATATTAAAAAAGGTCTAGATATTAAGCTGAAAGGTGAAGCCGCCAAACTTACCGAAAATGCAATAGCTAGTGATGTTTACACATTGATACCTGAAGATTTCCACAGTATAATTCCTAAATTATCCGTAAAAATTGGCACGCAGTTAAAAGCTGGTGAAGCCGTATTTTATAATAAAGCCAACGAGGCAATGAAATTTCCGTCTCCAGTTAGCGGTGAAGTGCTGGATATTATTCGTGGTGAAAAAAGAAAAATATTGGCCATTAAGATAAATGCTGATAAGGAGCAACAATTTGTTGATTTTGGCGTGAAAGATCCTAAAGCTATGGAAGCCGAAGACATTAAAAGTCATTTATTGGCATCTGGTTGTTGGACTTTTATCAAACAAAGACCTTATGATGTAATTGCTAATACGGCAAATACACCAAAAGCAATTTTTATTTCTGCTTATGCCAGTGCACCTTTGGCTGCCGATTATGATTATGTTTTGGCTGGAAAAGAAAAAGAGTTACAAACGGCAATATTCGCTTTAAGCAAATTAACCACTGGAGAAGTTCACGTTTCTGTTGGTAAAAATGCAAACTCACCTTTGGCAGGACTGAATAATATAAGCTTGCATAAAGTTTCAGGCCCACATCCTTCAGGAAATGTAGGTACGCAAATTAATAAAATAAGTCCCGTAAATAAAGGAGAAACCGTTTGGACAATTACGCCCCAAGATTTGGTAATTATTGGAGAATTGTTTCTAACAGGAAAATTTAATGCAGAACGTATTGTTGCACTGGCAGGTTCTTCGGTTGAAGCTCCAAAATATTACAAAACAAAAATTGGTGCAACCATTACTTCATTAGTTCACAGAAAACTAAAAGGAAGCAGCGATAACAGGATTATCAGTGGCAACGTTTTAACGGGAAAAGCCAAAAACCTTAAAGAAAATTTAGGATATTATGACAATCTTGTAACCGTAATCCCAGAAGGAAACGATTATGAATTGTTTGGATGGACTTTGCCGGTATTTAATAAAATATCTATCTCAAGAGCCTTAACTTTCTCTTGGTTATTCCCAAATAAAAAGTTTGATTTAAACACCAATACAAATGGAGAGCATAGAGCCTTTGTGGTTACTGGAGCTTATGAAGAAGTCTTCCCTTTAGATATATATCCAATGCAAATCCTAAAATCCTGTATGTATCAGGATTTGGATGAAATGGAACAGCTGGGAATGTATGAAGTAGCGTCAGAAGACTTTGCCCTAACAGAATTTGTTTGTGTTTCTAAACAACCACATCAAGAAATTATAAGAAAAGGGTTAGACTTAATGTTAAAAGAAATAGGATAAGGTTATGGGATTAAAAGAAAAATTACATAATATAAAAGTAAAAGGTAAAGATAAAAAGTGGTTACCTGCTTTTGAAGCCATTCATACTTTTTTATATACACCCAATGAGACAACGCACTCAGGTGGGCATATAAAAGGAGTCGATGATTTGAAAAGAACAATGTCCATGGTGGTGTTGGCATTAATTCCATGTCTAATATTTGGAATGTTCAATACTGGTTTTCAACACTTTAAAGCATTTGGTGCACCTGTAGATTTTTTATCTATGGATGCGTTTTGGTTTGGATTTTTAAAAGTACTGCCTCTTGTGGTCGTTTCCTATGTTGTTGGACTTGGAATTGAAGTTCTTTTTGCAATAATTAAAGGACACGAAGTTGAAGAAGGCTACTTCGTAACGGGAATGTTGGTTCCATTAATTGTGCCAATAGATATTCCTCTTTGGATGCTTTCTGTTGCTGTTATTTTTGGAGTAGTCATTGGAAAAGAAGTTTTCGGAGGAACTGGAATGAATATATTAAATCCTGCTTTAATAATTCGTGCATTTTTATTCTTTGCTTATCCAACTTGGATGAGTGGTGATAAAGTTTGGGTGCAAGGAGCTGTTGAAAGAGCCAATGAAATGGCAGCAGGTATGGACGTTGCCGCTATATCTGGTGAAACTATTTTGGGTAGTTTGGCGCAGGGAAAGGAGTTTGCTTATTCGGTTTATGATATGTTTTTCGGGTTTATTCCTGGCTCCGTGGGAGAAACTTCTACTTTCCTAATATTATTGGCAGGCATATTCTTAATTTTTACAAAAATAGCAAGCTGGAGAATCATCCTTTCATCTGTGCTTGGTGCATTGGTTATGGGACTTCTGTTTAACGGAGTTATTAGTGCAGGCTGGATTGCAGAAGGAAGCAAATTTTATAGCTTAATGAATACTATATTTTGGCATCATTTATTGCTTGGCGGATTTGCATTTGGGGTTGTGTTTATGGCAACTGATCCTGTAACAGGCTCACAAACCAATAAAGGAAAGTGGATTTATGGGTTTTTAATCGGTTTTATTTCCATTTTAATCAGGGTATTTAATCCTGCATATCCAGAGGGTGTTATGTTGTCAATTTTATTAATGAACGTTTTCGCTCCAACCATTGACCATTATATTGTGCAAAGCAATGTTAAAAAAAGATTAAAACGTTTAAAAGCAAAAACAGCATAACAATGGCAAAAAATCTTGAAAATAACGTATATACAGTACTTTTCGCAACTGGAATGGTACTTATTGTAGGAGCATTATTGGCGTTTGTATCCTCTTCATTAAAAGAGAAAATTACTGAAAATAAACGTATAGAAAAGCAACAGAATATTTTATACGCTATGGGCATCAATGAAAATGATGAAACCAGCGTTAAATTTGTTTCAAAAAGCGTTGTGGGAGCTGAGTTTTCAAAATACATCACCAAACAATTGGTCGTTACAGGAACAGAAGCTGTTGAAGATCCCAACGCATACCTAATTGATATTAAAAAAGAAGCAGAAAACGCTAAAAATCCAAACTATAAGAGGAAATTACCTTTGTTTATTGGCGAAAAAGATGGTAAAACATTATATATCGTACCAGTAAGAGGAAAAGGTTTATGGGATGCGATTTGGGGATATATAGCGTTAGATGAGCAGCTAGTTGTACAAGGCGTATATTTTGATCATCAAGGTGAAACACCTGGTTTAGGAGCCAACATTAAAGAACGTTTTTTTATGGATGACTTTAAAGGAGAACATATTTTGGATGGCGATACTTTTAAAGGAATTACCGCATCAAAAAGTAATGCAGATCCAAAAAATTTAAATAAAACTGATTTTAAGGTAGATGCAATCGCTGGTGCAACAATTACTGGTGATGGCTTGTCTGCAATGCTTAAGAAAGATTTAGCAATGTATGTACCCTATTTAAAAACATTAAAGAAATAATTTATGGGACTTTTATCAAAAAAAGATGCAAAATTAATTACTGATCCTTTAGCGGACAATAACCCCATAACCATCCAGGTTTTAGGTATATGTTCGGCGTTGGCTGTTACAGCAGAGTTAAAACCCTCCATTGTAATGGCAATATCAGTAATGTTTGTGCTAGCAATAGGAAATGTGGTTATCTCATTAATAAGAAACATCATTCCGTCAAAAATTAGGATCATTGTACAACTTGTTGTTGTGGCAACTCTTGTAATTATTGTGGATCAAATATTAAAAGCATTTGCTTATGAATTAAGTAAAACCTTATCGGTTTTCGTTGGATTAATTATTACAAACTGTATTATCATGGGTCGATTTGAAGCTTTTGCTTTGGCAAATAGCCCTTGGAGATCCTTTTTAGATGGTATAGGAAACTCGGCTGGCTATGGAATTATATTAATTATAGTTGCTTTCTTTAGAGAATTGCTAGGATCGGGTTCTTTACTTGGGGTCCCAGTATTGGGAAGTTCTGTAGAAAAAACAGGTCTTTATGCTTATGGATATGAAAACAACGGATTTATGTTGTTGGCACCAATGGCATTGATTACCATAGGAATAATAATTTGGGTGCAACGCTCAAGAAATACAGCATTAATCGAAAATTAAATAGTAGTGAGCTATTAGAATTGAGAAATTAGAAAAACTCAATACTAACTACTCAATACTCAATACTATAAAAATTATGGAACATATAGAATTATTTTTTAAGTCAATATTTATAGACAATATGATATTTGCTACATTCCTTGGAATGTGCTCCTATTTAGCCGTATCTAAAAAAATTGCAACCGCTGTAGGTCTTGGAGCAGCCGTTATTTTTGTAATGGCAATTACAGTTCCCTTAAACTGGTTGTTGGATGTTTATTTATTAAAAGATGGTGCTTTAGCCTGGTTAGGACCAGAATATGCTCAATATGATTTAAGTTTTCTTTCTTTTATTATGTTTATTGCTACCATTGCAACAATGGTACAATTGGTTGAAATAATTGTGGAGAAATTTTCTCCTGCATTGTACAATTCCTTAGGAATATTTTTACCGTTAATTGCTGTAAACTGTGCTATTTTAGGAGGATCCTTATTTATGCAATCTCGAGAAATTCAAACTTTAGGATTGGCGTTTAACTATGGTATAAGCTCAGGAATCGGTTGGTTTTTGGCCATTTTAGCCATTGCAGCCATTCGTGAAAAAATTAGGTACTCAAATGTAACTGCACCTTTAAGAGGATTGGGAATAACTTTTATTATTACAGGTTTAATGGCCATCGGATTTATGAGTTTTGGAGGAATGTTAACTGGAGGTGATGATGAAGAAACTACAGAACAGACAGTAATTGTAGAGCCTAAGCCTATCCAACAAAATGTTGAAATTACCAAAGAAGCTATTAACTTAGCAAAGAACGAAAAAGAAATTAAAGAATAATGATCATGTTAGCAGCAAATACAGTTAATACAATTTTCGCAACAGTAGTGGTTTTTTTAATTATAACACTCCTATTAATTGCAATATTGTTGTTTGTAAAACAAAAATTATCGCCCTCAGGCCCCGTAAAAATTATAATTAATGACAAAAGGGAGATTGAAGTTTCTTCTGGAAGTTCCTTATTGACAACTTTGGCAAATGCTAAAATATTTTTACCTTCTGCTTGCGGTGGCGGTGGAACTTGTTTGCAGTGTGAATGCCACGTGCATTCAGGTGGTGGAGCGGCTTTGCCAACAGAAACACCAAACTTTAGCAGAAAGGAATTAAAAGAGGGAATCCGGCTGGCTTGTCAAGTGAAGGTAAAACAGAATATGGACATCAGCATTCCTGAAGAAGTATTCGGCATCAAAAAATTTAACGCAACAGTTGTACGAAATTATAACGTAGCGTCCTTCATAAAGGAATTTGTTGTTGAAATCACTGAAGATATGGGATACAAAGCTGGTGGATACATTCAAATTGAGATTCCGCCTTGTGAAATCAATTTTTCAGATATTGATATTACAGCACATCCTGAAGAACATGAAACACCTGATAAGTTCAAAGAAGAATGGGATAAATTTGCTTTATGGCCTCTGAAAATGGTAAATAAGGAAACAGTTGAACGCGCCTACTCTATGGCTTCCTACCCAGCAGAAGGGAATGAAATCATGTTGAATGTACGTATCGCCACACCGCCTTTTGACAGGGCTAAAAATGGTTGGATGAATGTAAACCCAGGTATTGCGTCATCGTATATCTTTTCTCGTAAAGCAGGTGATAAAGTAATTATTTCTGGACCTTACGGTGAATTCTTTATCAATGAATCTGAAGCCGAAATGCTGTATGTCGGCGGTGGTGCTGGTATGGCACCAATGCGTTCACATCTATATCACTTATTCAAAACCCTTAAAACAGGAAGAAAAGTAACTTATTGGTATGGAGGAAGATCCAAGCGTGAATTGTTCTACACAAAACACTTCCGAGATTTAGAAAAAGAGTTTCCTAACTTTAAATTTTATTTGGTGCTTTCTGAGCCTTTACCGGTAGATAACTGGGTGAATAAAAAAGATATAAATGATCCTGAAGGAGACGGATTTACTGGCTTTGTACACAATGCAGTAATCAATGAGTATTTATCTAAACATGAAGCACCTGAAGATATTGAATTGTATTTTTGTGGACCACCATTAATGAACAACGCCGTTCAAAAAATGGGTCAAGATTTTGGTTTGGCCGATGAAAATATAAGATTTGATGACTTTGGAGGATAATATTTTTAGCGTCAACAAGTCACACGAAGCTTGCCAAATTGTTTTATAATAAACTAAAAATCCGATACCTTTGTGTCGGATTTTTTTATATAACCCATTTTAAAAATGAGCAGACCGCTAACAACCCAGGAATTGCATAATTTGGCGATGAATATTGTTGGAAAAGATTTAGAGGCCAAAGGCTATGAATTTATCGCAATCAACAGCCAATTAAAAAAGACCCCTCAGTTTGTTTGTATTGACAAAAACAAGACACGTTATTTTGTTGTTGTAAAGGTGGTTCCAATAGCCGAATACTATATTCCTTATGATGTTATTTGGATGGAAACCATTAAACTCCATGCAAAAAAGAACGATGCCAAAGTGCTGTTTGCAAATGTGGGGTTAGGAAACACACGCAATAAGGATCAAATACCTCATTTAAATGAAGAATACCTTTTGCAGTACGAAGGTTTGCAGATGTTGGACGTAGAACTAAACTAAAATTCATATTGGTTAACCATAAAAAGAATATAGAAAAAAGATAAAAGACTATTGTTGTAGAGATCAATTATTTATCATATTTTGTTTTCCTTAAATATAATCATCTATCAAATATTAAACAAAAAAGCACGCCAATGGCGTGCTTTTCATAATTAATTATATTGTTAGTTACTCAACTTTGCTTTCCAATAATTTAAAGAATTGATCAAGTTTAGGCATTAAAACAATACGAGTTCTTCTGTTTCTGGCTCTTCCTTCAACAGTAGCATTAGATTCTAAAGGCAAATACTCACTCCTTCCAGCAGCGATTAAGCGGGTTGGCTCAATATTAAAGTCGTTTTGTAAAACTCTAATAACAGATGTTGAGCGTTTAACACTTAAATCCCAGTTATCTTTCATATCTGATGTCCTAATTGGCACATTATCCGTATAGCCTTCAACCATAACTTCTAAATCTGGTTGTGCAGCAATTACGTCAGCAACCTTTTTCAATACGCGTTTTGCATCGTTAGAAATAACGTGACTTCCGCTTCTGAATAATAATCTATCAGCAATTGAAATGTAAACAACTGTTTTTTCAACATCGATTTGAATATCTTCATCAGAAAAACCATCTTTTAGCACACTTTTTAATTTAAATGCTAGTGCCAGATTCAAAGAGTCTCTTTTGGTAATTGCTTTTTGAATATATTGTATATACTCATCTTTTCTCCCCATTTGAGTCAATGTTTCTTTAATGTTGTCTGAAGCTGATTTAGACAATACTGTTAAATTTTCAACATATTCTAATGTTTTTTCTTTGTCTTTTCTCAAATCAATCACTTGCTGATTTAAGGCATTGAGCTTGCTTTCACTTTCAATTCTACATTTCATTAAATCGGCTTTTGTGTCAACCAATTCCGAATTCGTTTTGTTGTAGTTGTTTTCCATTTCTGTGTATTTCTTTTGCGAAACACAAGAGCTTAAAAAAATAGATGCCAGAAGCATCAAAATTCCAATTTTCTTCATAATTTAAACTGTTTTTTAGTGTGAAACAAAAGTAAATAAAAGCGAGCACTTATTCTTAAATAATAGTTAATTTGTGATATTTTTAAGAAAAATAAAACTTTATATTTACCATTAATTTTATCATTTATCTTATAACCATTAAAGTTATGAAAAATTGTCTGTTTGTCCTAATTTTACTGATATTTTTCTCTTGCAGAAATAATGAACCCAACTTAAAAATAATAGAAGGAAATGCCATTGGAACCACATTTACAGTTCGATATTTGGATACCGAAACCAAAAATTATGAAACCAAAATCGACAGTTTAATTGCTGCCATTAACAAATCGGCTTCCACGTATATTCCAACTTCAGATCTTTCAAAAATAAATAAAGGTGACACTACTATTTTGGCAGATGAGAATTTGCAGGAAATTTTTATAAAATCGGAAAAAATTTATAAAGAAACAAACGGTGCTTTTGACCCAACTGTCGGAATTTTGGTAAATGCTTGGGGATTTGGTCCTGAAGAACCAATTGAAAATTTAGATTCTCTGAAAGTACAAGAACTTTTAAAATATGTGGGTTTTGAAAAAGTAAAGCTCGAAAACGGAAAAATAAAAAAATTATATCCAGAAATTTATCTGGATTTCAATGCAATCGCGAAAGGTTATTTGGTAGATATGCTTAGCCGAATGTTCGAAAAAAATAGCATTGCAAATTATATGGTTGAAATTGGTGGTGAAATTAGAGCAAGAGGCCAAAATGAAAAAGGATTGCCATGGAAAATCGCCATTGAAAACCCAAATACTGACGGAAGTCGCTCTTTCGCAACCGTTATTGAACTTAATGATGAATCGATGGCAACTTCTGGTAATTACAGGAAATTCAAGGTTAAGGCAGATGGGACGAAATATGTGCACACCATAAATCCGAAAACAGGCTTTGCCAAAGAAAGCAATTTGCTGAGTGCATCGGTAATTTCAAAATCGGATTGTGCAGATGTTGACGGCTACGCCACTGCTTTTATGGAAATGGGATTTGAAAAATCGAAAGATTTTTTAAAAAACCATCCAGAATTAAAGGCTTTTCTGGTTTATGTTGATAAAAATGATAAAATGCAAACGTATAAATCCGACAATTTCAACAATTAATCTATTTAAAGCAAACCGGCAAAATTTCACCTTTTGTTAAACAGTATTTTTCAATAAGTTCCGAAGAAATTTTTTCTGAATAATTTACTTCGTCAACTTTAAATCCAACAGCTCTTAGTCTGTCAAAATAATCTTTACCATAAACACGAACGTGATCATATTGTCCAAAATGTTTGGTGCGTTCCTCTGGATTTGTAATTGAAAAGTCTTCATAGGTTTTTTCTCTCTCTAAATCTTGCGGAATTTGAAAAATGCCCATTCCGCCAGGTTTTAATACCCGATACAACTCGCTCATTGCTTTTTTATCATCCTCAATATGCTCCAATACATGGTTACAAAAAACAACATCAAAAGCATTTTCTTCAAAAGGCAAATCGCATATATCCGCTTTTACATCAGCAATTGGCGAATTTAAATCGGCTGTTAAATAATCCAAATTTTTCAGATTCTTAAATCGTTTTAAAAAACATTGTTCAGGCGCAATGTGCAATACTTTTTTTGAAGCTGTAAAAAAATCGGTTTCATTTTTTAGATGCAACCAAAGCAATCTGTGGCGTTCCAACGAAAGCGTTCCTGGTGCCAAGGCATTTTTGCGCTGTTTTTCGTAACCATAAGGCAAAAATCGGCTAAAACTTTTACCGTCAATTGGATCTGTAAAACGTGATCCCCTTAAATAAATTGAAATTACCGGACTTACCCAATAACTAGCTTTAATTAATATTGGACGCGGTATTTTGTTGAGTATAAATTTGAATAATTTTTCCACTTATTTATAATCTTCCCTAACTGGAGAAAAGACATCAGTTACTTTGCAATTTGTCAATGCTTTCCCGCTATGAATCACATTTGAAGGAATATTGGCAATCATTCCTGATTCCAAAACAGTAGTAACTCCATCAATAAGCAATTCCAGCTTTCCTTCAATCACTTGGGTAGATTGTTCATGGATATGCGAATGTTCAGGCAGCATAGAACCTGCTTCAATCTCCCAAAAAGCGATTGTAAAACTATTGGTATGAAAAAAGCGGCCGTTAAACCCTTTCATAATTTCTTTCTGTTCAATTTTAGAAATATCTTGAATCATTATTTTTATATTTACTGTCTAAACTCCTTTTCTTCATCACTTTTAATTCCCAAAGCCTCATAAATGTAGCTGAAGGTTGAAAGCAATTCGGGTTTTCCATTTACAATGGCTACATTATGTTCAAAATGTGCACTTGGTTTACCATCTTTGGTTAAAATAGTCCAACCATCATTCAATTGGTTAATTTGCTGAGTTCCTAAATTTACCATAGGTTCAATGGCAACCACCATTCCTTCGGTAAATTTTTTGCCTTTTCCTCTATGTCCATAATTTGGCATTTCAGGATCTTCATGCATTTCTTTGCCCAAACCATGTCCCACCAATTCACGAACAATTCCATATCCGTGTTTTTCGCAATAATGTTGAATTGCATAACCTACGTCCCCAACCCTATTGCCTGCCTTAAACTCGCGTATTCCAATATACAGACTCTCTTTGGTTACTTTTAACAATTTTTTAATTTCCTCTGCAACTTCTCCAACTTCAAAAGTATAAGCGTGATCTCCATAAAAGCCATTCTTTAAAGCACCGCAATCTATAGAAATAATATCTCCTTCCTGTAAAGGTTTGTTATTTGGAATGCCGTGTACAATTTGGGCGTTCGGACTCATGCATAAGGTATTTGGAAAATCATACAATCCCAAAAAACCCGGTATAGCACCTTGATCTCTTATAAATTCCTCTGCCAATTTATCTAAATACAATGTGGTAACGCCTGGTTTTACTTCTTTAGCCAAAATTCCCAAAGTTTTTGAGACAATAAGAGCGCTTTCGCGCATCAATTCAATTTCGGCTCTCGTTTTTAGTTTTATCATTCTCTCCTAAAATTTATACTGCAAAGGTACTTCAAAAAAATAATTTTTAGGCTTGGTTTTTCTGAAAATACCCTTCTTCAAAAAATAGTCCGAAAAATGATTTAAAACAGTTTTTTTGCCTAAAATCAGTTGTACATTTGTATTATAATTATTTGAAAGATCGTTTATGTATAAACCAGTTACCGCAGCAGAAGCCGTAAAAGTTATAAAATCCCACAACCGGGTATATATTCAAGCGGCTGCTGCTGCGCCACAAGAGTTGGTAAATGCCATGTCTGCACGTCATGAAGAACTTAGAGGTGTGGAAGTTTGTCATTTGCATACCGAAGGAGATGCGCCTTATGCAGATCCAAAGTACAAAGACAGTTTTCATGTTAATTCGCTTTTTATTGGCAAAAATGTACGTCACACCATTAAAGCCGGAAACGGTTCATATACACCGGTATTTTTAAGTGAAGTCCCTAATCTATTTAAACGAAATATTCTCCCTGTTGATGTTGCCCTGATTCAAGTTTCTACGCCCGATAAGCACGGCTATTGTTCTCTTGGCGTTTCTGTGGAAGCTATTTTGGCGGTTATAGACAACGCAAAGCACGTAATTGCGCAAATAAATGAGCAAATGCCTCGTGTTCACGGCGAAGGTCTTATTCATATTTCTGAACTGAATACTTTTGTTGAAGTGAATATCCCCGTTCATGAACATACCTTGTCAGAACCAACACCCATAGAAAATAAAATAGGCGGTTTTATTGCGGAATTAATTGAGGACAGAAGTACGTTGCAAATGGGTATTGGCAGCATTCCAAATGCGGTATTACATAAATTGGGAAATCATAAAGATTTGGGCTTGCACACCGAGATGTTTTCCGATGGCGTTATTGATTTAATTTTAAAAGATGTGATTAACGGTAATTATAAAGGGATCAATGCCGGTAGAGCCCTAGCTACATTTATAATGGGATCTAGACGTTTGTATGATTATGTTGACGACAATCCTTTTGTTGAATTGCGGTCTTGTAATTACGTGAATGATGTTTCTGTAATAAGACAAAACCCAAAAATGGTCTCTATAAATTCGGCCATTCAAGTTGATTTAACCGGACAGGTTTGTGCCGATTCTATTGGAACGAGATTGTATTCTGGCGTAGGCGGACAAATGGATTTTATAAGAGGTGCCAGTTTAAGCGAAGGCGGAAAAGCCATTATTGCCATCCCTTCAATAACAGAAAAAGGAATTAGCAGAATTGTTCCTTTCTTGAATAAAGGTGCTGGAGTTGTCACAACTAGATCACATGTTCAATACATTATTACGGAATATGGCGTTGCTAATTTATATGGAAAAACCATTAGACAAAGGACGAATGAGTTGGTAAAAATAGCGCATCCTGATCATAGAGAAGCCATTGAAAAAGAGTTTTTTGAAGCGATCAGAATGTAAAAAATAACCCAAAGATAAAAAGCTGGAATTTCACTTGTTGAAATCCCAGTTTTTATACTCAATATTATTTTAAATCCGTTAAAAATCAAAATACCAATTGAATACATCAGTTTTTAAACCAAAGGAAATCCAAGTGGAATTTGATTCCGAAAAACCTTTAGCAGGTGCGATTGGATCAAACTTTCTATAAGTTAAACTACCAAATAATTTTAAATTGGTGGCTGGATTTACCAAATAACCCAACTGCAAATCCCCTATAAAAATATTGGCGGTATTTCCCTGTCCAATTTTATTTCCATAATCTGAAACTCTGTTGTCATTATCTGCAAAAACATCCCCACCGTAACTTATATTATCAATTCCGTCAGCAAAATCAAATCCCTTTTCTCCTACCACTATTTTTGTGTTTACAAACCAACGATTTTTGGTATAATTCATAATTGCTACAGCTTCCCTAAAATTAGCACCCCATAAATGAGCCAAAGGCTGGTTGTTATGCCCAAAGTTATAATTTAATTCATCATGAGAATAGGTATAAGGGCGTACCGCATTAAATTCGACCTGCAAAAATAAATTTTCGATATGAAATGCATTGTAATATTTTGCCCCGAATTGCACCCCAAATTTATTGGCCCACCAACCATTACTTTTAGTCATTTCGCCTGCTCTAAAATCGTCGATAAGCAATTGTGAATAAAGCGTAATCGCTTTTAATTTATATTTTAAACTGAGTCCTATCGTTGTATTTCCAGCTCTTGAACCTGTAGCAAACTCCACCGCAGAATAAAAAATTAGCGGATTTATATAATTAACATCGAATCCCCTGTCGTTTGCATCATCCCAAATAACAGTTTCAAACAATCCTATATTGAATTTTTTTGTAACATTCCAATCCAAATAATGCATGGCCATATATTTTTGCTTGTAAGCACCATCAACTGTTAATTCAGGCCTTACATCTTGCATCCACATAAAAAAATTGGTGTATTTAATTTTCCAGAAATTGGTTGAAATTTTAAAATAGGGATAAGGAGAGGCCACATCCGATAAAAATAAGGAGCGATAGCCATCGCCTATAAAGTTTTTGCCATTGCCAAACTGAAAGTTAAAATGATTGCTTGGGGTATAAGAAATATAAGCTTCAGCAACAGGATAATCATACGCGTCTTCATTAAATCTTTTGGCAATTCCTCGACCGGGAATGATGGCTGGATTTCCCCCTGAAGGTTTTATGGATTCGGAATATTCATTTACATAAGTTGCGAATCGACCTTGGCTTTCATAAAAACTTGTTGAAAAATTCAGCTTTTTACCAATTCCGCCATTTATCTGAATAGCGCGTGTATTGTTGTATGTTTTAACGTCCTCACTGTCTTTTCCAAGTTGTAAATCAACCACTGGATCAATGGTAAACCAAAAATCCTTTCCCTGTACATAAGCCATATGCTCATTGAGCAGCTTCCTTCCAAACCAAGTAGATTTTGGGGTAATTAGCTTATTTTTTAAGGCGTCTAAATCCACAAATTCGCTTACTTCATTATACAAATAAGGTTTAACTGCAGTATGTGAATTGCTGGCACTATTTAAATAGGAGTCGTACGCATTGTAAGTTGTATGGGTAAATGGAATGTTTAATTCGCTTTTATGTTCAGGAAATAAAGTGGTTTTGGGTTCAACTGGCACTAATTCTTCAAGTTTCTTTGGAAGTACTTCTGCAACAACTTCCTTTTGTGCAATTACGTCTTCAACATTGTCTTCCAAAGGAATTTTTAAAGGAAACACAAACTGCATTTCAACAGAGTGGTTGTTGTATTTTGCTGGCGTTATTTTTGGAAACGTTTCAAAAACACGTTCAATTTCTTCTTTTAATTCTTTGTAGGGAGAATTTACATAAATAACTTTAAAATTTCCAGAAGTATCCACTAAAAAAATAATATTGGTGGTTGCTTTAAATTTATCCGCTTTTAAATTTTCAGGAACTTTAAATTCAGAAATCATCCCGTTTTTAACCTGATTTCTGAAGCAATCTGCCAATTCAGAAATGGAAACAGTATCACATTCTTTAAAAACTGGATACTTTTCTATTTGAGAAAATACTGAAATAGATGAAAGAAGCAGCAGAAAACTTAAAAACAGCTTGTTCATTATAAATTATTTCGAGATTTTTAGCACTTTATTTTTTTTTAATTGATACTTTTCTCCACTTTCCATACAAGTTGCCAATCCTTTTTCATCAAATTTTAAACGATGGCCATATTCACTGATCCAGCCAATTTGTTTTGAAGGATTCCCAACAACCAATGCATAAGGCAATACAGGTTTGGTAACCACGGATCCAGCACCAATTAAAGCATATTCCCCAATTTCGTTACCGCAAATAATGGTGGCATTTGCACCGATGCTTGCGCCTTTCTTTACTAAGGTTTCCAGATATTCATCTTTGCGAATGATGGCACTTCTCGGATTTATGACATTGGTAAAAACCATGCTCGGCCCTAAAAAGACATCATCCTCGCAAATAACACCCGAATAAATAGAAACATTATTTTGTACTTTTACATTTTTCCCTAAAACCACACCAGGTGAAACAACTACATTTTGACCAATATTACAATTTTCGCCAATTTTTGAATTGGGCATAATATGGCTAAAATGCCAAATTTTTGTACCCTTTCCAATTTCACAACCTACATCAATTACGGCGGTTTCATGTGCGAAATAATTGTTATTCATGAAATAAAGCTTGGTTATTGGTAATTTATACCTTTTTTACAGATAAAATTACCTCAGGTTAAAATTTTATATTTCTGTTGGATGCCAAGTAGTTTTAACTTCTTGTGTTTTTTCAATTATATAAGGGGACTCATACAATTCATTTGTCCAATCATGCTTTTTATAAAAAATTACTCTTTTAACATTAAGACTTGCCAACTCACTTATAGATTTCATTAATTTTTCATCCGTTCCACAGTAAATAATTGAATTTACATCCATATGTGATGCCATTTGACCTGATAATTCCGCCTTTTTTCCTGTTAAAATATTTACCACACCGCCAGGAACATCAGAAGAATTTAACACCTCCGCAAAAGAAATGGCTGTTAGAGGTTTGGTTTCTGAAGCCAAAATAATCACGGTATTTCCTCCAACAATTGCGGGAGCCATTACCGAAATTAATCCCAATAAACTTTGATTTTCAGGGGCAATAATGGCAACCACCCCAACAGGTTCAACACCTGAAAAATTGAAATGAGAACTGGCAACCGGATTTACCGCACTAAAAAACTGTTGGTATTTATCACTCCAGCCAGCATAATAAACCAGTCTGTCAATGGATTCGAGCACTTCGGTTTTAGCATTTGCGGCAGTTTCTCCTTGGGCAATCAATTCTGCAATAAATTGCTCTTTTCTTCCCTCAAGCATTTCTGCAATCCTATATAAAATTTGACCTTTGTTCAGCGCTGAGGTACTCGCCCAAGAGCTTTGGACATTTCGGGCAATTACAACGGCATTTCTAAAATCCTTTCGCGAAGCTAAACACATATTTGCTATTAAATTTCCTTTGCTATTATTGATTGTAAAATATCTTCCAGATTCTGTTCTGGGAAATTTACCATCTATATATAATTTATACGTTTTTTGAATATCTAGTCTGCTCATAATCTTTCCTTAAAATAATTAATCAAATTTTACATAAGGTTTTAAACCGTGTAAACCGCCCTCTCTTCCAAATCCGCTTTCTTTGATTCCTCCAAAAGGGGAGGTTGCATCAAATTTATTAAAGGTATTGCCCCAAATAACACCAGCATTTAATTTTTGGGTTAAATGGAACATTTTAGCACCGTTTTGTGTCCAAACTCCCGCTGATAATCCGTAAGGTGTGTTGTTTGCTTTTTCAACAACCTCGCTAATAGTTCTAAAAGTTTGAATGGTCAAAACAGGTCCAAAAATTTCCTCTTGCACAATTCTATGCGATTGTGACACATTTAAAAACAAAGTTGGTGCACACCAATTTCCGTTTTTAGGCAATTTACAATCTGGTTGGTAAATTTCGCCACCTTCATTTAACCCAATTTTAATATAATTTTCAATGGTTTGCAATTGTTTTTTTGAATTTATAGCACCAATATCTGTGTTTTTATCCAATGGATCCCCAATAATTAAGGTGTCCATTCTATTTTTTAGTTTGTCAATAACAATGTCAGCTACTGATTCCTGCACAAATAAACGCGAACCCGCGCAACAAACATGACCTTGATTAAAAAATATGGCATTAATTATTCCTTCCACAGCTTGGTCAATTGCAGCGTCCTCAAAAATAATATTGGCTCCTTTTCCTCCTAATTCTAAGGTTAATTTTTTATGGGTTCCCGCAGTTACTTTTTGAATATATTTACCGACTTTTGTTGACCCAGTAAAAGCGATTTTACCAACATCAGGATGATTTACAATAGCGGCTCCAGTTTCTCCTGCTCCGGTAATAATATTTACAACTCCCTTTGGGATGCCGCTTTCATGAATAATTTCCGCAAGTTTTAAAGCTGTTAAAGACGTTGTCTCTGCAGGTTTTAACACCACTGTATTTCCAGTTGCCAATGCTGGTGCAAGTTTCCATGCAGCCATTAAAAGCGGAAAATTCCAAGGAATAATTTGCCCGACCACACCAATTGGTTTAGGGTTTCTATTAGGAAAAGCATAAGCCAGTTTATCAGCCCAGCCTGCATAATAAAAAAAATGATTGGCTGCCAAAGGAATATCAATATCTCTTGATTCCCTAATAGGTTTTCCGCCATCTAAACTTTCAATTACAGCAAATTCTCTTGCGCGCTCCTGAATTAGGCGGGCGATTCTAAAAATGTACTTACCGCGTTCTTTTCCAGTTAGTTTAGACCAACTTTCAAAGGCTTTTTTGGCGGCCTGAACAGCTGCATCAACATCCTCAGAAGTTGCTTCTGCAACACTTGCAATCTTTTCGTTGGTTGAAGGGTTAAGGGTGTCAAAATATTTTCCTTTTATCGGTTTTGAAAACTTTCCATCAATATACAAATCGTACTTCTTTTGTATTTGAATATGATCTGTACTTTCAGGAGCTTCATTGTATGTCCAGGATGCTTTAAACATGCTATTGTCCTTGTTTTTTTGCATAATTAATCTTTTGAAAAATAGTTGATAGATTGATAAATACCCGTTTCCGATTTAACCAATTGCATTAAAATATCATTTGTTAAACTACTGGCCCCAAATCGAAAATAATTTTTATTCATCCACTTCTCTCCTAACACTTCATTGAGCATTACTAGGTATTGCAATGCAATTTTAGAAGTTGAAATTCCTCCAGCGGGTTTCATGCCAATCATTTTCCCCGTTTTTAAGTAGTAATCTTTTATGGCATTAAGCATTACATAAGTTACTTGTAAAGTTGCCGCGGGCTGAATTTTGCCTGTTGATGTTTTAATGAAATCTGCCCCGGCATATATAGCAATCTCACTTGCTTTTCTAACGTTATCAAGCGTGTCAAGTTCACCGGTTTCTAGAATTACTTTTAAATGTGCTTTTCCGCAGGCTTCTTTTACGGCTGCAATTTCATCAAAAACATACTGATAATTTCCCGCAAGAAATTCACCCCTCGAAATAACCATATCAATTTCATCTGCTCCTTGATCCACGGCAAATTTTGTGTCGAGCAATTTTACTTCTAAACTCGATTGTCCGCTTGGAAAAGCGGTAGCAACAGACGCCACTTGAATATCACTTCCATGTAAAGCCTTTTTAGCTTCTTTAACAAAAGCGGGATACACGCAAATTGCGGCAACTGTAGGAATATTTTTCAAAGTATCATGAGGGTGCATAGCTTTATAACAAAGTTGTTGCACTTTTCTGGTGGTGTCTTTACCTTCAAGCGTTGTTAAGTCAATCATACTTAAAGCGAGTTTTAATCCTTCAACTTTTGATGATGTTTTAATACTTCGGGTGCAAAATCGTGCAATTCGCTCATTTACTCCCGTGGTGTCAAAGACAGGCAAGTTATTTAAATTTGGAATCATTTATTTTAATATATTTTACGAAAATACTAATTTACTTAATACCTCAGCCATAATATTAACCATTACTTATAAAAAATCCCGCAAATGCGGGATTTTAAAATCAAAACTAAATTTATTCAACCTTAAAAACAATGGGAAGACCATATTTTACGCCGACAGGTTTGCCACGTTGCCGTCCTGGAGTCATCTTTGGCAATAAATTAATAACTCTTATCGCTTCTTCTTGTAATTTTTTATGTGGTGCCCTTGCGTTAATATCTGTAATATTTCCGTTTTTATCAATTCTAAAGACCACAAAAATCTTTTGGATACTTCCAGGTGTCAAGCCTATATCGGAGGCCAACTCCGCATTGAATTTTTCAGCGACAAATTTTGCAATTTTATCTGAAAAGCAAGCTCTCAACTCAGTATTATTTCCTTTACATCCTGGATAAATTGGAACATTTTCAATTACCACAAACGCAACATCCTCCACAATTTCTTCTTCTTCCTCAACCTTCGCAAATTCCTTAGCTTCGGTAACTACAACGGCATCAAATTGACTGGTTTCGGTAGATTCTATAATCGTTTCTTTAATATCGGTATCATCCTCCACTTTTAAAATTTTTTCGGGAAGTGCCACTTTGGTTTCTGGCTGTGCTTCTACCTCAACAGGCTTAACTTCAATCTGTTTGTCAATATCTTCAATATTTAGCAACTCCCCACTCATTTCTTTAACTTCTCGCGGATATGATTTCATTGTTAAAAACTCATAAACAATGAATAGTGATAGCACTAAACCTAATTGAATCAAAATTCTGCTGTAATTTTCGAGTATTGCGCCGGGGTATTTTTTGACTTGCATGGAAACCTTATTAAGGGTGAAACAAAAACAATTGTATAAAACTGTTTAAAACAGGGTAATTTATAATGCAAGAATTAATACACAATAAATTTTTTTGGCAGCAATATCTTGCAAGGTATTTATCACATTAAAGTTACAAATTTTTTAGTTTATGCACAATATTTTGGCCATTAAAAAATAAGTTCAAAAAATAAAAGAATATTGTGAAAGAAAATTTGGGCGTTCTCGCCGAAAAGGCGGACGTGCTTTATGCTGCAATCCGTCTTTACGTGCACAGTGCAGCAATTTGTTGAACATACCTCCACACAAGCTCGCAAAGCCGGGATTTCTGCTTCAAACATGGTTCACTGAACTCTAACACAAAATAAAAATAAGTAAGTAATCAATAAGTTGGTTTGAAATTAACAATAAACAATTTGCCCCCATTCACAAAACTAAATTTTTCGTTTTTTAAACTTTGTTTACTTTTGCAGTATGATAATTACCGATACACATACGCATTTATACAGTGAACAGTTTGATGAAGACAGAAATGAGATGATTCAGCGTGCCATAGAAGCTGGAGTCTCCCGTTTTTTTATTCCTGCCATTGATTCAACCTATTTAAATGCCATGTTGGATCTGGAAAAATCTTTTCCCGAAAACATCTTTTTAATGATGGGTTTACACCCCACACACGTAAAAGAAAATTTTGAAGAAGAGTTGGCTATCGTAAAACATTGGCTGGATAAACGAGATTTCTACGCCATCGGCGAAATTGGCATCGATTTGTATTGGGACAAAACGTTGTTGAAACAGCAACAAATTGCCTTTAAAACCCAGATCGCTTGGGCCAAAGAAAGAAATATGCCCATCGTAATTCATTGTCGGGATGCTTTTGATGAAATTTTTGAGATTTTGGAAGAAGAAAAAAATGAGCAACTTTTTGGAATCTTTCACTGTTTTACCGGAAATTTAGAGCAAGCAAAAAAAGCCATTTCCTACAATATGAAATTGGGAATTGGCGGCGTGGTCACTTTTAAAAATGGGAAAATAGACCAGTTTTTACATGAGATTCCTTTAAAACACCTTGTTTTGGAAACAGACTCTCCTTATTTGGCACCAGCACCTTTCCGCGGAAAAAGAAACGAAAGCAGCTATATTATAAAAGTGTTGGATAAATTGGCTGAAATTTATAAAATAAGTCCGCAGGAGATTGCTAAAATAACCACTCAAAACTCAAAAAATATTTTCAAAATTTAAACGGTTTGTGTATGGTTAGTGGCGAATTCGAAGCACTTAACTTTTGGCTTAAGACTTGATTTGTTAAGTGTTAAAATGCTGATTTTTAATACAACACAATCATTAATTATGTATTTTATTATGCCCTTTGTTTATTTTACGCATTGGCTTTATTTCTTCCAGTCATATTTTGTATGGTCGCAACCACATCTTATTTTCTTTGCAACTGTATCGTAATTCCTTAGCGATACCATTGGTATTTTACAATCAGATTGCTCACAAATAAATATCTTTTCCAATTCCAGTATATCAGCCCAAAAGGCTTTTAAATCACCAATTTTCGGATTGAAAGGATTGTCGTGTGATAAAATATTACCTAAAATTGATGAGCTTTCTATTCGGTCAATAACAGGAAATTTTGCTTTTAATTCTGGACTGCACTTTTTGATTGGTCTCAAAAATAGTTCAAACTATGCACTTTAGTGCATTTCGCTTTAGCTTCTAAAAACTTTAGCCACGAATTGCACGAATCTGCACAAACCTGCCTGCCAGCAAGGCAGGCTTTCAGTCTGTTTTAAAAACCTATGGCACTTTAGTCCATAGTGGTTTAGTTCCGATTTAATTCATAATTAAAAAGCATTAAACTTATCGCCCATAGCGTGTTTTAAATTCCATTTTTTGGTGGTGTCTAAGGCACGTTCAAGGACAATTAGCTTCTGGTCTGTATGTGTTTTGAAATACTCTATAGTTTCGTCTGCAATAACACCATCCAAACAGATTAACGCTTCTTTGTTTCCATCTGTGGCAAAGTGAATGTCATTTTTCTTGAATTCTTCTTGCTTGGTTAATGTGTAATTGAGCTTGAAACCGTTTTTGATTAATATTTCGGTTATCAATTCCTCTTTATTGAAGGCAGAAATCAATTGTGCTTCTTTTTCTTTGATATATTTTTTGAGCAGTTCAATATTTTCTTCTTCTGTTTTTTCTGGGTCTGGTGCAAATTCTACTCTTGGGAAGTTTGATTTTTGTAGTTTGAACACTTTAAAACCTAAACCTTTTAATTGCTCTTGTTCACTTTCCTTTTCCTGTGCTGAGCTTGTCGAAGCATTGCTGAACAAATCAGGTGTAGCCTCTTTCTTTTCTTTTAATTCCTTTTGAATGGTTTCTACTACTCGTTTATTTCGTTCAATGGTTATGTCGCTAATTTTTTTGTAACCTGCTTTGAAGGCTTCACTTTTTTCGTCTGTAGCTTCGGGAAGTTGTACTAATATGTACTTTCTGTTTCCACCATCTTCTTGGTTGAGTTCGGTTACGGCTTGACCAGTAGTGCCAGAGCCTGCAAAGAAGTCGAGGATAATATCGTTATTTGACATTGAAAGATTTATAATCCTTTCAAGTAAGCTTACAGGTTTTGGAGTATCAAAATACTGTTCTCCTAAAAATATTCTTCTTAGTTCTTGAGTTGCAGATTGATTATGTCCAACATCTTTATGATACCAAATTGTGATTGGCGTTATACCATCTTTTACATCAGTCAAAAATCTTTTTACTCTTGGAACATTGTCCCCTGAAGCTCCAAACCAAACTCTATTATCATTTATTAGTTCGACAACTTTTTCTTTAGAGTATCTCCAACAAATTCCTTTAGGAGGTGATATCTTTTTCCCTGAAGGAGTTGTTATCTCAAAATCATAGTTTTCATTGTAGGTCTTAACCGTCATATCACCTGATACCCAAACACCTCTCTCATCATTATCTGGATTTTTATATCGAGATATTGCTTCTTCCGACCTTTCTAATAAGTTAGGTCGAAATATTTCTTTGTTTTTGGCATAAACAATAATATGGTCGTGATTATCTGAAAACCATTTTGCATCATTTGAAGGTGCGAATTTTTTCTCCCATATAACATTAGAAATAAAATTATCCTCCCCAAAAACTTCATCACATAATTTCCTTAAATGGTGTACTTCATTGTCATCAATAGAAATAAATATTACGCCATCTTCTTTTAATAATTGTCTTGCAATCAATAATCTACTGTACATCATATTCAGCCAATTGGAATGAAAGCGTCCATCAGTTTCTGTATTGGTGTCTATTTTAAAACCGTTTTCAGTTATTTCGGCATTTTCCCAATATTCCTTTTTATCCTGATTGAACTTATCGGAATACACAAAGTCCTTTCCTGTGTTGTAAGGTGGGTCTATATAAATACACTTTACTTGCTCACGGTAACTGTTGCTTAGAAGTTTTAATACCGCCAAATTTTCTCCTTCAATAATCAGGTTTTCGCTTTCGGTTGGGTTCACACTTCTTTCTTCATCATAAACGAGTGTTGCATCAGTAGGTGTAAAGGCTTCTCTTTTGGCATTACTCTTGCCAAACCAACGGAATTCGTAGCGTTCGGTTTCGTTTACGCTTTTAGGGTCTATTACTTTTTTGAGTTCGCTAATGTTGAGTTTGCCATCATTGGTAAAAAGGTCAGGCATTAACTGCTTTAATTGTTCTAATCTTTCTTTGTTCCAATCGTGTGACTGTACACTCTCCATTGAATTCTCTGTATGCTGCTTATCGTTACTCATTATCTAATTTCTTTATGGTGATATTTTCTACCAATGATTTCATTTGTGTAATAGCCATCTTATTAAGTTGTACTAACCTATTTTTTTGAGGTATATCTTGATGGATTAGCATAGCATTTATGCTTTCAAGATTAGATAAAACTACTAATTGCTGTATGGTTGCAAAATCTCTAATATTTCCTTTTTCATTAGGGTTTTCTTCTCGCCATTGTTTTGCTGTTTTTCCAAAAAGGGCAATGTTTAGTACATCTGCTTCATTGGCATAAATGATAGAAGTTTGTTTACCGCTTAATTGATTAGGAATCAGGTTTTCCTTTATGGCATCTGTATGAATTTTATAATTTACTTTGGCAAGTGTTCTTTGAAAATTCCATTGTAGTTGAAGCCTATCGCTTTCATCTTCTTTTAGCCTTTTAAATTCTTTGATAAGATACACCTTGAATTCGGCACTTATCCACATACCAAACTCTAAAGCAATATCTGTTTGTGCGTAAGTTCCTCCATACCTTCCTGCTTTTGCTTGTAACCCAATAGCATTCGTTTTTTCAACCCATTCTTTAACGCTTAATTTATAACTGTTTAAACCAGCTTGACTTTTAATTATGGCGAATTCGCCATAATTAAAATTAGGGTTGTTTACGGATTCCCAAATCCCGAGAAATTCGACTGTATTCCGATTTCTCAACCAGTCAGAAATAAAAAAATCGCCATCCTTAGCTTTGAGCATATCTGTTAAGGAAATAAACTCATCTTGTTTATTCTTAATGACTGTTATCGATACTCCTTTAACTTCTATTTTCTTTGTTTTGCTCATTTCTTTATTCTTAATTTGGATAGATTACCCCATCTTTTAATTAACCCGAATTCGGTATAATTAAAAAAATCATTTTTCAATTAATTCATTAATATTTTTAGTAGCTTCTGTTTTAAAATATTGGTAGTCCTTAACAGGTGCTTTGTAGTGTACTTCTACTCCTAAAGTGGCGAAGTGCTTTAATGCACAATTTATTTTATATACTTCGCTTTCCTTCAATGCCTTTTTATCATTAATATCATTTGTTCCTTTAGTTTCAATAACAAAATAAAACTCGCTTTCTTTCCCATCACGCAATTGTTTACGCTTCATCACGATTCCAAAATCTGGGTTATAATTCCCAATTGGTGTAGGAATTTGATAATAAGCGGGAAGTTTCATAAAGCAAACAACTTCATCATCTAAATCTGTTCCCAATGCAAATTTTCTTTCTATATCGCTATCTGTAAGCATTCGGTTGTAAAATCCTCTGTTCGGTGTGTCTCGATATTGGTTGTCATCAACTTGTTTTACAAAATCGTTGAATTCGAAAGGAAAAGTTTCGTCCGTCAAATGATAACTCAAACCTCTTATCATTTCTTCCAGTTCTATATTCTTAATTAAGGATGTTGCTTGATGAATAAATTGCGGTGGATTTTTCGCGAAGTTCTCGTGATTTGTTTCTCCAATTATTTCAATAGTTGTGTTATAACTTAGTCCTGTGTTTTCACTTATTTCTTCTACTAAATCTAATGCTGAAAAATGAGCTTTTAATTTGTAATTTTCCTTTCCACCAAATTCATCTTCAATACCTTCTTCTGTAATAGAACCAATAGTTCGGCTACTTACTTCTGCAACATAATCTGCAATTTCAATTGTATTTAACGCTTCTTTACTTCTTTCAATTAAAGATGCTTCATCAAAACACACGGTGTAATTCGTTTTCTTTGCTAAAGCATTCCAGAATCGTTTAAACGCCTTGTTGATAGTGTCATTTTTACTACGTTTAAATTGAACTTCATTTTGTTTTTCGCCTTTGTGTGTATGAGTCATTCCTGCACCTGCATTTGGACTGCCGTAAACCTCTTTTATTTCCTCTTGATATTGCGTTACAAAAGTTTCGTAAGTTTCGTTCGGAACTACTGTTAGTTGGTTAATTCGTTCATCATCACTTACATTTAATTTGTCATAAACACGCTGACCATTCATATCTACACATATTCTCAATCCTCTACCAATTTCTTGACGTTTTTTAATTTCAGAAAAAGAATTGCTCAAAGTCGCAATGTTAAAAATATTCGGATTGTCCCAACCAACGCCCAAAGCTGAGTGGGAAAAGATAAATTCGATTTTATTGGAAATGGAATCACCAAAGCTTAACAACCCTTTTTTGTCTTTTAAGATGGCATCAAAAACTTCTGAGTTTTTGCGCATTGAGTTTTCGTTATCTGTAAACTCATTTTTTGTAGTTTTTGCAAAATACGAACCTTGAATCATTTCAATATGCGCTGCTGTAGGTTCATTATCCCGATAGCTATCGGGATGAAATTCAGGATATATTTCTTTATACTTTTCAATGAAAAGGTTCTTGATTATTGGGTCGTCACTTACATAATTGGCAACTTTATCAATAAAAATAAGCGACAGGCATTTTATGCCTTTTTCTTGTAGTTTTTGTTTTTTTGTAAAGTGACGAATTATGAGCCATTCTAATTGTAAAGCCCAAATACTTTGCACATTTCCAGAAGCTTGTTTTTCAAAAATCTCAACTCCATTATGAAAACTTACAGACCATTTTCCAGTTCTTAGACTTTTGTTGATTCTGCTAATTGAATACTTTAAATAACTTGGGTTATTCGTTACTTCACCTAAGTTATCTCCATCTTCGAGCCATTTAGAATCTTTAAATTCAATCTTTCCACTTGCCAATTGATGCCAGGCTTTGATTTTTACTTGAATTATATTTTTGACATTTTTAATTTCAGAAAGTTCCAGTTTTAAAGTGGCTTCATCATTTTTTTCAGTAACGGTTAAAACTTCAATCTTTTTTACTAAACCTTGTTTGTAACTGTCATAAGGAGTTAGGCGATAGATTTTGTTTTTTGCGACTTTGTGAGTTGCCGAATATCTAATTTTGAATAAAGGGTTGAGTTTCGCTATTTGTTTTAGGGAGTTTGGAGTATCCATTCCTTCTTGCGGTTCATCCATTATGATAATTGGATTTGTTCGTCCAATAGCTTCAATAAATGGAATGTTTGCAAATAAATCTTCTCTTTTGGCTTGATTCAAAATTTTATCTTCTGAGTTAAAAGAGGCCAAAGTCATTACCATTATTTGTGGATGTTGCTCTTCTACAAAGTTGGTTACATTATTCAGTCGTTTACTACTGTATTCGAATGCTTTCGGTGTAAATCCATAAATTTCTTCCAGTTGTTCTTCAAAAAGCGAAAGTGTACTTAAAACACCTTGTCTGATAGCAACTGATGGCACAAGAATGATGAATTTTGTAAATCCGTAGTGTTTAAACATTTCGTAAATAGACTTAATGTAAACAAGGGTTTTTCCTGTTCCTGTTTCCATTTCAATAGTCAACTCACGTACTTCTTCAAGTTTAGCATCGTTTTTATCAATTCTGTTTTCAAGTAAAATCGATTTGATATTCTCAGTTAATTGCTCATTAGATAGTGTGCAAAAATTTGAACGAATACCATCTGTGCAAGCATTATCAAATGTATTTCTGTCGTTCCCATCAAATACATTCACAACTGATTTAATTGCGGTTTCCTGGTATTCTAATAGTTCTAATTTTAATTCCATCAATTTCCGCTTTTATTTTTGCTTATGTATTTCATTTTTTTCTCTGCTACTTTTAGTGCTTTACTGCCAAGTTCTTCATCTTTTATTTCGTAAAGTATTTTTTCGCTTAAATACTGAACGAGTAAATCATCTTGATTTAATTCAAGTATTTTAGCAAGTTTTATAATCTGTTCCTTCGTAGCTTTTCTCTCGCTTCTTTCTATTTTGCTGAGTATTGCAGTATCAATATCCAATTCCGCAGAAACGTGGCGTAAAAGCAGTCCTTTTTCCTCTCGTTTTTCTCGTAGAATTTCGCCCGTTGATTTGTTATTTTCCATTTGTAAAATATCACTTGTTTATTAGCACTTGACAGTTAATGTCAAATATATTGAGTCTTTTTTGATTTTCAATGATTTATTCCCCCAAACTTTTTAACAGTCTTTGAACAATGGGAAAAAATAGCTCTTTTGGTTTTTTAGGATGGGCTTGTGTGTTGGGAAAAACCAAATGTGCTATTTGTGCGGATGGTTTTTTTTGGGGTTAACTGTTAGATAGCTGGTAATATATAAGAAAAATAAAATGTTATAAACAATTGATTTCTAACACACTCCTCTTTTTCTAAAATTTTGCGTTTGGCTCCTAGCGTTTTTTATACAGAATATACAACACAATTAAAACTGCCGTCATAATTAAGAGCCATCCAAAATTAAAAGTATTTTTGTCTGTAAGTTCGGTTTCTCCAATATAAACAAAACTTGCCCAATAATAAGGCGATTTTTTACTTGAAGCGATATTTTTATCATTCAAATACGCCAATTTTGAAAGGTGCAATGCTTCTGCTTTATTCCCGTTTTCGCTATATTGTCCATAAAAATCCGACATTATTTTTTCGGTGGATTTATCGTTTACTTGCCACAAAGATACTATCAGGTTTTTAACACCTGCATACGAAAATCCGCGAGCCAAACTCATTGCGCCTTCTCCTTTTCTTAACATTCCCAATCCAGTTTCACAAGCACTTAAAACCAACAAATCCGTTTGCAAATTGTAGCCATAAATCTCAGTTAAGTACAACGTTTCGTCATAAAACTCTATGGCTGGCGGCGTAAAATAATCTCCTGCGGTTGCGTGGGTTGATAAATGAATGATAGAATAATTAGCTGCGAGTTTTTCAAAAGTATTTTTGGAAGCATCCGACTTCAACAAAACAGTTCCTTGCACTTCATTTTTAATGCTTTTGGCTTCTTGCAAGGTATAGTTTAACATTGATAAATTTCGGTGGTTATTTTCAAAAATCGGAAAAAATCCAATAAAACTGTTTTTTACTTTTTGGTTTGTTTTGGTTTCATGCATTAATATAGTTGCCGAATAGGCATAACTAATCGCGTGTTTTCTTATTAAATAAGTCATTTTATCAAAATTGACAATGGCTTTTTTTTCAGTAAGTAAGGCATCAAAAGGAAAAAATGAAAATAATCCATCGGGCACAATAATGATGTTCTTGTTTGGCTGTGGACCGATTAATTTTTTATACAATTCGTAGCCCAATGCCGTGTAATTTTTTATATTATTTTGAAGCGCAATGCCTCGTGGATCAGAGAATAAATTCAAAAATGTGGAAATTTGGGTTATAAAATCCAGGTTTTTTTCAATTTTAGCCATGGAAATTGGATTGCCCTTCGAGATGGAGAAAATATAGACGTTTTTATTCCCATCAAAAAATTCCATAAACAATTCGTTGTTTTTTAAAACCGATTTCTTTAAGTTTTTTGAAGTAATTAAGCTGTCGTTCAGTATTTTTAATTGCGGATATTTTAAATTAATTTGCTGTTTCAGCAATTGTAAATTATTAAAAATTGTGTTGCGTTCTTTGGTTAAATTGGCCAACAAATTAACATTTGCGCCTTTTCCTTTTAAGGATTCGACCACAATATTCTTATGAAGCTGCGCATTTTTAAAAAGCAATTCCTTCTCTTTTAAAAACAAAGAGTCGTTTTTAAATTTAGATTTTGCCGATCCCGTTTCTTTGGCTTCGAGCAATACTGCGGATTTTGATTGTTCAGCAAACTGAAAGGCCTCTTCAATCCACGTATTCTCTCTATTTTGTGTGTATAAATTATAACACAGTTCAATACATTTTTCACTTCTGTCTCTATTTTCCTGTTGCTGCAGCAACTTTGCATTTTGTGTTAAATAAGTGGATCGAAGTTCTGCTTCAACCAAAAAAGATAGTTTGTAATTTTTTAAAGCTTCTTCATTATTTTTGATTTCAACAAATAAAGAAGCCCTTCCATCCAAAGCTTCTTTCAAAGTATTTTCAGGATAAAAGTAGGTGGATTCGGGATTTTCAAAAGCATTTTTAGGTTGATAATTAGGAAGTAAGGCACTTAGCGATTTTTGATAAAAACCTAAGGCTTTGTCATTTTCGTTTTTACCACGATAGGCTTCTGCAATTTGATTGTAAATTTTAGCGATTTCACGGTTATTTTTTCCATAAACACGTATCGCATTTTTTAGAGCACTTTCAAATTTTAAAATGGCCTTATCAAATTCGTTTTTTTTAAGAAAACAACCTGCCAGTGTTTTGTCATTTTGGGCAATAATTTCTATTTCATTTTTATGGTTTAACCTATTGGACAAAACCGCATTTTCTTCCGCTTTTTGAACTGACCCCAACATTAAAAAATTAATGGCCAAATCGGAATGAATTTTTGATTTCTCCTGATTCGAATTGGATAAATCCAAAGCCATTTTCAGGTAATTTATCGCAGTTTCATAATTACCCTTCGTTCTGAAAACGATGGATAAATTTGAATATCCTGCAATAACTTGATCCTTTCTTTTCTCGTTTTGCGCTTTTTCAATGGTAATTTTTATAATATCTTCCGCCCTATCCGAATCGCCAAGTCTGGTATAATTATTTGCCAAAGGCTTTAGGCAAAATTCAATAATATCAAATTTTATAAGCTTGTTTTTTGCATAAAAAGCATAAGCTTCTTCATATTGAATAATGGATTGCCCAATAAATCCGTACTGTTTTAAATAATAAGCATAATTAATGTGAAAATAGAGTTTTGCTGTATTTTCCTTTTCATTAATAGGATTTCGCCACAAATCAGCCAAAACTGTTTCGAAAATCGTTAATTTTTCTGATGAAGGATTGTTTGCAAATTCATCTAAATGCACATAGATAAATTCCGCCAAATTATTTTGCTTCTTCAGGGAATCAACTTGTGTTTTAAAATTTGGGCTTGACTTTTGTGCAACAACGGATAAACTAAAAAATACTAAAAAAACAAAGAGTTTGTTCATTAACATCGTTTAAATTTATATTTTCCAGATGGCATAAAAATGAAGCTGCGCGTGCGGTTCCTTGAAATTGTATATATAACGGAAGCCCACACTTGGTCCAATTCTGGAAGCACCAATGGTAATGTCTCCAAAAACACCATATTTTATGTCGCCAAACGAAGATTTTTCCGACACAGTTTCGGTTGTGGAAAGTTTGTCTATTGGATCTCCAATTTGATTGTCAAAATAAGTAAAATAACTTGAGCTTTTTGTACTGTTTATTTTATTTGAAATGTCAAATGAAATTTGCGGACCTACACCCAATCCAAAAACACCGTTTATATTGTAACGAAACGAAACCGGCACCACATCAATATTAAGTTTTGTGTAAGCTGCATTGGTTTCATCAAACCGAATTGCGTTGTCAACAACGGTTCCATCATCCATAAAAATTGGCCCCAATTGTTTGCTAGTGCTTTTAAACTCGGCAAATTCATGGGTAGCCATCATTAATTCCGCCTGCAGGTATTTTTTATAAGATTTATAGGGAGAAATTGTGGCACCCACAAAATAGGCTTTTGAATCTTTTAAATCGGGGAAACTATTGTAACCGGCTTTTACGCCGATTGATATTCCTGGAGAAAAACGCGAGGTGGAAGTGTTGGTAACAATCGGCTCGTTTTTGTCAAAAATAATTTCCGTTTTGCTTTTCGATTTTTGTTTGTGGAAATCCTTTCCAAATTTCATAGCGTATTTTACAAATCCCTTGGTCGAATCTTTGTCGTAAACCCCTTTTTGGGCGGTTCCTGGCAAATAAATATTTTTAAATTGAAAAGTAATTTTGTCTTTTGAAATAATGGTGTCCAAACAACTAAAATTTACTTCTTCTTTTGGGCAAATCGGACATTTCGGATACATCTCGATCACTTCTAAGGTAGATTTGTCCAACATATCAGGCACTTCAACATTTAATTTTATCAATCTGGCTGGGCCTTCACCGTTATTTTGAAATTGTACTTTGTATTTTAAACGTTTAAAACGAACCAGTCTGTAATTCAGTCGGGTATCATAAACAGCCATTTTATTCGGATCGTGAGAAGTCACAATTTCCATCTCTTTGTTCAGCACTTTATGAGAATCGTTGCCGCGTTCTGGCACATAAATACTGCGAATTGAAATAACTGCACTGGTATCTTTCAACATTTCTGGCGTGGTTTTGAAAGTGTAAAACATGTTCCTCGCTTCGTTTGGCTGAACATTGTTTACCTCAAAAATTTTAAAATCTCGATAATAAACCTTTGCTTCCGCCAAAGAAAGTGGCAAATTCTGTTTTAACGTATCATTTACCAGTAATTTTTCATCCATAAAAGTTGAAATTCCGGTGGATTGCACCAGCTCATTTTTCGAAATATAACGTTGATTATCAGCAACTATTTCTTCTGAAATTTCTTGCTCATTATTATACAATCTTACCGCAACCAAATCAAAATTTTTAGCTTTGAATTTTTGTTCATTAAAAAACAAATAAATTTTTCCGTTGGTAGGATATTCTTTGTCATTTCCATAACTTAACACCAACTGCATTTCCTCTTCCGGTATGGGATCTCTATTGGTTTGCAATCTAAATCCGTTGTGTGCCGCCAACAAATATTGTTTTTCATTTTCAGTGGTATCAAAACTTTCTTCGTTTATAGAAATTTCTTTTGGCCGTGTTGTTGGCGGTTTTCCATCATCGTAATTGTTGGTTACTGAAAGCTGAGCTGTGTAGTTTCCTTTATTTTTATAGGTGTGAATTGGCTTTTCTTTAAAACTGTAATTTCCGTCTCCAAACTCCCAATAATACGTATAAAACGCTTTTGGAGCCCCTGCAATTTGGTTGAGTTGCGGGGTTTCTGGAATAAAAGAAACTTTATTTCCATTGATGGAATGGCCAATGGTTGCCGTTCTAGTGACGGTATCATTTTTTATGGATTGCGCCCCTAAAATTTGACTTAGCGCAAAGACGAAAATAATGGTTGTTTGTTTTAACATAAGAGCCGCATTTAAAAACAAATATAAAAAAAGCATTCTAATAATGCCTATTTGAGGTTCGGGTATTGAATGTCAATGTTCTAAACCATTCATTACTACCATATTGATTGATAAATGTACAAAAATATTGAATGAATAAAACTCTTCTGCCAAAAATGGCAGAAGAGTCACTATTAATAGATTGCTAAATTTGTAGGTGAATTATGGCAATCCGTTAATTAAAACTTCCAAAGCCGCCTGTGAGATTGGACTTAAACTTGGGATCGTTTCAATATGATTTTGCACAACAGTAGTTCCTTGAATAGCGTAATTTAATTGTCCGTTAATTTCGGCTACCATAATAATATGCACTTCCATTCCAACAGGAATTAATCCGTAATGTTCTGTAAACATTTCTAAATCTGTATTCCAAACATCCATTCTGGCCAAGGCTGTCGGTTCTCCATCATAAGATAGATATACTGCGCAATTGTCTTTGTCAAATCCGTCTGGCACATCAATAAAAATCTCCGTTTTTGGCCCAGTAAAGTTGAACCATCTATCAAGGTTTGTCCAGCCAAAATTACCAATATTGTAATTATAAGTTACAAATACACCCGCTGCTCCCTGACCGTCTCTAACTTCGGCTGTGTCGTTTTCTCCGTTTTTATCTTCATCGGTTTCCACCCAATCGCAAGTTGCATCAATTCCATCACAATCATCATCTTCGCCGCCTGCCCTAAAAATTTGCATTCCTCCTACAAATTCGGCTGGATTTATTGGTCGGCTGGTTAAAGATGCCATTTCCAACAATGCTAATTTATTTCCTTCTTGCGTTGCAGCTACAAAAAATTCTCCAGCTGATTCTAAAGCCTCTTTGTCTCCATTTGCTCTTTCTCCCAAAGTAGTTCTGTTTTTCAATAACATAGAAGCTTTGTCATAAATTTCAATCAATTGCACGGTTACATTTCCGGTAACTGGAGTTCCATTCAATCCAAAAGAATTTGGTTGAAAAGCAACTTGTGTTCCTTGTGTTCCTGTAATAACGCCACCTGATGAAGCATCTATCGTAAATTCTTGAGTTGCTTCTTGTCTGTTCTCATTAAATCGAGCTGCCAAAGCAACACCATCTGGTTGCGGTTGCAAATCAATAATTTCATCATTGTTATTGTCGCAACTCGCAAAAATTGCAAGTATTGACAATCCCAGTACATTTTTTAAAATACGACTTACTACTTTGCAGTTTTTTAATTCCATAAAATTTTGTGTTTGTGTTTTCATAATTATTAAATTTTAATTATTTTTAAATTCGATTTACACTTACATATCAGTATCTTTTAATCTTTGTTACCCTTTTTTCTGAAAAAAAAATTAAATTAGCGTTTCCTAATCATTAGAAATGGACCATAAAACACACGAAGACCACATATATATTGAAGCTTTGCTAAAAAATGACAGCAGGGTACTTTCAAAGATATATATGAATTTTTCCCATAAAATTGTGTCGTTCATAAAAAAAAATAGTGGAAATGCAGATGATGCGCAAGACATTATTCAGGAAACATTGGTAACTATTTATCATCAGGCGAAAGAGAAAAATTTTATATTGACATGTCCATTCGATGCCTATTTTTTTTTATTATGTAAAAGAAAGTGGCTAAATGAGCTTAAAAAAAGAGGAAATAACAGGGTAACAATTGTAGAAGATATAACATCTATTACAGAAGAACAAAATCAACAAGTTGAAGAAACAGAACTTTTTGAGAAAAAATATCAATTATTTGAATCTAAATTTAAAGAATTGGGTAAAAAATGTCAAGAATTGTTAAAAGTTACTTTCAAGATTAAATCGATGGAAGAAGTTGCTAAATTTTTAGGCGTATCTTATGGTTATGCCCGCAAAAAGAAATCACAGTGTATGGGTAAACTAACCCAACTTGTAAAAAGTTCCAATGAATATCACCATTTAAAAGCATAGCCAAATGCCAGAAGAACGATACATAAAGTTCGAGCAATATTTAAATAATGAACTTTCCAAAGAAGAACTAAAATTTTTTGAAGAACAATTAAAATCTAACACCGATTTTAAAGAAGACTTTGAAATTTACATCGCCTTGGAATCCTCTTTGGGTGCAAAATTCAAAAATGAAGAGGAAGAAATAAAACTCAGAAAAACCTTGACCGATTTAGGTTCTCAACATATAAAACAAGACGAAAACACTAAAAAAGAAACCAAAGTAATCTCTTTATTCCGCTATAGAAACTTAATGATTGCGGCAAGCATTGCCTTATTAATTGGCTTTTTTATCTACAACAATGGAAATCCGGTTTATAGTGATTTCGCAAAACACAACGCTCTGGAATTGGTAGTCAGAGGTGAAAATAATGAGGTAGTTTCTAAGGCTGAATCGGCTTTCAATTCAAAAAATTATAAAGAAGCATTAAAGCAACTCTCCATTTTATCCAATAATTATCCAAATGATTCTGAAATTAATTTATACCTTGGAATTTGCCAATTAGAATTAAACAATTATGTTGAAGCCGAAATTGTTTTTAATGAAATAATTGAAGGTAATTCAGCTTTTGAAACGAAAGCCAAATGGTACAAGGCCTTGACCTTTTTAAAACAGAAAAAGTATAAAGAATCCAGAGAAATTTTAAAAACCATTCCCGAAAGCGCAGAAGAATACCAGCAAGCAAAAAAATTATTGAGGAAATTATAAAGTTACACGAAGTAGGCACAAGTGTAAAAGATATTAAGCAGAGAAGTTTGCCATGAGGAAACTTGAGCAACATTTCTTTTTATTTTTTCCTTCTCTTTTAGCACAATAATGGACTTCCTTATTAATAAAAATTCACAGTAAATTCAACTATATTTGAATATTTTAAATTATATAAATGGGTAATGTAGCAACAACTGTTGAGGAACAAATAAAAAGACTTTCTGAAAGAGGAATTGTTTTTAAAGATTATAATGAAATAGAAAAGGTAAAGGAAATTTTACAGGACATTGGTTATTACAGATTAGGTTTCTATTGGTATTATTTTCAAGATCATAAAACTCATAAGTTTAATGAAAATATTAAATTATATGATATCGTAAAACTTTACTATTTCGATTTTGATTTAAAAATGCTTCTATTGAGGTACATTTACAGAATAGAAGTACATTTTAGAACACAATTAATTTACTTTGCGTCTAACCATTATTCGGATAATAGCGCTTGGTATATTGACCCTAAGATTGTTGATAGCTATATTTTTAAAGAGTTTAACACTATCTATTTTAATTTAAAAACTAAAAACAACATCTTAATTAAACATCATAATAAATATTCTTGTGATTATGCTCCTGCTTGGAAAGTTTTTGAATTTCTAACTTTCGGTCAAATTTTCAAATTCTTTACTAATTTAAAAAATCAAGAACTAAAAAAGAAGATTGCTGGAGTATATGGTTTTAGAGATGTAAAACTTCTAGATAATTATTTTATTTCACTAATAAATATTAGAAATATCTGTTCTCATAACGGAATACTTTTTGATTATAATCAACCTGTAGGTATTAAAAGAATCCCGAATTTAAAATATAGGCTTAAAACAAATAACAATACAAACTTAAATGCATCTATAAGATTGTTACTATTTATATTAAGTAAAGTTTCTAAAAATAGAGCAAATGATTTGGAAAAAGAAGTGCAAACATTATTTGATAAAACAAAAGAAAACGAATTAGTGAACGGAATTATTAAATCCAAGATTAACTTTGGTATGTAATTTTAAAGTTGTACATTTGCACTCAGAAAGTGCCCTATTATACATTCCGCTATAACTGAGCACTATAAAATAAGAAAATCAACCTAGACATTTATGCTCTAGGTTTTTTTATGCTTATTCTATTGTCTTTGAGTATGTTCCCCTTAATACCTTAAATAATTGTTAGCTTAAAGAAAATGCTTTCATTATTATTATTGTTACTTAAATTTTATTTATAAATTTACTCATTTGATACTATGCAAAATACTGCAAATAAGTCGTACTTTTCATATTCGCATCGTTGGTAATTGGCAGAAAATAGAAATCCGCTCAGAAAATTTAAAATCAAATTATGTTTTTGGAATCCAATCAAACAGCCTACTATAAAACGCCCATAGGGACCGCAAAAATTATGGGTAATAAAAACGGCATCAGTGCTGTTACCGTAATTGATGATGCCAAAGAAACTTCAACAGAAATTCCTGAAATTTTGCAGGATTGCGTGCAACAATTAACTGACTATTTTAATGGCACAAGAAAGCAATTCAATTTAAAGCTAAATCCAGAAGGAACCGATTTTCAAAAACGTGTTTGGAAGGAATTGTTAAACGTTCCGTATGGAAAAACGAGAACTTATTTAGAACAGTCAAAACAATTGGGCGATGTAAAGGCCATTAGGGCTGTAGCTTCTGCCAATGGGAAAAATCCAATTTGGATAATTATCCCTTGCCATAGAATTATTGGAAGTGATGGCTCGTTAACAGGTTATGCTGGAGGAATCTGGCGCAAAAAATGGTTGTTGGAACACGAAAATCCTTCAACTCAGAAATCGTTATTTTAAATAAAAAAATACTTCTATGTAATTTTTGATGCTATATTTGTTCATGAATTTAAAATTATACTATGAAAAAAATTACCCTATCAGCGTTGATATTTATTATTAGTTTCTCTCTTTTTGCACAAGAAAATGAATCAAAACAAAATGAATCAAAACAAAATGAATTGAAAATCAACATGTCCAATTTAATTATCTTCAAATGGTTAGATATTGCCTATGAACGCATTATTAATGAAGAATCTTCGTTTGGCGTTGGAACACTTGTGAGTTTAGACAATGAAATTGATGGTTTGGATGAATATAGAACTTTCTCAATCACACCATATTACAGGCATTTTTTTTCAAATAAATATGCCCAAGGTTTTTTTGTGGAAGCTTTTACGATGCTTCACTCTGGAAAAGATTATGTTTATAATTATTATTATGAAGATTTTCCTCCATACAATACCATTGAAAATACTACAGAAGAAAAATACACAGATTTGGCTGTAGGAATCTCCGTAGGCGGAAAATGGGTTACTAAAAGAGGATTTATTGCTGAAATTTATGCTGGAATTGGGCGGGATTTGCTAAATCAAAGTGATATTGAAGTTGTGGGACGCGGAGGCGTTTCCATAGGTTATCGGTTTCAATAATCTTCATTATAGAAAATAAAAAAACTCCACATTCGAAATTGACTGTGGAGTTTTTTGTGTTTATAATTTTTTCAGCTTACATTTTCATCAACCATTTTTTAACATCAACTTCTTCTTTAATGATGTTGCGAAGTTCCGAGATTTTTACACGATTTTGTGCCATCGTATCTCTGTAACGAATGGTTACGGTATCATCTGTCAAGGTTTCATGGTCAACGGTAATACAAAATGGCGTTCCAACGGCATCTTGCCTTCTGTATCTTCTTCCTACCGCATCTTTTTCATCATAATCCACGTTAAAATCCCATTTTAAATCCTCCATAATTTTACGTGCAATTTCTGGCAAACCATCTTTTTTAACCAACGGCAAAATAGCTACTTTTGTAGGCGCTAAAACTGCTGGCAGTCTTAAAACAGTTCTCGTGGTACCGTTTTCCAATTCTTCTTCTTGCAAAGAATTGGAGAAAACAGCCAAAAACATTCTGTCTAAACCAATAGAAGTTTCCACCACATAAGGAATGTAATGTTCATTTAGTTCAGGATCAAAATACTGTAATTTCTTACCAGAAAATTTTTCGTGGCTGGCTAAATCAAAATCTGTACGGGAATGAATTCCTTCCAATTCCTTAAATCCGAAAGGAAATTTAAACTCTATATCTGCTGCGGCATCAGCATAATGCGCTAATTTGTCGTGGTCGTGAAAACGGTAATTTTCTTTGCCCAATCCCAAAGACAAATGCCATTTTAAACGGGCTTGTTTCCACTCTTCATACCATTCTTTTTGAGTTCCGGGACGCACAAAAAATTGCATTTCCATTTGTTCAAATTCTCGCATGCGGAAAATAAACTGACGTGCCACTATTTCATTTCTGAAGGCTTTTCCTGTTTGGGCAATTCCGAAAGGAATTTTCATTCTGCCCGATTTTTGTACATTTGAAAAATTCACAAAAATTCCCTGGGCGGTTTCCGGACGTAAATATAAATCCATTGAAGCATCTGCAGAAGCACCTATTTTTGTGCCAAACATTAAGTTGAACTGTTTCACTTCTGTCCAATTTTTTGAACCAGACAACGGACAAACAATTTCCAATTCTTCAATAAGGGCTTTTACATCGGCCAAATTTTCTTCAGCCAAAGATTTTCCCATGCGTTTTAAAATGGATTCGCCTTTCTCCTTATAGCCTAAAACTCTTGGATTGGTTGTCAAAAATTGGTCTTTATCAAAAGAATCTCCAAAACGCTTTGCTGCTTTTTCAACCTCTTTTTCTATTTTATCATCCAATTTGGCCACATAATCTTCAATTAAAACGTCGGCTCTATATCTTTTTTTGGAATCTTTATTGTCGATTAAAGGATCGTTAAAGGCATCAACATGACCAGAAGCTTTCCATGTGGTTGGGTGCATAAAAATTGCGGCATCTAAACCAACAATGTTTTCATGCATTTGCACCATCGCTTTCCACCAATATTCCCTAATATTTTTCTTTAATTCTACGCCGTTTTGAGCATAATCATAAACTGCGCTCAAACCATCATAAATTTCACTCGATTGAAATACAAAACCGTATTCCTTTGCGTGTGAAACCACTTTTTTAAATTGATCATCTTGATTTGCCATGCTGCAAAAATAGTAAAGCTTTTAACACTAAAAAATAAAAAAGTGGAAATAGCCTAAACTATTTCCACCCAAAAATTATTAAATAATATTTAATTTGGAGTTATTTTTTTACTTCAGTGCAATTTTAGTTGCTCCAACAAATTTATTGTCGATATAAATATTCACGGTATAAACTCCCTTTTTCATAATATCTCTATTTACTTCAACCAAAGAAATTAAGTCTATGGCTTCATTTAAATAATTTACCATTGAAAGATCACTATAACTTACCTGAGTGTTGTCATAAAGCCTAAACTCTCCTTTTGGTGCCACAATTGTACCGTTAGAATCCAAAATTTGGATATAAACCTGATGATCTCCTTGTTCGGCGATTTCATTTTTAGCAATGGTAAGGTTTATTCTAAGAGCGTCTGTATTGCTTGATCTTGAAGTTTCTACCAATTTCCAATTATTCCGTTCTTTCATCGCAATAACTTTTGCAGTGCTCACTTTCAATTCAGATCCAATGGCAACTTTTTCGGCCAATGTTAAATTTTGTATTGTCAAGGTGTCGTTTTTGGCAATTTGCTTTGTAATTACAACATTTGCACTATCTAAATTGCTTGTCAATAATTGATTTTGATTGGTTAAAGACTCATTCAACAAAAATAATTTTTTGTTTGATGCCTCTAATTTAGAAATTTCGCCTTTATAACGACGAAGCATGCTGTAATTTGCAGCCGATAAATTTTTTACAGAATCTCTTAGGGCAATGATTCTATCTCTTTCAATAATCAATTCATTAGACATTGATGTTTTCTGGGCAATAGCATCTTCATATTTAACAATCATGCTGTCTAAATTTTGTTCTATTTCAAGTTTTTCGCCTTCAATAGCATTGGTTAACTTTTTATGTTCTGTGCTGGTATAAAAAGTATAAGCCAAAGCGCCCAATAACAAAACGGCTAACACTATGATTATCAGTTTGTTATTTGATTTTTTATTTTCTTCCATTTTTTTAATGTTTAATTATTCTTATGAAACGCAAAATTATAAAATAAATTATACTTAAATCTCTTTTTTTGAATGCATTAATAACCCATAAGTTATAAAATACTTAGAAAACAGTTAATTTATTATACTTTTGAACATCGTTTAAAATTATTTAAATTAAATAATGTACTTTTAAAAAAAGAACTGCTATGAAAATTTTAAAAGACATTTTTTCTATTTTTTTTCCTGAAATATGTTTATGCTGCAATGATTATTTGGCAACCAACGAATCAATTATTTGTTTAAACTGCCGGCACGATTTGCCGCTGACCAATTTCAGTTTCGAAGAAAACAATTTAATCGAAAAATCCTTTTATGGAAGAATTCCTCTTGAAAGTGCAACTTCCTTATTTTACTTCTTTAAAAAAGGAAATGTACAGCGATTAATACATGAACTTAAATATAAAAAACAACAACAAGTTGGAACTTTAATTGGAAATTGGCTTGGCGATCAACTTATTGAAAGTGGACGATTTTCAACTATAGATTGTATAATACCCGTACCCCTTCATAAAAAAAAACTAAAAAAACGCGGTTACAATCAAGTGACTACTTTTGGCGAAAGTCTGGCAAAAAAACTGGATGTTCCTTATTATCCAACTGTTTTGGTCAGGGTGTCTTCAACAAAAACACAAACAAAAAAATTACGTTTAGACCGATGGAAGAATGTACACGAATTATTTAGGGTGCAAAATAATTTTACCCTTGAAAACAAACACGTTTTATTAATTGACGATGTGATTACAACAGGTGCCACACTTGAAGCTTGTTATGAGGCACTTAATAAAATAAAAAATCTAAAAATAAGCATTGCCTGCATGGCTTACACAAAATAATATAGCTAATATTAAACGACTGTTTATTTTAATGCGTTATTTTAATAAAATAATTGTTATTTTGTATTTTTAATAAAATAGGTATGAGGAATTCTCTAATTAAGGTTTTATTACTATTAATGATAGTAAGCGTATTTTTTGATTGCGCCAGAAGAGGCACCCCAACAGGTGGTCCAAAAGACAGCATTCCACCAGTTTTAATCAAAGCAATTCCTGCGATTGAATCTGTTAATTTTAAGGGAGACAAAATAAAAATATATTTTGATGAATATATTAAAATTAAAGATGTCAATAAGAATTTGGTAATTTCTCCACCCCAAAAAATAGATCCAATTATTACCCCAATTGGTACGGCCAGTAAATTCATCAGCATAAAAATCCTCGACACTTTAGATGCAAATACCACCTACTCTTTTAATTTTGGAAACAGTATTGTTGACAATAATGAAGAAAATAAATTGGGAAACTTTAAATATGTTTTTTCAACTGGAACTTATATCGACTCTCTAAATGTAAAAGGTAAAGTTACCGACCCAACGGTAAAAAAAATGGTCAAAGGCATTGATGTGATGCTTTATGAATACAACGATTCCTTTACCGATTCCATTATTTACAAACAGAAACCAAGATATATTGCCAATACACTTGACAGCACCTTGTATGAAATAACCAATTTACGAGCTGGAAAATATTTGCTTATTGCGCTAAAAGATGCCAATAGTAACAAAATTTACAATCCGAAAATTGATAAAATCGGATTTGTAAAAGACACGCTTGTATTGCCAACCGACAAAGAATATAATTTTACCATTTTTAAAGAAGTTCCTGAATTAAAGGTGTTTAGACCGAAAGAAGTGAACAAAGGGCATCTTATTTTTGGATTTGAAGGCGATGCTTCAGCTATAAATATTGAAATGTTATCTAAAAAACCTGCCGATTTTAAATCTCAAATCGTTTTTGAAAAAGAAAAAGACACCGTAAATTACTGGTACACGCCTTTTGAAGCAGACTCTTTAAATTTTCTAGTTTCAAAAAATAACTATTCAGAAAGTTTTACTATTAAAACCCGAAGTTCAAAAATTGATTCTTTGAAAATTACGCAGAAAGCGACAGGAATTTTACATTTAATAGACACCTTTGCCATTGCAACAAATACGCCCATTGTCGATTTTAACAGATCAATGATTAAAATAACAACCAAAGACTCTACTGTAATTGATTTTAAAGAAACACTTTCAAAATCTAAAACTAAATTATACCTGAATTTTGAAAAAAAATACAATACAGATTATAATTTTGTGTTATTACCTAAAACAATTACAGATATTTTTGGCATGTCAAATGATTCATTGTCATTTAAATTAAAAACCAAATCGCCTGAAGATTATGGCACCATTAACATTGATTTAATCAGCGCAAAAAACACCTCGTTTATTATAGAGTTGTTAAATGAGAAAGACGTTTTAATAAGGTCAGTGAGAATAAACAAGCCCCAAAAAGTGAGTTTTGATTTACTATCTCCAGGGAATTATAGGATAAAGGCTATCATAGATGAAAATAATAATGGCATTTGGGATACGGGAAGTTTTTTAAATAAACGGCAACCAGAAGTTGTAAAATATTTCGACAAAAAAATTGAATTAAGAGCTAACTGGGATATCAATGAGTCATTTAAGTTAGATTAAATTTATTTACTCTTGCGTTTACTGAAGTTTTTATTACATTTGAAATAACTAAATTTTATGTTTTTGAATAAAATTATAAAAATAACAGCCACAATACTTTTTTTGATTCTCTCTTTAAACTTAAATGCTCAAAGTGAAAAGAGCCATGAAATTGGTTTTATTGTTGGTTCGGCATCATTTACGACAGACTACGGACAAAGAAATAACTTCAAGGCAAATGTTGGTGGAAATGTAGGCATGGGTATTGGCGTTATTTACTATTTAAATTTTACAGATTATCGTTATCGATGGAACCAACGCACCAGTTATTTTGCAGAACATTTTAGAGTTCGCGCAGAAGCATCTTATATGTCTGCCGAGTTAAAGCATTATGGTGAATATGCTGAAAAGCAAAGTGTCGGAGGTGAGCAGTTACGAGCGCATACTGGGAAAACATATTTGCTGAATTTAGGTGCCCAAATGGAGTTTCATTTGGTTGATATCGTTGATTTTGGCTCTCGAAGAATTCCCGATTTAAAATGGTCACCGTACGTAAGTGCTGGTGCGTTTGTCGATTATTATGATCCTTCAATTAAATCAACTTACGAAACAGGTAATTGGGAAGATCCTGGAGTATTATTCCCAAAATGGGACAATAACTTAAATCCTGGAGCCTCTAAAGATGAAGCGGGTATCACTATGTCGGCAACTTTTGGCGTTGGAACGCGTTATAAATTGGGAGAATATTCAGATTTACTGATAGAATCCCGCTGGCAATATTTTCTTTCTAATTATGTGGATGGCTTAAACGCCAAAAATGACCCAGCCAATAAATTTAATGATTGGCTATTATGGGTTCATGTTGGTTATGTTTATTACCTAAATTAAACTTAACGCTTGGTCTAAATCGGTCAATAAATCCTCAATATCTTCAATTCCAACACTTAAACGTATCAACGAATCCACTACGCCTGTTTTTTCGCGTTCGGCTTTTGGGATTGATGCGTGTGTCATACTTGCTGGATGACCAGATAAAGATTCCACGCCTCCCAATGATTCAGCTAAAGTGAACAATTTTAAGTTTTCCAGTATTTTAAACGCATCTTTAATGTTATTTCCTTTGGTAACAAAAGAAACCATTCCACCAAAGTCTTTCATTTGCTTTTTGGCGATGTCATGGTTTGGATGATTTTCAAATCCAGGCCAATATACTTTTTCAATTTTTGGGTGTTTTGCCAAATATTCAGCCACCGCTTTCCCGTTTTCACAATGACGCTGCATGCGCACATGCAAGGTTTTTATGCCTCTTAATACTAAGAAACTGTCCATCGGTCCACAAACGGCACCGCAAGAATTTTGAACAAAATACAGTTTGTCAGCCAGCGTTTTATCATTTACAACTAAAGCACCCATCACAGAATCGGAATGACCTCCCAAATATTTTGTTGCCGAATGCATCACAATATCTGCACCCAAATCCAATGGATTTTGCAAATAAGGCGTTGCAAAAGTATTGTCCACCGCCAATAAAATTTTATGTTTTTTGGCAACTGATGAAACCGCAACGATATCAATGATATTCATCATTGGATTGGTAGGTGTTTCAACCCAAATCAATTTTGTTTTTTCAGAAATATAGCGCTCAATATTAGCGGTATTTTCCATTCCAATAAAATGAAATTTAATGCCGTAATTTTCAAATATTTTTGTGAATATCCTGTAAGAACCACCATACAAATCGTTGGTGGAAATAACTTCATCTCCCGGACTTAATAACTTTAGCACACAATCAATCGCCGCCAATCCTGAACCAAATGCAAGTCCGAATTTCCCGTTTTCAATACTGGCAAAAGCATTTTCAACCGCAGTTCGCGTTGGATTTGCAGTTCTTGAATATTCGTAACCTTTATGAACGCCAGGTGAAGTTTGTGCGTAAGTAGAAGTCTGATATATTGGTGGCATAACCGCTCCAGTTGAAGGATCGTGCGCTTGGTTTCCGTGGATGGTTTTAGTATTAAATTTCATAGATAAAAGATTATTTGTTTATTTCTGCAAGCTCCAAAAAATTAGTTAGTTAAGCTTGCCTTGTATGACACTTTAGCGTGCTTATTTTCTGTTGCAAAAGTACCATATTATAGCTCAATTTCATCAAAAAGGCCAATATTATTTAGTTTTGGTTTAATTCATCTATTAAAAGATTTAAACAAATTTCATCAATTGAAGAATAATTCCTAAGTGGATTCCTTCATGATAGGTATTGAAAATGATACCATCTTCAATAGAATTCAACGTAATATCTACACTTGTTTTGTATTCCCTGTAATTTTTGAAAATTCCCTTGTGGTAATCCTCTTCCAACTGCAAAGGCAATTGCAAAAATTGTTTTTTTATCGTCTCAAATTCCTCTTTTGAAATGGGGTGGTTTGGCGCAGTTCCTTTTTGAAAATTAGCAATCATTTCTTCTGAAACCAAGCAATTCAAGCCAGATAATTGATAACATAAAAGTTGTTGGGTTACTGCCAAATGGGCAATATTCCATACAATGTTATTTTTAAATCCTTGCGGAATTTTATTTAATTGTTCATTTGAAAGATTTTCGGTTATCTTTAAAATTAGTTGCCTCATTTTTAAAAGGATCTCAAAGTTTTTCTGCATTATATTATTTTTTTTGTTAATAGTTTTCAAATTTAAAATAAAAACACATTAATTTTACGAATTAGCCTCTTTATAAAATGAAAAAAATATATTACCTAAAAACCTGCGATACCTGCAGAAGAATTTTAAAAGAAATGGACACTTCCGAATTTATTTTTCAGGAAATTAAAACAGAACCAATTACCGCAAAACAATTAGATGAATTGTTTGCACTAACCAAAAATTATGAAGTTTTATTTAGCCGAGGTGCAAAAAAATATAGGGAAATGGACTTAAAAAGTCGGCAATTAGCAGAAAAAGACTACCGACAATTGATTTTGGATGAATACACTTTTTTAAAACGCCCCGTTATTATTAACGGCAATGAAGTTTATGTGGGAAATACCAAAAAAAGAGTCGATATTTTTAAATAGTATTCAATAATTAAAATTTTTATGCGTTAATCTAATAGAATTCCTCGAGTTTCTGTCTCAGGTTTCGCAGAAAAGTAAAAAATCATAGGTTTTTATCGAACTAAAAATTCATTTTTTTCTGCTTGATACTTAAATGACTCCGCGTCGGAATAGTTCATTAAAATAAATGTTATTATTTTTTCTAAATGTAACATTTGTCATACAATATATTTATAAATAAACGTATATTCATCCCTTATTAAACAATCTGAATAATTATGAGAAAAAATTTATTATTATTGGCTGCCATTGTTATGGCGACAAGTGCAAGCGCGCAATTTTATATATCTGCTAGCGGTGGTTACTCACTTCCTAGTGCAGGTATGAAATTAGGAGAAGAAGTTTCTACAACAAAAACAACTAATTACTATGGAAGTTATGGTGAAGGAGCAAATTTTCAATTTAGAGGTGGTTACTTTTTTAATGAAACATTTGGTCTTGAAGCTAGTTTAGGTTATTTACACGGTGCTGACCAAACTATTCAAGATGTAAAATTACCAACACAAGAAGTTGATGCTGTGGCAAGAGCTAGAGCATTTGGGTTTTCAACATCTATTGTTTATAATTTTACGAAGAACATTTATGGTCGTTTTGGAGCGGTTGTAAAAGTTGGAGGAAAAACAGAGGCTGTAGTTTATAGTAAAGAAGTTTTTTCTGACGGTAAAGCAGCTGCTTTAGGTTTGCCTTCAGGTTCTTATTCTGAAACAGAATATATTGAAGATTACCACGGAGAACTTCCTTTAGGATTTACAGGTGCTTTTGGTTATAAATATGATATTGGTAAAAACCTTAATTTATTTATTGAAGCTGAGTATATAGGAATTAGTGTTAAAAGAAAAGATTCTGAAATTCAAGAGTTTAATACAGACATTATGTTACCTGACGGTACAGTTGCAGTTGCTGGATATTATTCTTTAAATAATTTACCTCCTGGATATGTGATTAAAACTAATTATGAAGATGACGTAGCTCATACCGAAACTGATCCTTCAATTGAATTATCTCAAAAAGTGCCTTACTCATCTTTTGGGATTAATGTTGGTATTACATATACTTTTGGTAAAAAAGCAACTAAAAAATAAAGAGAATTTATTATTTTATAAAATAGAGCCGTTTAAAATTAATTTTAAACGGCTTTATTATGTCTTAACTTTTTAATTGGACGAAATCTTCATCGCAGAATTTTCAATAATTTTATTAAAATCACTTTCCGATATATTCGTTTTTAATCCCAGCACCACAAAATCATTATCGCTTTTAACTTTTAACACAATTTCCCTAATCGCATTTTTATGCTGTAAAAGATATAATTGAACTTTATCGCCATTTTGTTTTATACTAAAAATTGTTTCATAGTTTTTTTGTTTGATAAACCGCTCAAACTTTCTGTCTAAAGACGTTGACGCATCTGAAAAGATCATCACTTTATAATGTTTCACTTTTTTAAACAACGCTTTATATTCCCCAACATCCTCTTTTGGTATAAACAAATTCGCAATAAATGCAGGTGAACTTATTGAAAACTCACATTCCTCTTTATTTTCTTCATAAAAAGAATTAAAAGATGATTTTGATGCACAAGAAGCTAATACTAGTGCTGTTACTAAAATTAAGAGACTATTTTTCATAAAAAAGAGTATTTAAACTATGACGATTAAATTCCCTTTTTGTAACATTTTTATTATCATTTTAAATTGTGTTCATACGAATTGCTTTTTGCATAAAACTTTCCTCTAAGAAAATAAAATATTCCTCAAACAATTCAGTCCTTGTTTTCAGTAAACATATTGTGTGTTTTTAAATAAGATTCTACACGTAAAGAAGCATTTTCCCTAATATCTTCCCAAAATAAATTAATATCTCCTTTATGATATCGCTTTTTGCCCAAAGCCAACAATCTGTATGGAAAATGAGGCAAACTAACCCACAACAAACCATCTTTTACATACACTTGTAGTGCTTGGGTATATAATTTATCGTTGGTAAATAAAAATCCTTTGTGTTCTGCATGCTCAGATTCACTGCTATTGTCCCAATCAACGGGGTTGGAAACTTCCGCTCCTTTATACCATTGCTTATAAGTTTTTGGATAATAATTCTTTTTGAAGGTGTTCCAAGTTACAAATCCATTAGTTTGTGTTGGATTTGTCATAAATTCAATGGTTTCAAACGTATTTTTTTTAATGGCAATTCCTGGAATATACGCGACAACCAACTGATTTTGTAAAAGTTTTCCATCAAAAAAATCTTTCAAAAGCCGAATTGCATGAGTAGTTCCCTGACTATGAGAAGCAATAATTATTGGTCTTCCATGATTGTACTTTTCCAAATAGGTTTTAAAAGCTTCTTTAACATCGCCGTAAGCCAAACTTAAAGCTTCTTTTCCTCCTTTTTCAAACTGAGAATAAGATCTTAAATGTGCCTGCCTGTAATAAGGAACATACAATTTTCCAGCATTTAAAAATGCAGATGCCTGAAAATAAACTGCTTTGTTAATTACTTTAATATTTTGAATGGAATCTGTTACTGGCACATTCCATCTTAAATCTTTTTTTTCATTATTTAAGGTCGGGTAAATATAGAAGACATCTGCAACTAAAACTTCTGAATTTGTTTGCCAGTGTTTTAAATTTTCAGGATAAGCATCTGGCAAAACAGCCCAAGATGCCACTTTGTCATAATTTGGCGATACTGGTGGTTGTTGGGAAGAAAAAGCAGGCACCATAGCACTTTTACAGCTGCCTAAAAGAATAAGTGCCGTAAAAAAAAGTGCGATTACAGCACTTTTTAAAACCTGTTTAAAAGGACTTTTATTTTTTATACAACATAGGATTTGTGTCGGCATCGTTATACATTTTCATTTGTTTATATACTTTTACGTATTTTTCTCCTGTGGCAAAATCGTTTAATAAATCGTCAATTGCTGAGGATAAATCCACTCTTTGTTCTAACAAAACATTCAGTTTTTCCTGACATTTTTCCCTGTGTTCTTCGGAAGCCGTTTCACGTGTGGCTTCTTCACGCATATGATAAATCTTTAAAGCTAAAATAGACAATCGGTCAATTGCCCAAGCAGGCGTTTCAGAATTAATTTTAGCGCCTTCCTTTACTTTTACATCTTTGAATTTATTCAAAAAATAACTGTCGATATATTCAACCATATCGGTTCTATCCTGATTGGAAGCATCAATTTTTCTCTTTAATGCCAAAGCTTCTATCGGATCAATATTGGGTAGGCGAATAATGTCTTCATAATGCCATTGCACGGTATCTATCCAATTTTTTCGGTACAATAAATGTTCAAAAGATTTGGAATCAAACGGATTTTCATAAGGCTGATCTACTTCATCAATAATATGGTATTTCTTAATTACTTCATCAAAAAGTTGGTTGTATTGGGCTGCGCTCATAATTGTTTTTCTAAAATGTGTAAATATTCAACTGTTGAAGTTGCTTTATGGTTTCTATTTTCTGTTTTATCGGCTTTAAATCGCTGATAATCGGTTGTTTTCAAACTGTATTTTCCGTAGGTTGACATCACGCTTTTCACTTCATCTTCCGTCATTAAACCTTCATTGTTGTAACTTAAAAAAATGTATTTAAAGTTAGCATTTTTTATCAATTCTTCAAAAGAATTTTTGACTTCATTTTTTTTGCAATAGGAAGAGCGGTAATAAGTCCGCAAACCTGTTTTTCCTTGGGGTTTAAACGAATCGTATTTTGCAATGGTGTTTAACAAATGATAATTTGAACCATATTGTCGCCTGTTATAAGGCGGATCCAAGTATAAAATATCTCCTTTTATTTCTTTGATTAATGCGTTGCTATCAGCATTAAAAACCTGATGTTTGTTGTTGTTTAGCGTAAATAACGCAGGTTTTAAAATCATGTCTTTTTGGGCCGATTTTTTGATTCTTTTTAAATAAGCACCATAAACCGATGCGGTATTTGCAACTTTGTCGGCACTTTCAATTAAGGATGCCAGCAAAAAATAATATTCATCTTCTGTGATTTCATCGGCATTTTTCCAGCTTTCAATTTGTTGACGGATGGCATCAATTTTTTTGCCGTTTTCTGAAGAAAAATACAAGCGTCCCTCATTCCCGTTTTCGCTGTAATTGTGAAATACGAATCCTTCCGATTCCTTTAAATTATTTAGGAAATTAAGGTGTTCTTCAAACATTAACGATTGATGGTTCCCTATATAATTCCGATTCAGCACATAACTGTAAAATTCAACATCATTGGCAATTACCTGCTTCACTAAAGGTTTAAAAGTACGTCCAATACTACCAGTTCCGGCAAATAAATCGCAAAACACCAAGTTCGACAAATCGCTTCCAACTGTGTTGATGATGGCATCTTTTAAAAAAGAAGAAAGTCTGTGCTTAGAACCTATATAATTCACAATATTGATATATGATGTATGATTTTTAATCCTATCCCCAACCCTTTCCCAAGGAAAGGGAGTTTGTTTTGATCTAAATTCAAAATATTTAATTTATTTATTGTTAATTGAACATCAACTTTTAACCTTTATTATTCCCCCTTTGGGGGTTAGGGGGCGTTTTATTGAATTGCCCAAATAATATCGGCATAAACAATGTTGTTTTCAAAAGTAAAGCTGTGAAGCTTCGACTGGTCAAAATTAAGCAAATAAGCTGAGATTAGCTCCTTTAACCAAGCAATTTCAGCTTTTAATTTCCAATGTGCATCTTCTTCTTGATAATTTACCAAAACAATAAAAAGTCGGTTTTTATGATGTTTTCTTTGTTGCTGGCTCTGATTTTTATACAACCACGCAATTAATTCACTTTTATGCAAAATTCCGTAAGGAACTGATTTCCCAAACCCTTTCGGGAAAACGGTGGTTTTATGGTCAAAAGGAATGTTTTGAATATAAAAATCGGTAAATTTATCAAATGAATCAAAATGTGGTTTTACGTTTTCATGCTCGCAAAAAATGCTTTCAACGCCTTTTGCTGACCAAAAGTTAAACCATCTGTTTAAAGCGTAATTCTTTAAATCCTTATGTTTTGGATGGTTTTTAAACGTTAATTCAATTTTTTTTAAAAGCGCGTCAAAGGATTCCGTTTTGTAAATAAAATTTGTTTCTTTGTCAAATTCATCGTCCTGCTTTTTACCCCAAAAATAGTCGAGTTTTGTTCTTTTTTTAAGTTCTTTTTCTAGCAAAAAGTAATTCATAGATTTATGTTTATATGAACAGTTTGTTGTGATACCCAATAACAAAACGTCTTTACGAATATAACGCAGTGAAATGAAGCAATCTGTCTCTTGTTAAAGTTACTGCACCTGTTGAATTAGAGGTAAACACATAACATGAAATTGCTTCGGCACTTACCTTCACTCCGTTCAGAAACTTTCTCGCAATGACGAAAATTATAAAAATTTGCGCTCAATTAAATTGATTAACCGTTGTTCAAATTCTTCTTTGTTGCTCCAGTCGTAATCGGGTTTTACAAATTCCTCAATAAAATTTATGGCTTCTTCTTGTGTTTTAAAGGAGTTTAACTGAGACACTACTCGGTTGAAATCCTGCTGACTTCCATCAAATAATTGATTTACAAAAGCGATGCGGTCATTTAAGCCGACTTGTATGTTATTTTTAAACAAAGCATCGTTTAAGGAACGCTTTTTGTTTTCCTGTTTTTCTGTAGTTTTTTCTTCAATTACTGGATTTTCTTTGGTGGCTCTTTCAAACAATTCAGTTGCAACATCAGCTGAAATGGCATCTTTAAACTCATCTTCCAAAGAAATTTGAAGCGAATAACTTTTTTTTGCCGTCTCTTCTACTATGGTATCTCCTTCATTAAACAATTCTTCCATTTTGGCTTCCAAAAACGCCTCTTTTTCCTCAGCTTCTTCTTTAATTTCAAGACTCACAGTACTTTCGAGCTTTATTTCTTCAACCCCTGCATTTTGAACAGTATCTACAATTTCTTCTTTAGGCTGAGAAGAATTTGGCATTTTATCGATATAATTTTCAACAAATCGCAACACCGTCAATTTTTCATAAATGTCAAGTGCTTTTTTATGCAATACATTTATATCATCTTTATTTTTCATTTGCAAAATGCCATTTGCCAAACTTACCAATTCGGCTTCTAATTTTTTGTGCATAAGTTGACGTGTTAAATGAGTGTTGCTGTTTAATTTTTAATAAATTTGTACCATGTTAAAATCGTAAAATACGAAATGATTTTACAAAAACGAATGTAAAAAAATATAACAATATTTTCATTGCATTTATTTTAAAAAAAATACAATAACCTTTCAAGCGTGAAATTACAAAATGTTTCTTGAAAATACAGTAAATCATAACGAACAATTTGGCTGGATTGAGGTAATTTGTGGCTCTATGTTTTCGGGCAAAACGGAAGAATTGATTCGCAGACTGAAAAGAGCTCAATTTGCAAAACAAAAAGTGGAGATTTTTAAACCTGCCATTGATATTAGGTATGACATAGAAAAGGTAATTTCCCATGATGCCAATGAAATACGATCTACACCTGTTCCTTCTTCGGCAAATATCAGACTTTTAGCCAGTGATGTTGACGTTGTTGGAATTGATGAAGCCCAATTTTTTGATGATGAAATTGTGGCTGTTTGCAACGATTTGGCCAATAGAGGCGTTCGCGTTATTGTTGCTGGTTTGGATATGGATTTTAAAGGAAATCCGTTTGGACCAATGCCAGCACTTATGGCAACTGCGGAATATGTGACCAAGGTTCATGCCGTTTGTACAAGAACGGGAAATTTAGCGCATTACAGTCATAGAACTGCCGCCAGTGAAGAACTTGTTTTGCTGGGAGAAACCCAAGAATACGAACCTTTAAGCCGTTCGGCCTACTATAAAGCTATGATGGAAGAAAAACTCAAAAAAGCCAAAGAAAAGAATGGGAAATAACCACGTTACTGCCCTTGAAATTAATTTGAATGCCATTGAACACAATTTAAACGCATTTAAATCGAGATTGCTTCCCAAAACAAAGGTGTTAGCTGTGGTAAAAGCATTTGGCTATGGCAGCAGTGCTGTTGAAATTGCCAAATTTCTGGAATCAAAAGTTGCCTATTTTGCTGTTGCTTATTTAAATGAAGGCATTGCATTAAGAAAAGCTGGAATTAAAACCCCTATTTTGGTGTTGCATCCGCAGAAAATAAATCTGGAGGAAATTATTAAATTGAACCTGGAGCCTAACATTTATTCCATCACAATTTTAAAAGCCGTTATTGACGCAGCAAAAAGTTTAAAAGTTCAGCATTATCCAATTCATATTAAATTCAATACGGGTTTAAACCGATTAGGATTCACAAAAAAGGAAATTCCTGAAATTTTAGCCTTGGTTAAAAATCAAAAAGAAGTTGTTGTCGCTTCCGTTTTTTCACATATTGCAGCCAGTGAAGATTTAAATGAACGCGCGTTTACTTTGCAGCAAATAAACACGTTTAAAGAAATTTCAAACCATCTTATTCCTCAACTTCCTACAAAACCGTTTCTGCATATGTTAAACACTTCAGGAATTATAAATTATGCTGCTGAAGCGCAGTTTGATATGGTTCGTCTGGGAATTGGCTTGTATGGCTTTGCAAATGATGAAGCCGAAACTGCCAAACTTAAAAATGCGATTTCCTTAAAGTCGATTATTTCACAAATTAATACTATAGAAAAAGGGAATACTGTAGGTTATAACCGTGCATTTAAAGCTAATGAAACCGTAAAAACCGCCACCATTCCCATTGGTCATGCCGATGGAATTTCGCGAAAATTTGGAAATGGCATTGGTTATGTTTACATCAACAACAAAAAAGCACCCATTGTTGGCAATGTTTGTATGGATATGATTATGGTTAATGTATCCGATATCAACTGCCAAGAAGGCGATGAAGTCCTTATTTTCAAAGATCAATTGCATGTTGAAGATTTGGCAAAAAGAGCGAATACCATTTCTTATGAATTGCTTACCGCCATTTCACAGCGCGTAAAAAGAGTTGTAAAATAGCCTTGCAATAACATAGCAATTCCATTAAAAATAATAGTTTGGGCATTCCCCCGCCGAAAAGGCGGGGTCGGGTTTTCCGCTGCAATCCGTCATTGCGAGCGCGTGGCAATCTATTGAACATATTACTTCACAAACTCGCAATGCCGGGATTTCCACTGCAACCCCTAATGCGAATTGAGTACAAATAACACCAATACGTTTCTTAAGTAAATTTAAAATCAGACAAATAATCCTAACAGGTTTGCACAGATAAATTTGCTTGTTAATTTTTATAATTTCCCTTGCTTTTTTAACCATATTCTATAAATGCAATGAATTTTAGAATCATGGCAGAAGCCTAAAACGAATTATTTTTTTTATTATATTAGCTAAACTAATCGTTTACTAAAACAAATCATAAAATGGGAATGTTAAAAGAATTCAAAGAATTTGCAATGAAGGGAAACCTTGTTGACATTGCGGTAGGTTTTGTTATGGGAGCTGCTTTCAACAAAATTGTATCTTCATTTACTGGCGGTATTGTTTCGCCACTTGTTGGGCTAATTTTTAAATCGGACTTCAAAGGACTGAAATGGGTTATCAACGAAGGCGTTGTTGATGAAACTGGAGAAGTTATTGGCGAAGTTGCCGTGCTTTACGGAGATTTTTTAACAAACCTAGTCGATTTTATTATAGTGGCTGCGGTTATGTTTATGATGATAAAAGCAATTAACAAAACTAAAAAGAAGGAAGTTCCAGCTCCTGTAGCGCCAAAAGGTCCTTCTCAAGAAGAATTATTGATTCAAATTAGGGATTTACTGGCAAAAAAATAGTCTAAACTGTCTAATACCATTTAAACATTTAATTGGTATAAAAAGTTGGTTTAACCGCAAAGCTCGCAAAGAAGGCGCAATGTTCGCAAAATTTTAAGATTTTAAACAGTCCTTTGCGTTCCTTGCGAAAAAACTTTGCGAAACTTGCGGTTAAAAAATGAGTACTTTTTAGAGAGCCTGTTTTTTACTTGCCTTTTTTAGTTTCATAAACTTCTGCTATTGTTTTTGAATTCTCAGCCTTATGAACGAGAATTAGTTCATCGCCAACGGTTACATTTCCAGTTTGCAGCACTTTAA
>JAQVGD010000241.1 GCA_028696945.1 Lutibacter sp.
TTAAATGAGGATGATCCATACCCAAACTCAAATATGAGCGAAAAAATAAATATTGATGGTTGCAACCCAAATGTAAATAATGTTTTAGTTAGAAATGGCACTACTATGATGGACCAAGTAGATACGCTTATAGCGGAAATTAATTCACAATATAATGGTAATAATTATGATTTCCTTCATCGTAAATTTATAATGGAATTAGAGCGAAAAGTTACTGACTGGAGAAGAAATCGATTGGTTACCAATAGGCAAAGAGATGCTATTTCAAGTTGTGCGAGGAGTGCGAGTATTCCTTATTTTAACCAACCTACTTAAAAGTTTTGGCATAATAACCATTTATAAAAAAATTATTTAAACAAAAACCCAAGTTTGTGCTTGGGTTTTTTTTTGTAGCGTGATGCAGAATTGAACTGCAGACCTCCGGGTTATGAATCCGACGCTCTAACCAACTGAGCTACCACGCCATTTATTAAGGGTGCAAATATAAAAAATAAAACTTCTGTAGCACAAAATAATTCGTTTAATTTTTAAAATATAATTTTTTTTAAAACGAATATTTATATATATTGTGCTTTTTAAAAAGAGACTATGATTACAAAATTAAAATTTGAAATGGAATTCCCAATACAGGCTTCACCACATATGCTTTATCAATATTTTGGTTCACCTTCTGGGCTTTCAGAATGGTTTGCTGATAATGTGAATTCAAGAGGGGAAATTTATACTTTTATTTGGAATGGATCTGAAGAACAGGCCAAGGTGCTTCAGGAGCGTCCAGACGAAAAAATTAAATTTAAGTGGTTAAATGATAGCGAAGATAAAACGTTCTTCGAGTTTAGGATTGAAGTGGATGAGATTACTAAAGATGTTTCCCTAATTGTTACCGATTTTGCCGAAGAAGACGAGGTTGAAGACGTTAAAATGTTTTGGGAAAACCAAATTGATGAACTTAAACGCACTATTGGTGCATAAAAAATAAACGAGTTTAAAAAACCTTGAATAGCTTCAAGGTTTTTTTATGTAGTTTTATTCTCAAATTTTTTAAGATATGATAAATTTTAATGGTTGCTTGTTGAATAATTCAAAGGCAATTTTATACGCAAATAACAGGGCCTTTAATTATGGAGATGCACTATTTGAAACACTTAAAATTGAGAATTCAAAAATAAATTTTTTAGAAGACCATTATTTTAGGTTGATGGCTTCCATGAGAATGTTGCGAATGGAAATTCCTTTAAATTTTACTATGGAGTTTTTTGAAAGCGAATTGCTGAAAACTGCGGAACAAAATAATTTGGAAAATGCTCGTGTTCGATTGACCGTTTTTAGGAAAGATGGCGGACTTTACAACCCGACTAGCAACCAAATTGACTATTTAATTGAGGCCTCATCCTTAATAAGTTTGCCAAAAGAAACTTATGTTGTTGATATTTTTAAGGATTATTACTTGAATTCCGATATTTTATCAACCATAAAAACAACAAACAAAATAACCAATGTTTTGGCCAGTATTTATGCTTCTGAAAATGGGTTCGACAACTGTATTTTGGTAAATGAAAAAAAACATGTGGTTGAAGCAATTAACGGAAATATTTTTGTGGTAAAAGGAAATAAAATTAAAACACCTCCAATTACCGAAGGTTGTATAAAAGGAATCATTAGAAAAAAGATACTGGAAATGATTTCAAAAAGGGATGATTATACCATTGAAGAAGTCGAAATTTCTCCTTTTGAACTGCAAAAAGCTGATGAGATTTTTATCACAAATTCCATTGTGGGCATTCAGCCAATTACACAATATAAAAAACGTAGTTTTAATAAGAAAGTATCCAAAGAATTGGCTTTGGCGTTAGGTGAGTTAATTTAATGCTGGATTTTTAGGTGCATTTGCCCATATTTGGTACTCACCACCAAATTCCATCAATTGGTTTTTCCATAAAGTAGTGCTGTTTTCCTGCAATAAATTCGTGTATTTATTTTCTGTAACCACCCAAGAAGATTCATTTAATTCATCTTTTAATTGATCTACAGACCAGCCTGAATAACCTAAGAAAAATCGAATATCGGAAGGTTCGAGGATATTATTGTTTAACAAGTCAGTTAAAACCTCAAAATTGCCACCCCAATAAATATTTTTGTCTATTTGAATACTGTCGGGAATTAAATTTGGAGAATTATGTATAAAATAGAGGTTTTCTTGTTCTACGGGACCTCCATTATATATTTTGAAATCGCAATTTATTTCAGGAATTAAATCATTCAGTACAAATTTAGAAGGTCTGTTCAAAATAAATCCGATACAACCTTCTTCCCCATGTTCGGTTAAATAAATTACCGACCTGTTAAATGCTTTGTCATTTAAAATTGACGGTTCTGCAACCAGTAATCTTCCTTTTGATGGATTTTTTATTAACATAGTAGTAGTAATGAATTCTTAAATGTAATAAAAATTTTTAATAAAAAAAACTCTCTAAGTATTTTTTAGAGAGTTTAGTGTTTTTAGGGTAAATTCTTACATATTAATTTACGGCATCGCTAAGTCCAGCTCCTGCTTTAAATTTTACAACATTTTTTGCTGCAATTTTAATAGTTTTTCCTGTTTGAGGGTTTCTTCCATCTCTTGCTGCTCTTTTAGATACAGACCAAGTTCCCCATCCAACTAAAGCTACTTTGTCTCCTTTTTTAAGAGCACTTGTTACATTTCCTGTTAATGATTCTAGAGCTGCTTTTGCAGCTGCTTTTGTGATACCGGCATCAGCTGCCATTGCATCAATTAAATCTGATTTGTTCATAAACTTAAATATTAAATTAATTGGTTAAACACATTTTGCTACTAATTAGCTTAACAAAGTTATACGGAATAAGGGTTTGTACAAGTTTTTGCTAAAAAAATTGATGTTTTTGTTGATAAATAATGGTAAATGTTAATAACCTAAGCCATTATTGGTAAAATATGCCTAAAGCCCAATAAAATACGGAGTTTATTGCATACGTGCATTTTCATAAAATCGGAAGCCATTTAACAAACTTTTGCTGTCCATTTGCTTTTTGCCAGCAAGCTGTAAACTTTCTATAATAATGTAACCTTCATTTACAGCGACTTTAATTTCATTTTTGGAAGTAATTAAGGTTCCAGTTTTATAATGATGCGCCGCAAACTCCATTTTTACATCGTAAATTTTAACTTTAATTTCTTCATTATTATTTATAAGGATTGTCCAAGCAGCAGGATAAGGATTTAAACCTCTTATTAAATTGTAAGTGTTGGTTAAAGAATCATTCCAATTAATTTTACACGTTTCAGTAAATATTTTTGGTGCCGATTTTTCTTCAATTTTAGGTTGTTTAACAGTTATAACAGTTTCTTTTTCAATTTGATGAACTGTTTTCACTACCAATCTGCTGCCAACTTCCATCAGTTTGTCGTGTAATTCCCCCAAAATTTCATTTTTACCAATGGCAACTTCGTCCTGTAAAATAATGTTTCCTGTATCAATTTTTTCATCAATAAAAAAAGTGGTAACACCAGTTTTAGTTTCGCCGTTAATGATGGCCCAATTGATGGGTGCGGCTCCTCTGTAATTTGGCAAAAGCGATGCGTGCAGATTAAATGTGCCGAATTCGGGAAGCTGCCACACTGCTTTCGGCAGCATTCTAAATG
>JAQVGD010000061.1 GCA_028696945.1 Lutibacter sp.
TCTCTGTCTTCAGGAATAATATATACTTCGCCTTTTTTAGCTTCTCTAGTATTAAAATATTCAATAACTTCATGGTCAAATGAATATTCAGCACAAAAATCCTCAAAACCATATAACATACCCATATGTTGTTTAATGTTGCTAATAACTAAAATTAATTTGGAATATTTTTTTAGCAAATAATCTCCGGTTTTTAATGCATTGTATATATCGCTTCTAAAATTCTGATAAATTGCAGGATAAGCATCTAATTCACTGTTAATTTGATCTAAAATATAAACTTTGTCACTTGGCAGTTGATCTATAATTGCTTTAGTATTGTTCAAATTTGCTGGCATTATAATATAGGAAGAATAATTACCATTGCTGTTTGCTATTAAATTTTCAAATACCTCATTATTAAAATGATGGAAGTAAATATCCACTTTCGTGTTTTGTTCCAAATTTATTAGCAAGGAATTATATAAATCTTCTTTAAAGGAATTTAGCTCATCAAACAGTAAAAAAATACTTTGGGCAAAATTTGTGTCAACACTTTTTATGTAATTCCCTTTTCCTGGGATTGAATAAATGATTCCTCTAACTCTTAATTCATTAAAGGCACTAAAAACGGTATCTCTTGATAGGGAAAAACTACTGCAAATTTTATTTATTGAAGGTAGCTTATCGTCTTTTTTTAAAAGCCCTTTTTCAATAGAATTTTCAATTGATTGTACAATTTGTTTGTATTTCGGAATGCCTTTTTTGTCTTCTACAGTAATAATTTTCATACTGCAAATATACATTGTATTTAAAATATTAGAAGCGACCAGTAGGTACTGGTACGGAATTGGTTAATAAAGTATTATAATTTGGTAATTATCACAATTATAATAGGAGCTATAGTCTGTAGTTTTACAAAAATTATTAATTCAAATTATTATCAACTTATGAAAACAACTCAAAAAAACAAAGTGTTTACATTACAAAAACACACGTTTTTATTGGTTTTTATTATTTTTTCGTTTGTTTTAAGCGAAACGGCTTATGGGCAACAAAAAGCCATTAGCGGAAAAGTAACTGACCAGAACGGAACACCGCTTATTGGTGTTACAATTTTAGAAAGTGACAGTGAAAATGGAGTGTCAACAGATTTTGACGGAAATTACACTATCAATACTTCTGAAAATGCAGACTTAATTTTTAGTTATATTGGGTATTTAACTCAGAGAATTAAAATTGACAAACAATCAATAGTAGATGTTATTTTACCAGAAGATTTACAAAGCTTAGATGAAGTTGTGGTTGTTGGTTATGGAACACAAAAGAAAAGTGATGTAACTGGAGCTGTTGGACAAGTAAAAGCGGAAAAATTAACCAAAGTTGTTACAACAAATGCCTTGGATGCTTTACAAGGTCAAGTTTCTGGTGTTTCTGTAACATCTTCAACAGGAACTCCTGGTGGCGTTGCGGAAATCTTAATTAGAGGAATTGGTAGTTTTGGAAATAATCAACCTTTGTATATTGTAGATGGAGTTCAAGCTGATCCATATTTTATAGATTCAAAAAATATCGAATCAATAGAGGTTCTAAAAGATGCAGCCTCTGGAGCAATTTATGGTACAAAAGCAGCAAACGGAGTTATAATTATTTCAACTAAAAAAGGAAAATCAGGTAAACCCATTGTAGAGATAGAATCTTCTGTCAGTATCAACACCAGTAGGGAGAAAATGAATCTTTTAGATGCAGATGGTTATGTTAAAGTACATAAACAAATGTATGAAAATGCAGGAGTTAGTCTTCCGCAATATGTTCAAAATCCACCTGCTGTAAATACTGATTGGATTGACCAAACTCAAAGAGATGGACAATTAAACTTATTATCAGTAAGAGCAAGTGGCGCAACTGACAATGTTAATTATAGTGTAGGAGGAAATTATGCTGATGAAAAAGGTTTGTTAATAGGTTCTAAATTTTCAAAAAAAGGAATATTTTCTAATATTGAAATTAATAAAGGCAAATTAAAGATAAATACGAATTTAAATTATAGTGAAACTTATCAGGAGTCTTATAAGTTTTCGATTAGAGAGACCTATTTTATTTCTCCTTTAATTCCTGTTTTTGATGATTCGAAAGAATCTGGATATGGCTATAGAGATGGGGATATTCCCGATCATCGTAACCCAATTGCTGAAGATCATTTTCTTGAAGGATATTCTAAATTAAAATATTTTTTAGGAAACGTTAGTATTGGTTATGAACTAATAGATGGATTAATGGCAAAAGCAAATTTGTCAATTTCTAACACTGCTAGATACGACTTTAGTTTTCACAAACCATTTAGATCAAGAGATATTGATGACAATCCACAAAATGAATATGCATTTATTTCTGAATTTAATAGTGAATTTAGACGAATAAATCAAGAGTATATTTTAAATTATAAGTTTGATGTAGATAAACATTCATTTGATTTATTAGCAGGTTATCAAAGAATTTCTGAACCATATAAAGAAACTTTTGTTCAAGCTGAAGGCTATAAAATTGAAGATGATGAAAATGGAGATGAACAAAAAGTTCCAGCACTTATATTAGACCCAGATTTTAAAACATTAAATGCATTTAGTGATGGTACTTATTCTGGAAGTGGCACTAATGCTGAATATAGTTTGGTTTCTCAATTTGGCAGGGTAAACTATTCTTATAACAGTAAATACCTACTTCAAGCTAGCCTTCGTAGAGATGGAAGTTCAAAATTTGGAAAAAATAATCAATATGGGGTTTTTCCATCCTTTGCTTTAGGCTGGAAACTTACAGAGGAAGATTTTATGAAAAATCAGGATCTTTTTGAGTTCTTAAAATTGAGATATAGTTGGGGACAAGCTGGTAATGATAGCGCATTAGGCTATTATGATTATGTGGCGCTGATTTCTCAAGGAAAAAGCCAAGATGATGGCGGATATGTTTTTGGAAACCCTCAAACTTCCTATACTGGAAGTATTGCAAGAGATTTACAAAATGATGATTTGCAATGGGAAACAAATACATCTTCAAATATAGGAATGGATTTCACTTCATTGGAAAGCAAATTAAAAGGATCCTTGAATTATTATAATACGACGACTTCAGATTTGCTAATTACAAAGGTAGTTTCCCCTTCAGCAGGTATAAATAATCCTGTTGTGAATGTGGGAGAATTTGTAAATAAAGGTTTTGAATTTGAATTAGGATATACAAATAATTTTAAAGACTTTAATTATTCTGTATTTACAACATTTACAACCATTAATAGTGAAGTGACTAAATTAAGTAATTCTAATCAAGTTTTGTATGGAGAAGGGTTAAAATACGGCTCTGACCATTTCGTAAATCAAACCAAAGTTGGCTATGAGCCTGGAGCTTTCTTTTTGCCAGTTGCTGACGGAATATTTCAAAATCAGGCAGAAATTGATGCCCATGGAGCGCAGCCTAATGCTTCTCCAGGAGACATTAGGTTTGTAGATCAAAATAATGATGGCGAGATAAATGAAGATGATGAAACCTACCAAGGCACAGCAATTCCCAAGTTCGAATATAGCTTAAATTTATCGGCAGATTACAAAAATTTTGATTTCAGCTTGTTTTTTCAAGGTGTTGGAGGAAATAAAATTTATAATGGTAACAGTTTTGAAATGTTAGGAATGGATGCTGGTAGAAATTTTAGAACTGAAACTTTAAATGCTTGGACTCCTGAAAATACCAATACAAATATGCCTAGAGCTGTACTTGGAGATCCAAACCAAAATAATAGAGCGTCTACTAGATTTTTAGAAAATGGTGATTATTTAAGGGTTAAAACAATACAATTTGGTTATACGCTTCCTTCAAGTCTTGTTGAGAGTTTAGCTATCAACAAATTTAGAGTTTACATAACTGGTCAAAATCTATTTACGTTTACAAATTATAGCGGTTTAGATCCAGAAGTTGCAGGCAGTATCTTGTCAAGAGGTATTGATAGAACGTTATACCCAAAATATAAATCTTTAATTTTTGGAGCACAACTTAAATTTTAAAAACAACTTAAAGATATAAAAATGAAAAATATATATAAAATATTTATAGCTTCTATTTTATTAGTTGTTATAATTTCGTGCAATGATGATGAATTTATAGAGAAAACATCACCTGACCAGTTAACATCTACTTCATTTTGGAGAAATTTGGAAGATGCAGAATCTGGTTTAACAGCAGCCTACTCAGAATTAGAATCGAGAAGCGATTTTTGGGATGGGTGGCAAGAAGGCAGACCTGTAATTGAATACTTCAGATCTGATTATGCATTACCAGGTCCTGATGCTATTAATTATCCGCATTGGATGTCTATATTTAATTTTAATTATACAAATGGGCATACTTTTGTTGATGTTTTGTGGGGAACAAATTATAAGGGATTAAATTTTGCAAATCAAGTTATTACTAAAGTTGGAGAGATGACTTCAGAACAAATTTCTGATGCTGATAAAAAACAAATTATTGGAGAAGCAACCTTTTTACGAGGCTATTATCACTTCAAATTATTAACGCTGTATGAGCAAATTATAATTATAAATGAAATTATTTCACAAGAAACATTAGACAAACCTTTATCTACAAGGCCAGAAGCATGGGAAACTATCATTAATGACTTTACCACAGCCTCAGAAATGTTATCTGAGACAAACACACCTGAAAATCTTGGTAGGGCAACTAAAGGAGCTGCTTTATCTTATTTAGGCAAAGCATATTTATATAAAGCTGGTGATGCTACTTCTTCTGAAAGCGACGATTTACAAAATGCAATAATTGCTTTAAAACCAGTAGTCGATGGTACCGTTGGCAATTATAGCTTAGAACCTGACTTTTCAAGCCTATTTAATGGAGAAAATGAAAATAACCAAGAATCAATTTTCGAATTACAGTTTAAAAGTGGTGATGCTACTTCTTGGAATGCAACAAGGTTGCACGCATTTGTAGGCGACTGGTGTATAGGAGGCTGGGGAGGCATAGAAGCTACTATGGCTGTTGTTGGTGAAATGAAAAGTGAAGGTAAGATTGCAACAAATGGTTTATATGATAATAGATTGTATGGTTCACTTTATTTTAGAGATCCTTTTTATAATGATACAAATACCAATCAAATGCAAGGAGGCACATGGGATGCATTGTTGAATGAAACTTATGGAGACACTCATAATACACATGCATATTTTAGAAAGTGGTTGCCAAATTATGTTTGGAATAATAGTTATGTAGGGGTAAATGTTGTATTAATGCGCTATGCAGATGTTCTGTTAATGTATGCCGAAGCCTTAAATGAAACTGGAAATACGCCAGAGGCAATAAATATTATAAATCAAATTAGAAATGTTCATGGTTTTATGCCTCCAATTACAGTAACTTCAAAAGAAGCTGTAAAAACACAAATAATTCATGAACGTACCATGGAATTAACGCTCGAATCTGTTCGGTTTTTCGACCTAAGAAGATGGGGAATGTTAGATCAGGCAATGCAAGCAGCAGGAAGAAGTAATTTTAATTCAGCCGCACATGCTTATTTGCCAATACCATTAAGTGAAATTAATTCCAATTCCAAAATAAATTAATTGGTTCTTTAATAATTGTTTAAGTTTACGGAGCAACTTGTTTGCTCCGTATTTTCACTTTAACCAAACTGGCAAAATTTTCTTCGGATTTAGTTATCTTACAAATCTAATTAAACAATCACAGAAATTTTATTAAATTATTCTGCCTATTTTTATCCTAAATAATTGACCAAATGAAAAACCTTCTTATCTCACTTTTAATAATTGTAATTGTTACTGGTTGCCAAAATGAATCGAAGTTAATAAGTGAGAACAAAACAATAGTTGAGGTTGAAAATATTTTAGATTATAAAATCACACCAAAAAAACCATTCGACAAAAGAGGATTGATGTTTTCTGATCAAGGAGCTTGGTTTGCCTATAGTTTTCCTGACACCATATCAAGTTATGGCGGCTTTTCTGGACCTTTTTTAATGACCCAACAAAACGGGGTTTGGAGCAGTGCGAATCTTGCACAACTTTTTTTAAACAATGTTGTTTGGAATTCAATAGAAACCAAAAGCTACAGCAGTCATTTAGAGCAAACTTTCAAAAATGAAAATTTAAAACTAACCCAACAACTCGTTTTTAGTTCTGGCCATACTGCCCTCATAAAATCAACGATAACAAATATTGGCAAAGAAACTATTGCCATTACAACACACTGGGAAAATCAACCATTACTCGCTGATGGATTAAAATTATCATCAGAAAATAATGAAATCACAATAGCCTCAACAAAATCAAATGCCATTGGACATATTATATTTCCAACAGAAACTTCCATAAAAAATACAGATAGCACCTACATTACAGCCTCTGAAAATATAACCTTAAAACCCAATCAATCAAAAGAAATAATAGTGTCACAAACCTTTATTTTCCCTGAATATTCTTGGGAACATGAAAAAGAAACACTTGCAACTATTTCTTTCGATTCAGTTTTAAATATTCGAAAAACAGAAAAAGAAACACAACTTTCTGCATTAATAAACAAATTAAAACCAGTATTTAAAGATTCAATTTATAAACAGGTTTTAGCAAAAGCACAAGTAACATTACAAAATAATTGGCGTATTGCAGCTGGAGAATTAAAACACGAAGGACTTTTTCCAAGTTATCATTACGAGTGGTTTCACGGTTTTTGGTCTTGGGATTCTTGGAAACATGCTGTTGGTCTTTCCCATTATAACACAGATTTGGCAAAAAACCAACTAAGGGCCATGTTCGATTTTCAACATGAGGATGGTTTTATTGTGGACTGTGTTTATAGAGACACCACCATTGAAGCGCACAATTATCGCGACACAAAACCCCCACTTTCTGCTTGGGCAGTAGCGAAAATTTTTGAAAAAGATAAGGATACTGCATTTGTTAAAGAATTTTACCCTAAATTGAAGAAATACCATGAGTGGTGGTACAATAAACGTGACCATGATAAAGATGGTTTGTGTGAATATGGCTCCACAGATGGCACTTTAATTGCTGCAAAATGGGAAAGCGGGATGGACAATGCCATTCGTTTTGATGATTCAAAAATTCTAAAAAATGAAGAAGGTGCCTATTCTTTAGATCAAGAAAGTGTAGATTTAAATGCCTATCTCTATGCCGAAAAAATATATTTAATAACCTTGGCTGAAGTGTTGAATTTAACCGAAGATGTTGAAACTTATAAAAAAGAAGCCAGTATTTTAAAAACCAAGATGCAACAACAGTTTTTTGATAAAGAAGATGGATGGTTTTACGATACTAATTTAGAAGGAACCAATTTTATAAAAGGAGAAGGAAGCGAAGGCTGGACAGCACTTTGGGCAAATGCAGCCACACAAGAGCAAGCTGAAGCCGTAAAAAATAAAATGATGAATCCCGAAAAATTTTACACCAAAGTCCCGTTTCAAACGATGAGCGCCGATCATCCAAAATTTGATCCGTTGAAAGGTTATTGGAGAGGTCCAAATTGGCTTGACCAGGCTTATTTTGGCGTAAAAGGATTGCGTAATTATGGATTTGACAAGGAAGCAGACATGGCAACTGTTCAAATTTTGAAAGGCGCTGAAGGTGTTTTAGGGAAAGGAAAATCGATCAGGGAAAACTATCATCCAATCACGGGAGAAGGTTTAAATGCACAAAATTTTAGTTGGAGTGCCGCCCATATTATAATGCTTTTAACGGAAGAATAAATGATGTACAACAATTTAAAAATAAGCACAGAACAGGCTGAAAAAATTCTTTTAGAACTTTTCAATATTAAAGGGATTGCCACGCAACTTCCTGGAGAAATAGACCTTAATTTTAAAGTCGAAACAGCCCATGAAGCGAAGAATATCCTAAAAATTTCTCGTCCAGATGAGGATGAAACTTTCCTCGACTTTCAGCAACAATTATTGCAATATGTTGAAGTAAATGGAGAGAAATTAATTGCACCTAAAATAATTAAGGATAAAACCAGAAATATAATTTCAGAAATTACGGATGAATTCGGGAAACAGCGCAAAGTGCGTTTGTTAACTTGGATTTCAGGCAGGGTTTGGAGTCAGGTAAATCCACAATTAGATGAGTTACGTTATAGCTTGGGAGAAGAATGCGGAAAACTCACAAAGGTATTACAGGGATTTCAACACCCCAAAGCCCATCGTGAATTTGATTGGGATATTGCACAATCTATATGGACTAAAAAACATTTACATTTATTTAATAGCGAAGAAAAAGCAATTATTTCCTATTTTCAAGCGCAGTTTGAAGAAGATTTAGAATCGTTTAATACGCTGCGTAAATCAGTGGTTCATAATGATGCCAACGATAATAATGTGATTGTCTCCCCTGATTTAATTCAGCCGCAAGTAACATCAATTATTGATTTTGGTGATGCCGTTTATACGCAAATAATAAATGATGTGGCCATTGCTTGCGCTTACGCCATCATGAACCATAACGATCCTTTAGAAGCCAGTTTGCCAATTATAAAAGGATATCACTCCAAATTTCCATTAGATGAGATTGAATTGGCGCATTTGTACAATGCCATTGCGATGCGCTTGGTGATTTCGGTTACCAAATCGGCCATCAATAAAATAAAAGAACCCAGCAATGTTTACCTGCTGATTAGCGAAAAACCCGCTTGGGAGGTATTAAAAAAATGGCAAGAAATTGATAAAGATTTTGCTCATTATAGTTTTAGAGAAGTTTGCGGTTTCGCAGCACATCCTAATCAACAGAAATTCAGCAATTGGGCAGCTCAAAATGATTTCAGTTTAATTGATCTATTTCCAACAATTAAAAAAAATGAAATTCAGCAACTGGATTTAAGCGTTTCCAGTAAATGGATTGGTCACCAACAGGATTTCAATGATTTGGAATTATTTGAATACAAAATCAACAAGCTGCAATCACAACATCCAACTAAAATAATCGCTGGCGGTTATTTAGAACCAAGACCATTATATACTTCATCAGCCTTTGATAAAATAGGAAATAACGGAAGAGAAAGCAGAACCATCCATTTGGGAATCGATTTTTGGCTGCCAAAAAATACGCCGGTTCATGCCTTGTTTGATGGTGAAGTGGTGGTTTCTTATAATAATGCCGGCAATAAATTATATGGCGGGCTCATCATTTTAAAACATCAAATTGAGGATTTAGAATTTTATACTTTATATGGCCATTTAAGTATTGAAAGTGTTGAAGACAGAAAAATTGGAGCGCGTATTAAACAAGGAGCGTGTATTGGATATTTAGGAAATAAGCAAGAAAATGGCAACTGGGTGCCTCATTTGCATTTTCAGGTAATGTTGTCCTTATTAAATTTTAAAATAGATTTTCCCGGCGTTGCATTTTACAACCAGATAGCGGTTTGGAAAAGTATTTGTCCAAATCCGAATTTGTTTTTTAATACAACAGGCCTTCAAAAAAACGAAACTATTTCTAATGATGAACTTATTGCTTACAGAAAACAACATCTGGGCAAAAGTTTAAGCTTGCAATACCAAGTGCCAATTAAAATGGTTCGTGGTGCCGGTCCCTATATTTTAGATCAATTCGGAAAAAAATATTTAGACACCGTTAATAATGTGGCTCATGTTGGCCATGAACATTATGCTGTTGTAAAAGCTGGTCAAGAACAAATGGCATTGTTAAATACCAACACGCGCTATTTACACGAAAACATCAATGAATTAGCAAAAGAATTGTTAGAAACCTTACCGCCAGAATTAAATGTATTGCATTTTGTAAATTCAGGAAGCGAAGCCAATGAATTGGCCATCAGAATGGTTAAAGCGGCAACAGGACAAAAAGACATCATCGCTTCTGAGGTTGGTTATCACGGAAATTCCAATATGTGCATTGATATCAGTTCCTATAAATTTGATGGCAAAGGCGGAAAAGGCGCTCCGGAACACACCCATATTTTTCCGTTGCCCGATGCTTTTAGAGGGAAATATCGAGGGAAGAATACTGGCGAACAATATGCCAATGAAGTTCAGAAACAGATTGAAAATATACAGGCAAAAGGGAGAGCAGTTGGGGCAATCATTGTTGAGCCAATAATTAGCTGTGGCGGGCAAATTGAATTGCCAAAAGGTTTTTTAGCAAAATCTTATGAGTTAATACGAGCGGCAGGCGGACTTTGTATTTCGGATGAAGTGCAAACAGGTTGTGGTAGAATGGGAAAATCGTTTTGGGGATTTCAGCTTCATGATGTGGTGCCTGATATTGTAACCATTGGAAAACCATTGGGAAATGGACATCCATTAGCCGCTGTGGCTTGCACTCAGGAAGTTGCCGATAAATTTGCAAACGGGATGGAATATTTTAACACCTTTGGCGGAAATCCGGTTTCTTGTGCCATTGGTGCCGAAGTTTTAAGAACAGTAAAGCGAGAAAAACTTCAGGAAAACGCCCTAATGGTCGGCGAATTTTTAAAAGAAGAATTAAAAAAATTGTCAAAAGATTTTCCAATAATTGGCGATATCCGCGGACAAGGGTTGTTTCTTGGTGTTGAGTTGGTAAATAGCGAATTAAAACCACTCGAGGCACAAACAAATTATTTGGCAAACAGAATGAAAGACCACGGTATTTTAATGAGTACCGACGGTCTGGACCACAATGTCCTAAAAATTAAACCGCCCATTGTGTTTACAAAAGAAAACGCGAAGGAAACGATTTTATATTTACGCAAAATCTTTGCTGAAGATTTTATGAATTCATTTTAAACAGCATAAACCAATGAAAATAAAACCAATTGTACTTGCAGGCTTACTTCTTATTGCACTAAGCTGTAAACAAACACAGCTTACCGCAGTGCCTGAGCAGAAAAATCATTTTAACCATAAAATATTTGAAGAAAATAAACTGCCGCCAAGGGCTACTTTTTTTGGAACCGAATCCATAAACATTATTGAAAAAGAGAACTCAAACCGATTTTTAAGTCTGAATGGCGATTGGAAGTTTCATTTTGTAAAAGATCCAAAACAACGATTAACAACTTTTCAAAACATAGATTTTGACGATAGTGATTGGACCACCATTCCTGTTCCGTCAAACTGGGAAGTTGAAGGTTACGATTACCCAATTTATTTGGATGAGCGTTATCCATTCACCACAAAATGGCCAGATGCACCAACAGATTATAATCCGGTAGGAACCTATCGCAAGGAAATAACGCTCACTGATGAATTTTTATCTGAAGATGTAATACTTCATTTCGCCGGGGCAAAATCAGCGATGTATGTTTATGTAAACGGCCGTTATGTTGGGTATTCGCAAGGAAGCAAAACGCCTGCAGAATTCAATATCAGCAAATTTCTTAACAAAGGGAAAAACTTAATTGCTTTACAATTATTTAGGTGGAGTGATGCAAGTTATTTGGAGAGCCAGGATTTTTTAAGAATGAGCGGTATTGAAAGAGAAGTATATTTATATACCCAACCAAAAGTTGTTGTTTCTGATTATTATGCGTACACCAATTTAGACGATTCCTATACCAATGGTATTTTTAAAGGAACAATTGTGATTGCCAATAATTCTTCAGAAAAAGCTTCAAGAAAGATTGTTTTAGAATTGTTGGATGGTGAAAAGTCAATAGTAAAGGATGTAAAAAATATAGAAATTGCAGCCAACGCTTCAATCGATTTTATTTCAGAAAAAATTATTGAAACGGTAAGACAATGGTCGGCGGAAATTCCAAATTTATATACGTTAAAAATTAGTTTGATAGATGAAAATAACCCTAAAAACAACGAATTTATCACAAAATTTGTTGGATTTAAACGCGTTGAAATTAAAAATAGCCAAGTTCTGGTTAATGGAAAGGCGATTTACATTAAAGGTGTCAACAGACATGAAACGGATCCGTTTACGGGGCATGTTGTTTCAAAAGCCTCCATGGAAAAGGATATTCAATTGATGAAACAAAACAACATCAATGCTGTTCGAAGTTCCCATTATCCAAATGATCCATATTGGTTAGATTTATGTGATAAATATGGTTTGTATGTAGTTGATGAAGCAAATATTGAAAGCCATCCATTGGCTATTGACGAAAAAACACAAATTGGCAATGAAATGAGCTGGTTGCCTGCACATCTGATGCGCACCCAACGCATGTATTATCGTGACAGAAACCATGCATCTATTTATTCATGGTCGCTTGGTAACGAAGCTGGAACTGGTGAAATTTTTAGAAGCACATACAAATGGTTAAAGGAAAAAGACAACAATAGAATTGTTCAGTATGAACCTGCTGGCAAAGAAGATTATACCGATTTATATTGTCCGATGTATCCAAAACCCGAATATTTAATCAATCATGGAAAATCTAATTCAGACAAGCCTTCCATCATGATTGAATATGCCCATGCGATGGGAAATTCAGTAGGAAACTTGCAGGATTATTGGGATATTATTGAAAAATACCCAAATCTTCAAGGCGGATTTATTTGGGATTGGGTTGACCAAAGTTTGGAATACAAAGACGAAAACGGCAAGCCTTATTTGGCCTACGGAAACGATTATCATCCAGATTTACCTTCTGATGGAAACTTTCTAAATAATGGATTAGTTGATCCATACCGCAATCCGCATCCTCATTTAACCGAGGTGAAAAAAGTTTATGAACCAGCACAGTTTTCTTATGTAGGCAATAAATTTATCATGCTTGAAAATAAAAACTTTTTCGCTGATTTTTCAGATAAAAAAATTATTTGGAAATTATTGGCAGATGGACAAGTTATTGCCAAGGATAGTGTGTTAAATTTAAATATTTTACCGCAACAATCAGGTAAGATTGAACTTTCAACCTTACCAACTGGTTTTGATAAAAGCAAAGAGTATATTTTAGAAGTCAGTTTGCTTCAAAAAAACAGTGCTGTTATCTTGCAAAAAAACCATGAAGTTGCCTGGGATCAATTTCTTCTTCAAAAACCAACAGAAGTAACCAAAAATTTAGTACTTAAAAATGATTTGGAAATTATTGCTTCTGATGATACTATCCAAATTAAAAATAACACGGTCGATTTAAAAATCGATTCAAAAACTGGCGAAATTGTATCGTGGATTTTTAATGATAAGATGATTACAAATTATCCTATTAAAGTCAATTTTTGGAGACCCCCAACAGATAATGATTTAGGTAACGGAATGAATAAATGGGCAAAAGTATGGCAAGATGCCACTTACAATTATAAGTCCAAATTAATCGAATTTCCAAAAAAGGAGGAAGACGGCATTTCGTTTTTAGTAAGCTATTTACTTCCAAATAATGAAGCAGATGTGACAATTAGCTATAAAATTCAATCGAATGGGATTTTAAAATTAGATTATAATTTTAACCCAAATAAAAAAGACTTGCCAAATATTCCGAGATTGGGTGTTTTTATGACATTACCAAATGAGTTTAAGGATATTTCTTGGTATGGCAATGGTCCCGAAGAAAGTTATTGGGATAGAAAAACGGGTGTAAAAACAGGAATTTATAAGGATAAAATTGAAAATCAATTTCATCGCTATTCGCGACCGCAAGAAACAGGTAATAAAACAGCTGTTCGTTGGGCAAAAATTGCTTCAACCGATATTACATTAACCGTAAGCAGTGAATCTGCCTTATTAAATATGAGTGCTTTGCCATTTTCAATGACTGAACTAGATTTTAATAGTCATGACGCCACAGCTTCTGCTTCTGGCTTGGTTCCTATTACAAAAAAACATGGAGCAGATATTAAAATTGGCGATACGGTGCAATGGAATATTGATTATTTACAAATGGGTGTTGGCGGAGATACCTCTTGGGGAAGATTGGTTCATGACGAATACACCATTTTTCCAAAAAAATATCATTATTCATTTACAATAATACCCAACGAATTGTAAACTAATTTTTAATTCATTACCGCTTCAATTTCATCAATTTCGATGGGCATTGCAGCGGTTAAATTAATATTTCCGTCTTTAGTGATTAAATAATCATTCTCTAAACGACAACCAATACCTTCTTCAACTATATAAATTCCGGGCTCACAAGTAAGCACCATTCCCGCTTCAAATGGTCTCGTATATAAACCAACGTCATGCACATCCAAACCTATATGATGCGCACTTCCATGCATATAATATTTTTTATACAATGGATTATCTGGATCCTGATTTTTAACTTTTTCGGCATCGAGCAAACCCAAATTAATCAGTTGTTGCTCCACCAAACTCGCCATTTGTTTTTCATAATCGGCTGAAACCGCTCCGGGTTTTAACAATTTTGAGCCTTCTTTTAAGCAATGTAACACCGCATTATAAACTTCTTTCTGTCTTTTTGAAAATCTCCCGTTTACAGGAAAACAACGCGTTGTATCTGAATTGTAATTTGCATAACACACCCCAAAATCCATTAAAATCATATCGCCATCTTTACAAACTGTATCATTTGTGTTGTAGTGCAATGCGCAGGCGTTTGCTCCAGAAGCCACAATTGGCATAAATGCGTGGCGTTTAGCACCTTTTCTTATTAATTCGTAGGTCAACTCCGCCTCCAATTCGTACTCCATCATGCCCGGTTTCACGGCTTTTAAAACCTTTTTAAAACTACCAACACTAATATTGGCGGCTTGTTGCATTAATGCAATTTCTTCCACCGATTTAATTTGGCGAAGTTCTCGGGTAATTTTTGCGGCGCGCCTGTAATTATGCAAGGGATATTTTTCTTTGCACCATGTAATCATTCTATCTTGCTGTGTATTCATTTCAGCAGTCAATGTTTTTTTATGTTCATTGTGTCCCAAATAAAAAGAATCTGCTTCAAACGCCATATATTGAATCGTTAATTCAAAATCCTGCAACCATTTTACATTTTTAACTCCTGATACTTCAAAAGCCTTTTCCTTTGTCAACTTATCACCTTCCCAAATTTTAATGAGATCGCTCGTTTCTTTAACAAATAAAATCTCTCTATTTTCATGTAAAGTAGCATCTGGATACAAAACCAAAATAGATTCCTCCTGATCAACGCCACTTAAATAAAACAAATCGTTGTTTTGGGAAAATCCCATCACATCATCTGCATTGTTGGGCATTACATCATTTGATGTCAATATAGCAATGGAATTTGGTTCCATTTTTGCGATAAAATTTTCTCTGTTTTTTATAAATAATGATGAAGGAATTTGCGCGTATCTCATACTGTTTAATTTAGTTAATTTCTATGCTGAAAAAGTCTAAATTTAAGAAAGTTTTTTCGCTTTGAAATTAATTTTGAAGAAAATTTAATCCCATTAAACACCATTCGAACCAATCTGGAAAGGAAACAATACATTATACCATTTAAACATTTAATTGGTATTATACCAATTTTTTATCGATATACTCGGAGTTCATAACGCGTAACGCACCCATATATTTCATTTTAAAACTCAATAAGTCACCGACTTTATATTTTTTGGCGGTTTTGCTCAAATCCACCACCAACATATCTGAGCTGGCACCAATAAAAGAAATATTTTCGTCAACAGGCGTGATGAATTCAGTTTTGGAAATATCCAAAAGCCCGATGTCTAAAATTCCTCTACTGTGGTTTTTTCCAAAATCCTCAGGGTCAATTTCCATGGTTTCTCCCGACGGATTTTCTTCTAAATTGCCAAAAGGGACGATAGACTTTTGGGTAATTTCAATAATTGCAGCATAAAGCAAAAAAACATCATTTTTCATTTTGGGAATTGTTTTATTGGTAAACAAATCAATACCAAAAAACAGGGTTTCTCCAATTCTGAAATGATTG
>JAQVGD010000062.1 GCA_028696945.1 Lutibacter sp.
CTTCCCCTTGAGGAATTGGATATAGGTAATGGTAATCTTGAAAATTTCTTCCAAGGCCTGTAAGCACAGTTTTAGCCGTCCTCCATCTCTTTAAGTCATTAAATCTTTGAGACTCAAAGCCTAATTCAACCCTTCGTTCAGCCATTAACCACCCTTTTATTTCTGATGCATTTGTTGAACTGCCTCTATCTGGCAATGTTCCGGAAGGAATCACAGAACCATCTGCAGTAGGGCTAGTTCTTGCTCTTAATCTTATTTTATTAATAATTGCAATAGCACCAGCATAGTCTCCAGTTTCATTCAATGCTTCAGCTTTCCATAGCAAAACATCTGCATAACGCATATAAATTTTATTGCTTGGAGCATCATCATTCCCTTTATCGTCTCCACTAGTATTTCCCAATAATTTTGATACATTTTTATTTTGCACATCTACTGTATATAACAATCTTGGATCATTTGCTTCAAACGCATTAATGAAATCATTGCTAGGAGCTACAAATCCCCAACCTATTAAAGCACAAAGCCCATTACCGTTTCGAGGGTTTTGACCCGAAACGTGGTCATAAGCAAAAATCACTTCATTCTCAGAAAATTCTTTAGTGATGTCAAAACTGTCGAAATAATTAGCATTTAAACTGTAAAAACCAAGTCCTTCTAATTCAGATACCAATGACACAACTTCTGACCAATTTTCATTATACAATGCTGCTTTAGCCTGTAAACCAATAACCGCGCCTTTTGAAGCTCTCCAAGGCTGGGATGGGTCTGAATATTTAATATTTGGCAGCAATGATTTGGCCTCTGTTAAATCTGAGTTAATTTGTCCCCAAATTTCCTCAGAAGATACTCTAACAGCAACATCAAAAGCTTCTTCAAAAGACTCTAACGGAATTGTTAATAATGGCACATCGCCAAAATTATTTACCAAATCAAAATAGTAAAAAGCGCGTAAAAAATAAGCTTCACCCAATAATTGATTTTTTCGGGAATCGGTGATTCCAACTGTTTCAGTCACTTCAGTATTTGTTAATAAGCTTATGGCATAGTTTACTCTATTGATACCCTCATAATCGTATAACCATATTCCATTAAAACCTCCGTTATCAGCTGTAAAACTAAAATCACTAAATTCATCCATCCAGGCTTGATCCCCATCAGGATTCCATTTTTTGTTCATGTCATTAGAAGCAATGTCTTGAAGGATAAAATCATTTCTAAGGACTGTTCCATCATCCCAGCCCCATTCTCCAATAATATTTAAGGTACTTGCGAGCAACTGATATGATGAACTCACTGAAGATTCTAAGGTGTTTATTGTTGGGTTTGTATCAATCTGATCCATTGTAAGAAGACCAATTGGATCCTGTGTTAATTCATCATCACAACTTATAAAAGTTGCAATTAAGAATATTAAGATTATATTGTTGTATATTGTTTTCATAAATAATTCTTTTAGAATATTAAAACTTAACATTTACGCCAAACAAAACAGATGTTGATGACGGGTAGGTTCCCATATCCATTAAATCTGTTGATTCTGGGTCTAATCCAGAGTAGTTTGTCACAGTAAATAAATTTTGGCCAGATACATAAAGGCGAACGTCTTGAATGCCTTTTATAGATTTTAAAGTATATCCAATTTCAACATTTTTAAGTCGAAGATAAGATGCGTCCTCTACAAAAATACTGGATACTTTGCTACTTCCATTATCTTCAAATGCAACTCTTGGTATGGTATTGCTACTACCTTCTCCGTCCCAAGCTCCTAAAATATTTGTAGTATAATTGAATGGGCGCGTATCATAGTCCAATATTTTTTTAGCATCATTATATCGGTCAACTCCTTCCACTCCCTGAAAAAGAAAAGAAAAGTCAAAACCTTTAAATGATGATGAAAATGAAATTCCATAGGTAAGATCAGGTATTGAACTTCCAATAAAAGTTCTGTCATCCGAATTAATGATACCATCATTATTTAAATCTTCAAATTTGATATCTCCAGGCTTTACGTTTGGATTTAATGTTCCGCTTAAATGGCTATCAATTTCGGATTGATTTTGGTAAATACCTTCCATTTTATAACCGTAATAAGCGTCTAAAGAATGTCCTACTTCCGTTCTTGTTACTTTTCCAGTAAGGTTAGGCACGTTTGGATGCAATTTCTCAACATTATTAGTCAATGTTCCTAAATTTGCATTTACGCTGTATTTAAATTCATTGTCTGAATTTCTATAGTTTACAGAAAGTTCAAATCCTTTATTGCTGACCTCTCCTGCATTTACAATAGTAGGTGCAACATCTCCAACAATAGCTGGCAAACTAATTGGCAATAAAATGTCTGTTGTGTTTTTTACGAAATAATCTGCTGATAATACCAATTTGTTATTTAAGAATCCAAAGTCAATTCCTATGTTTGTTGTCGTAGAAGTTTCCCATTTTAGATCTTCATTTCCATAACGATCTACCACAACTTTACCATCTGTTTGGCTAACTAAAGTTAAATAGGCGTAATCATCGATTTCTTGATTCCCTAACTGCCCCCAACCTGCTCTCAATTTTAGATTAGATATCCAATTCACATCTTTCATGAAGTCTTCATCAGAAATTTTCCATCCAGCAGAAATAGAAGGAAAATATCCCCAACGATTCTTATCTGAGAAACGTGAAGAAGCATCAGCTCTCATGTTTGCCGTAACCATATATTTATTATCAAATACATAGGACGCGGATCCAAACAAAGAAAACAACGACCATTCAGACGCGCTTCCACCATTCCATAAATCAGCATCTGTACCGCCGTAATCAAGATATCTAAACGTATCATCTGTTATATCAAAACGGGCTCTGCTAGCACCAATTGAAGAACTGTAATTGTCAATAAATTCGGTTCCTGCCAATAAGCTTAAATCATGTTTATCATTTAATGTTTTAGTATAGTTTAAAGTGTTGTTGAACGTAATTGTGTGTTCTTCACCTCTTTCTTCATTCAAATTATTTGGTCGGTTTTGTCTTCCTAGTCCTTTATCGGTATCATTACCTCCACCGTCATCATCTCCAAAATTTTCACCAAACGCTTTGTTGTGAATGAATGATAAATCAACCCCAATGTTGGTTCTAAATATCAACTCTTTATCTTGTAAAAAGGCGTATTCTGCATACACATTTCCAAATGTTCTAAAATCCTTTCGAACATCATCTGTAAAATAGGCTAGTGCAATTGGATTAGACGTCCATTCATATTTATCACTTTCCCATCCTCCATTATCTCTATCATTATGTACATAAAATGGCAAATCAGTAAAAGGATCCCTTACAGAATAAGTAGGATCATTCACATCTTTGTAAACCCCAATTACCGGAGGTCTTAATAAGGCATGCCTAATAATACCTGGCTCATCTCCTTTTGATGATAATTTATCCTGCGTTGCATACGATAATTGAAGATTTGTTCCAATTTTTAAGCGATCAGTTAAATCTGCATTAAGATTGGTTCTGTAATTTAGTTTTTGGTATTTATCGTTGTCAAAAATTACAATTCCATCCTGATCATAATAACCCAATGAAATTAAGAATTGGACTTTATCACTTCCTCCACTCGCTGTAAATTGTAAATTTTGGGATTTTCCCGTTTCAAACAATTCATTTAACCAGTCCGTATCAGAAAAATCTGACCTACCTTTATCTGCAGTATATGGATTGGTTCCAGTTCTGTCAGAATTATTCCACGCCTTTTCAACTGTATTCATGTACTGTTCCGTGTTTAACATATCTGGAAGGTTAGAAGCATTATGAAGTCCAGTGTAATAACTTACATCAAAACTTGTTTTTCCTTTGGCACCACTTTTAGTTGTAATTAATACCACACCGCCAGAAGCTCTTGAACCATAAATTGCGGCTGCAGCAGCATCCTTTAATACAGTCATTGTTTTAATGTCAGCCTGATTTAAAAAATTGATATCCCTTGACGGTATTCCATCCACAACATACAATGGATTGTTATTTCCAATTGTTCCTTCCCCTCGTATCCTAACTTCGATTGGGTCTCCTGGTGCTCCTGTACTTGATGTTACTTGCACACCTGCTACTTGACCTTGTAAAGCTTGCGCAACATTTGTTACCCTTGTTCTTTCCATATCAGCCATATCAACAATAGCGATAGCTCCTGTTAAGGTTGATTTTTTTCTTGAGGAATATCCAACAAGAACAACTTCATCCAAAGATTGTGAATCTTCAGACAACACCACATTGATACTGCTTTTTCCATCAACATTAATCTCTTTTGTGGTAAACCCTATCATGCTAAAAACCAAAACTGCATTTGAGTCTACATTTTGAAGGATATAATTTCCGTCAAAATCGGTTGCCGTTCCCAAAGTTGTTCCTTTTATAACAACGTTTACTCCAGGTAACACACCATTTGCATTTGACACAACGCCCGTAACCGTCTGCGCATAAAAAATGCCTCCGGATAATAATGTCCAAATTAAAAATAGTTTATAAATAGTACTTTTTTCCATCATAATAAGGAATTAAATTGATTAGTAAATTGGTTAATTTTTTTCATTGTTTTGAAAATTATGATAATTAAATGATTTCTTATAGTTGTGAACTATAACGTTATAGCACAAATCTAAGGGGTTGCATAAATAACTATGTACACTATTTAACCAAAAGTGTACACTAGTGTTTAAATTATTGAATGTCAGATTATTAAATAATTTGGGTGGTAGATTTATACTTTAGTTGATAATTTTTAGGAGTACTATTGTACATTTTTTTAAATTCCCTGTAGAAATAAGATCGGTTGTTAAAACCTGATTTATAACACGCCTCAGATACCGTAAAATTACTTTTTCGCAAAAGTTCAGCGGCATGCTTTAACCGAATAGTTCGTATTAAATCTCCAGGCGAAAAACCAAATATTTGTTTAATTTTTCTGTACAATTGTGAACTACTAATTCTTAGCTCTTCTTCAATGAATTGGCTTTGCAGATTTTCATTTTCTATATTATCGCGTATTAATTCAATAACCTTTCTCAACAGTTCTTTGTCATTGTTATCAACAGGGAGATTCTTTATATTATCTAAAAAGGTATCGTGCGTCAAGTGTTTTAATATAAGTTCTCTTTCCTCAAGAAGTTTTTGTATTCTAACCAGTAAATGATCGGGATAAAATGGTTTTGGGATATAAGAATTTGCGCCACTTTCTATCCCTTCTATGCGATGTAAAACAGAGGTTTTCGCGGTAAGCATTATTACAGGAATATGACATGTTCTATTATCGCTTTTAACTTTTTCACAAAGTGCTATTCCATCCATCTTTGGCATCATTACATCACTAACGATAATATCGGGAATCTCACTTTTCATAATTTCCATCGCCTCTAAACCGTTATTAGCAAGAAGAATTTTATATTTGTCTTTCAACAAATCATTCAAAAATAATTGTATTTCTCTTTCATCCTCTACAATTAACACAACCTTACGTTTGTCTAGAAGAACTTCGAGTGATGCTAACTTGCTTGGAGTATCTTCAAAACCAACTCCCTCATTGTCAAGCAAATTTTTAAAATGGTGAGAAATTAAAATTTGAGTATCCCCCACATCCAATTCACTTTTATTAAATGATTCTCTACCACAAGGAAGTATAACTGTAAAGATTGTTATTTTATTTGCTTTACTAGACACCTCAATTTTACCTCTCAATACCGTAACCAGACTTTTTATAAATGCCAATCCTATCCCTGTCCTAAGTGTATTAACATCCGATTTCTCTCCGTTATCAGCTAAGAAAAATCGATCAAACAAAGAGTCTAATTTTTCTTTTGAAATGCCTTTTCCAGTGTTCGAAACTTTAATATAAAGTTGCTTCGTATCAATGCCTTGAATAAAAAACTGCAATTTTATTTTGCCTTTTTTTGGCGTATATTTAAAAGCATTGGACAAAAGATTAAAAATTATCTTTTCAATTTTATCTTTATCAAACCAGCCTGTTAATTCTGATGGCAGTTCCAGATTGTACTCAATATTTTTTTCCAAGGCCCATTCATCAAATAACTCTGCAATTTGCTCCGCCAAATTAACAAGGTCAAATTGGCTTACCACGACTCCTAGATGATCATCTTCAGCTTTTCTAAATTCAAGAAGTTGTTGTGTTAGGAAGAGTAACCTTGAAGAATTTCTTTGAATCATATTTATAAATCTCTGATTTTTTTCACTGAGATTTTCAGCTTCAGAAAGTTTTTGGACAGGCCCTACAATTAAAGTTAAAGGCGTTTGAAACTCGTGGGCGATATTGGTGAAAAAGGTCAATCTGTTTTGATGAATTTCCTCCTCTCTTTTTCTGAAAAAAATATTTTGCCTCAAGGAATACTGTTTGTTATAATAACTCCAAACAAACAGCATAAAAAGAAAAAACAAGACCATATAAATTACAATCGCCACATTTGATTGCCAAAAAATTGGTTTAACCTTAATGTCTATGGCATGAACAGGATTGCTCCAAATTCCGTCACTATTTGACCATTTTATCCACAATGAATAAGACCCTTGCGGAACATTGGTAAAAGATATAATTCTTCGGTTACCAATCATATTCCATTCCTGGTCAAAATTTCTCAGTTGGTATGCATATTGGCATTTTTCACTATTTATGTAGGTTAAAGCTGCCAATTCAATGTCGAAAAAGTTTTGATCGTAATTTAATGCAATTGATGGAAATGTATTTGAATCAGGAGAAACCACTAAACTTTGATAATAGGGAACCTCTTGATTTTGCCCGCTAATTTTATCGATAAGAATATCTGGAATCAGGGTTGATTCTTCTATTTTTGAAGGCAGAAAATAATTAAACCCTTTTATTCCGCCCATAAAAACAAAATCCGATGAAAGATTTTGATAATAAGCCCCATCTGCAAATTCATTGTTCTGCAAACCTTCATTTTTTGCATAATTAATAAATTTAGGTTTATTGATTATAAAATTAGACAAGCCAAAATTTGTGCTTATCCATAAGTTGGATTTCTTGTCGGTAACAATTCCATGGATGGTATTGTTTGGAAGTCCATCTTTAACTGTAAAACTTTTAAAAACGACTTTCCCATTATTTTTATAATCTTCCAATAAGTTCAATCCAAAACTTGTTCCTATCCAAAGTCTGTTTTCAGTGTCAATATGCAAACATAAAATATCATTATTGGATAGACTTTTCGGATTGTCTTTTATGCTTTTGTAAACTTTAAATAATCCTGATTCTTTGTTGAAAAGATTTAATCCACCCAGTCTCGTTCCAATCCAAAGTTCATTATTATTTTTTGGGACTATAGAGAAAATGATATTGCTGCTTAACGATCCTTCTATATCATTATCGGCAAGAAATTGCTTAAACTGTGTAACTTTTAACTTTTCTCCTGAGCGTTCTATTTTGAAACGAATCATTCCATATCCATTGGTTCCAAGCCATAAAAATCCGTTTTCGTCTTGATAAATCGTATAGGTTGACTTAAAATATTCACACAGTTCATTTCCAATAATTTCTGGCCAATCAATAAGTTTTGATTTTTTTAAATCGTAAATATTAATCCCGTCACCGTCTGTTCCAATAAAAACTAGGCTGTCTTTCCCTTTGGAAAGCGCAAATACCGCATTGTTAATTGAACTGTTACTTTCATTAAAAGTATGATATTTTAAAGGTTTGTTCAGATTCTGATAAAATTTAGAAGAAAAACGGAACAGACCTTTTCCTTTTGTTCCAACCCAAAAAGAATTTTCCTCCACTTCCAAAAAAGCCCTAACAATGCCCCCATCCAACTCAGGAACCTGGGTTTTTGAAATTAAATTAAAAGACTTTCTAAGTGGATACATTTTAAAAATTCCATCCCCATCAGTACCTGTCCAAATTATATTTTCGCTTCCATAAGTTAATGTGGTAATTTTTTGATTTTTGAGATGTTTCAGCCAAGGTTTATTAACGATATCTCCTTCCCTATCAATTAAAAAATATTCGAGTTTGTCAGACACCACAATACCTTCTGGAGTATTTCCTATTATCTTTTGAATATTCTTTCCGTTTATTGCTTGTTTGTTTTTGTTCGATAATGAATAGATGCCAGCATCTCCTGCATTTAAAATGACATAAATTTTTTGATTGGACAATATCCCAAATTCTCTAATATTGCTTAAGGCCATTTCCGCTTTTGAAATGGTGATTTTACCGGCATCATCTGTCTCAAAAACTAGGGTATACAATTCATTATTTTCAAATAATACCAACAATTCCCCTTTTGGCGTGAACTCCATCTTTTTAACCGATTTCTGCGGAAGCGTTTTGGCATTCAACAATTGAAAATCGTTACCGTCAAAGTAGCCAATTCCCCAATCCTTTACCGCACAAAAAACTTTTTTAGCACCATCAAGAGCCATATTGAATTCAGATTCCGACAAAGGAGGATCGTTTTTTCTGGAAAAATAAAAGCGCTGAAACACATTCTTTTTTTTGTCGTATCTGTTTATACCATGCATAGTCAATATCCAAATTCGATCCGTATTGTCTTCCCCAATTTTCAGTATTACCTGGTTGCTGAGGCTATTTTCATTATTTAACTCAGGTCTATAAATTTTAAATTTACTGCCATCAAAGCGATTTAAACCATCCCAAGTGCCAATCCAAAGTAAATTTTCCGAATCCTGAAATATGGTATTCACGGAACTGTTTGAAAGTCCTTTGGTATTGTCTAACTGTTCTATAAAGTAATTTGCTGCTGAATTTTTTGAAGTGTCTTTAAAAACATTATTTATGGTATCTGTTGTTTCAGCATGAACATCCAATTGTAAATTTGAGGGTGATGTAATAGATTTAACGGAAGTTTGCCTATTGTTACAAGAGATAACAATTAAAGCCAAAATGCCAAGAAATAAAATTTTAGTTTTCAAATTTTTAAATAATTTAGACGTATTTTCAAAAATATCTTGTTTTGTGTTACAAACCTAAATATTTGATTAAATATCTCTCCTAACCAGATTATTTAAATATTAAATTAGAATTTATTTTTTGCGGTAACTTTTAATAGACTTTTAGACTTGATTCCAAATATTTTTGCATAAACCTAAAATTACACAACTTTTAGACTTGATTCCTAATTTTCGTAACGGTTGAGTAAAACGGAAATGAAAAAACCTTAACTTTCTCATTACAAGATTGTTAAGGTTTTAATTTGCTTTATTAAGCGGTCTGGACGGGACTCGAACCCGCGACCTCCTGCGTGACAGGCAGGCATTCTAACCAGCTGAACTACCAAACCGTTGCTCTTAGCGGATGCAAATATAACAGCGTTTTTTGTATTGGCAAAGGTTTTTCCAATAAATATTACAAAAATCTTTTTCGGCCTATGAGATAGGATATTAGAATCTGGTTGAACCCTTTATTGATGTCCACGGGTACATAGTCTATTTTGTATTGCATACACTTCAACTTCAAATCATTAAAATAAGACTCAACAGCCATTTTATAATTCTTTTTTACCGATGAGGCATATAAATTCAGCTGTTCTCCAGTTTCTACATCAACAAATTTTTTGGGTTTGTCTCCAAAATCGAAATCCAATTCCAGTTTCCCGTCAAACGTATGGAACAAAACAACCTCATGTTTGTTGTGTTTTAAATGGCGCAAAGCTTCAAACAATTCCCTTTCGCTTCTGTTGGTCTGAAACATATCCGTAAATAAAAAAATAAGCGACCTTCTGCTTATTTTTTCTGCTATTTCGTGTAAAAATTTATAGGTTTCCGTCGTTTTTTTGGAAGATTGCTTCAGCAAATCTTCCAAATGGGCCATTACCATTCTCCTGTGACGCTCACTTCCTTTTGCAGGGGCATAATATTCATTGATATCGCTGTAAATACTGAGTCCTACAGCATCTCTCTGACGTTTTAACAGTTCTATTAAGGCTGCAGAGGCAATTGCCGAAAAAGCAATTTTCGTTAAATTATCCATCGAAGGATTTTTCACTATCGGGAAGTGCATGGAAGCCGAATTGTCGATAATTAAATGACATCGCAAATTGGTTTCTTCTTCATAGCGTTTTACATACAGTTTTCTGGTTTTTGCGTATAATTTCCAATCTATATGACGCGTGCTTTCGCCCTGGTTGTAATTGATATGTTCCGCAAATTCAACGGAGAAACCGTGAAACGGACTCTTGTGCATGCCGGTAATAAATCCTTCCACCACCTGTTTTGCCAACAATTCAAGATTGTGTAATTCGGAAATATTTTCTAATGAAATACCGGTCATTATTTTAAATTTGAATCTTGTAAATATAGTGTATAAATAGAAAAAGCCCGACAAATTGTCAAGCCTTTTCCATTAATTGTCTTAAAATTATCGCTTATAAATGCGCATCAATTTTTTGGGCATAAGTTGCTTTTGGTGCAACACCCACTTGTTTTTCAACGACTTCGCCATTTTTAAATACCAAGACAGTAGGTATATTTCTTACACCATATTCCGCAGCAAATTTCTGATTTGCATCCACATCCACTTTAGCGATTACCGCTTTTCCTTCATATTCTGTAGTTAATTGATCCATAATTGGTGCTACCATTCTACAAGGTCCACACCAAGCCGCCCAAAAATCAACCATCACTGGTTTATCCGATTTTAATACCACTTCATCAAAAGTTGCATCTGTTACTTCAATTGCCATACTCTATTTTTTTAATTATTAATTTCTCTTCTAGGGTACAAAAGTAATCAAATAATTTACCATAACCACTTAACCAACATTACTTTTATTTATGGAGCCATTTATATATTTAATCATTGAAAGATTAAACGATTAAAAAATTATATTCTAATCGTACGGACAGGTCGCGACCTGTCCATTATGAATTAGAATGAATTATAGATTAAAATTAGGATAGATTTTAGATTAAAATTAGAATGAATTATAGATTAAAATTAGGATAAATTTTAGATTAAAAAATTAAACACTTCTACAAATCCACATTTTTAGAACACTTCTTTCGCTATGGCTTTAATATTGTCCGATTTTCCCATGGAATAAAAATGAACGACAGGAACGCCTTTGGCCACCAACTCTTTAGATTGCGCAATGGTCCATTCAATGCCAACTTCTCTCACTTGTTCATTGTTGCTGCACTTTTCTATTTCTGAAATCAGTGCGTCTGGCAAATCCAGTTTAAAAACCTGCGGAAGTACCTGTAAATGGCGTTTTATGGCGATGGGTTTTATCCCAGGAATAATTGGAACTGTAATCCCCATAGCACGTGCTTTCTCCACAAAATCAAAAAATTTCTGATTGTCGAAAAACATTTGCGTTACCACATAATCGGCACCTGCATCAATTTTTTCTTTCAGCCTTCGCAAATCGGCATCCAAACTCGGCGATTCCATATGTTTTTCCGAATAACCAGCAACCCCAATACAAAAATTTGGTTTGTATAAAGTTTCCACTATTTCGTGCAAGTATTTTCCCTTATTTAAATCGCTGATTTGAGCCACCAATCCGTTTGCATATTGATGTCCACCTTTGGTTTGTTGAAAATACTTTTCATGTTTCATCGCATCTCCTCTCAAAGCCATCACATTATCCAATCCCAAATAATGGCAATCCACCAACAAATATTCTGTTTCTTCCTTTGTAAATCCGCCACACAACACATGCGGAATCGCATCAACATTGTACTTATATTTTAAAGATGCGCAAATTCCCACAGTTCCCGGCCGCATCCGCGTAATTTTTTGTTCTAAAAGACCCTCTCCTTTCGCAATATAAACGTGTTCCTCTCTCGATGTGGTCACATCAATAAAAGGCGGCTTAAATTCCATCAGCGGATCAATATTGTCGTACAATTCCTCTATGTTTTGCCCTTTTTGCGGCGGCACAATCTCAAATGAAAACAATGTTTTTCCTTTGGCTTGTATTATGTGATCGGTTACTTTCATTCTATTGGTTGCTATATGTTTGTTGCAAGTTTAAGGTTTCAGGTTTCAAGTTATACTAAACGATTAAACATTTCAACTTTCAACTTTCAACTTTTAATATTTTATATTTTATATTTTAACTTTTTTTGCGCGTTTCCTTTCAGGTCGCGCTTTTCGCTAAATCTTTTTTTCCATTTTATTTCAAAAAAGGATACCGCTTCAATCGCTAACGCAAATAGAATTACGATTTATGAATTTTGATTTATGAATTTTTTTAATTTCCTTTCAAATTGTTAATTATCATTCATTAATTCCCCCTTCGGGGCTAGGGGGCTTAATCCGATAAATTAGGTCGTAGCCATTTCTTGGCTATTTCAAAATCCATATTTTTCCTGACCGCGAAATCCTTTACTTGCTCTTCCGTAATTTTTCCAACCCCAAAATATTTGGCATTTTCATTCCCAAAATAATAGCCAGAAACCGATGCTGCCGGCCACATTGCCAAACTTTCCGTAAGTTCAACACCAATGTTTTCCTTCACTTTTAAAAGCTCCCATATTGTTAATTTCTCGGTGTGGTCTGGGCAGGCGGGATAGCCTGGAGCCGGACGAATACCTTTATAACTTTCTTTTATCAATTCTTCACTGGTCAAAATTTCTGAAGCCGCATAACCCCAATATTCAGTCCGTACTTTTTTATGTAAATATTCCGCAAAAGCTTCTGCCAGCCTGTCGGCCAATGCTTTGATCAAAATCGAATTATAATCATCGTGATTCTTTTCAAATTCAGCCGCCAATTCTGCGGTTCCAAATCCGGTGGAAACACAAAAAGCGCCCATATAATCCGTAATATTGCTTTCCTTTGGTGCTACAAAATCAGCCAAGGCCATACTTGGTATTCCTTCTTTCTTTTTCAACTGCTGGCGCAAAGTCAAAAATTTGGCTTTAATCTTCGTTTTAGTTTCATCAGCATATACTTCAATATCATCATCATTTACAGCATTTGCAGGGAAAATTCCGAAGATGGCTTTTGCCTTCAGCAATTTTTCATCCATTACTTTTTGAAGCAGTTTTTTGGCATCATTAAATAAAATGGTCGCTGTTTCGCCAATTACCTCATCGATTAAAATTTCGGGGTATTTTCCGTGCAATTCCCAAGTTCTGAAAAACGGAGCCCAGTCTATATATTCAACCAATTTACCCAAGTCCAAATCTTCAATCACTTTAATTCCCAAAAAGTTTGGAACTGCAATGTTCGCAGAATTCCAATCAATTTTAAACTTGTTTTCTCGGGCATCAGCCAAGGATAAATATTCTTTTCTGTTGGATCGGCTAAAAAAACCTTCCCGAACAATCACATAATCGTCCTTGATACTTTTGACATAATCAACCGTCGTGTTGTTGTCGTTTATCAAATTCCCGACAACCGTAACTGCCCGTGAAGCGTCATTTACGTAAATTACCGCATTGGAATATTGGGTGTCAATTTTAACCGCTGTATGTGCTTTTGAGGTGGTGGCGCCACCAATCAACAGCGGAACTTTGAAATTTTGGCGTTCCATTTCTTCGGCAACATAAGCCATTTCATCCAAAGATGGCGTTATAAGTCCGCTCAATCCAATCACATCCACATTTTCACTTTTGGCGGTTTCAATTATTTTTTGTGCCGAAACCATCACACCCAAATCGATAATCTCATAATTGTTGCAATTCAGCACCACGCCCACAATATTTTTTCCGATATCGTGCACATCACCTTTAACGGTTGCGAGCAATATTTTTCCAGCCCCCAGCCCCCTAACCCCCGAAGGGGGAACCGCCAACGCTTTTATTATTTTATCCAATACCTCATCCAAATTGGATAATACCTCCTCATTTGTAAAACGAATAACGCGATATCCTTCTTCTTCCAGCCATTTTGTTCGTTCTTTATCACTTACTTTATTTTCTGGCAATTGATGTATTGATCCATCAATTTCAATAATTAAATTCGTTTTTAAACAAATAAAATCCGCAATATAATTCCCAATGATATGTTGTCTCCTGATTTTATAACCATCCAATTTTTTTCCGCTTAAAACGTACCATAAAAGCCTTTCTGCATCGGTTGGTTCATTGCGCATTTTAAGGGAAAACTCCTTTAACAACCTGTAATTTAAAGGATCAGCCGTTTTCCAATGTTGCGTAGTTTTAATTCCCCCTTCCGAGCCTGTACTGAGCGAAGTCGAAGTAGGGGTTAGGGGGCTTTTTGCGGCTTCAATATACGGCTGTAAATAAGCAACGGCACGTTTCATCACTCGGGCAGATTTCACCACCTGCGGCAAAAACATTTTACCCGAACCAAACAAATCGCCCACCACATTCATCCCGGTCATTAAGTGCTGTTCGATTACTTCTATAGGTTTTTCGGCTTGGATTCTCGCTTCTTCAACATCTTCCAAAATAAATTCATCCACACCTTTTACCAAGGCATGCGTAATTCTTTCCTGTAAGGGTTTTTCACGCCAGGACAAATCCACTTTATGTTCTTTTACGGAACTAATGACACTTTCGGCAAAAGATAACAATCGCTCTGTGGCGTCGTCTCTTCTGTTTAAAATAACATCTTCAACACGTTCTAGCAATTCTTTCGGAATTTCATCATAAACTTCCAACATGGTCGGATTTACGATGCCCATATTCATTCCCGCTTTGATGGCGTGGTATAAAAACACCGAGTGCATGGCTTCGCGCACCGAATCATTTCCCCTGAAAGAAAACGAAACATTACTCACGCCGCCGCTTACGCTCACATTAGGTAAATTTTCACGAACCCAGCGTGTCGATTCAATAAAATCGAGGGCATTTCTTTTGTGCTCATCCATTCCTGTCGCCACCGGAAAAATATTTAAATCGAAAATAATGTCTTCTGAAGGAAACTGAACCTTATCGACCAAAATGCGGTACGAACGCTCGGCAATTTCAATTCTTTTTTGGAAATTGTCGGCTTGGCCAACCTCATCAAAAGCCATCACAATAACTGCGGCACCATAACGCTTTATCAATTTTGCCTGCTTGATAAATGTAGCTTCTCCCTCTTTTAAGCTGATGGAGTTTACCACACATTTTCCCTGAACCACCTGCAATCCGGCTTCAATAATTTCCCATTTTGAACTGTCGATCATCACCGGAACACGAGAAATATCGGGTTCAGAAGCTATTAAATTCAGAAATTGAACCATGGCTTCTTTTCCGTCAATCAAGCCATCGTCCATGTTTATATCAATAATTTGCGCACCGCCATCAACCTGATGCCTTGCAATGGCAAGTGCCTCATCAAATTTTTCGTCTTTAATCAGCCGTAAAAACTTGCGGGAACCCGCCACATTTGTACGTTCACCAACATTGATGAAATTGCTGTTTGCATTCAAAATTAGCGGTTCTAATCCAGACAGCTTTAGCCATTTCTTTTGGTTTTTTCCTATATTTTCTTTAATGCTCATGTTTTTCTTGTTTTTGTATGGACAACTCGCGAGTTGTCCGTACCGACCTGTCCCTACGAATAATTACTGACCAAATCGGCAATGGCCTTGATATGTGCTGGTGTTGTGCCGCAGCAACCGCCAATAATTCTCACCAAATGTTTGTCCAGATAGGTTTTAATTTGATCTGCCATTTGTTCTGGCGTTTCATCATATTCCCCGAAAGCATTTGGCAATCCGGCATTTGGATGCGCCGAAACTGGGAGGTTCGATTTTCTTGCCAACACCTCTAAATGCGGCGTTAACTGACTGGCGCCCAAAGCACAATTAAAGCCGATAGACAATAAAGGAATGTGCGATACC
>JAQVGD010000242.1 GCA_028696945.1 Lutibacter sp.
AGATACAGCGTACAAGCATCTAGGTAGAAAGAAAAATAAGTTGCTATAAAAATCCCCGGAAACAAGAATTAAATACTAAGTAAATTTAAATTATAAAATTATAACTTTTGATTTTATCGCGGTATGAGTTCGCGGTATGAGTTGCGCGCTTTATGTCATTCCCTCTCTACATTTTGCTTTACATTTATTTCGCCTTTTTGTTGATTTGGTTTATTTTGAGCTTGGTGGCAGTTTATCACATGTTCAAGTTTGGATTCAAAAATTTCACCACCTTTTTTACTACTTTTGTGTTTTTGTCGGTTTCATTTTTTATTTTGGCAGTTACCTTTAATTATTTAATCGGGATAGATTGGAACTTTCAAGTTTCAATTTTTAACGACCCTTTTGATTTCGGTCCCGGCATTTAATTTTATGCTTTCAAAATTTAGGCTTCCCGGCCAGCTTCCCAATGAGGAGATTAAAAAAATTGTCAGAAAGCACATTTTTATTTTGATTAAAAAAGCGCTTGTTTTCATTTTTTTAATGATCGTGCCTTTTGTTTTTTATTACGCCGGCAAAGAGACTTTTTTTATTAAAATACTAGAAAGCCCGATTTTTTTTCCGGTTTTAGTTTTTTGCGCCAGCTTTTATTTTTTGTTTATCTGGCTGTTTTTCTTTTTTCGTTTTATTGATTATTATTTGGATATTTGGATTGTGACAAATGAGCGGATTATAGACATCCGCCAAGACGGATTTTTTTCCCGCACGATCGCCGAACAAAGGCTTTTTAGAGTTCAGGATGTTGCCAGTGAAGTGCATGGAATTTTTCCGACTATTTTGAAATACGGCGATGTTCATATTCAGACCGCCGGCGCCAAGCAGAGATTTGTGTTTGATGATGTTCCGCACCCGGAAAAAATTCGTGACTTGATTATCCGACAAGTGGAGCGCAACAAAAAAATTCACAGAAAAGAAATGGAGGAAGAAGAAAAAAATGAATTATGAAATTAAGCGACTTTGATTATAAATTGCCCAAAGAATTGATTGCTACCGAACCAACAAAACCGCGAGATCACTCGCGGCTTCTTTTATTGGATAAATTAAGCGGTGAAATCCGGCATCAGTATTTTCATGACTTGCTTGATTATTTGCAGAGAGGAGATGTTTTGGTTTTAAATAATTCAAAAGTTTTTCCGGCTCGTTTGATCGGGCACAAAGAAACCGGCGGACAAGTTGAAGTTTTTTTGCATCAGCGTGTTAATTCGTCCTCGCTTCTTCTTGAGGAGGTGGCGAGACTGAAGGGGGAATTATGGAATTGTATTTTGGGAGGGAGAGTGAAAGAAGATTTAGAAATAAAATTTGATAACAATTTAGAGTGTAAAATTTTAAAAAATAATAATGATGGGACGTGGGAAGTAGAGTTTAATAAAACAGGTAATGATTTCATGAAGCTGGTTGAGAAGATAGGGAAAGTTCCTATTCCACCGTATATAGAAAAACAAAGAAATCCGCAAAGGTATCTGAAACCCAACAGGGTTTCTGATACCCAGGATTATCAGACGGTTTACGCCGATAATAATAAAGTCGGTTCAGTGGCAGCGCCGACAGCCGGCTTTCATTTTACTCCGCGCTTACTCAAAAAAATAAAAAACAAAGGCGTGCAAATTGAATATGTGACTCTGCATGTCGGACTCGGTACTTTTGCGCCAGTTAAAGTTGACAATATAAAAAAACATAAAATGCACGCCGAGTTTGTTGAAATAAATAAAGAAGTTGCCCAAAAAATATTTAAGGCCAAAAAAGAAAAGAGAAGAATAATTGCAGTCGGGACAACTTCACTGCGGACATTGGAAGGGGTATTGTCTCTAGAAATAAAAAAACCAATCAACCAATTAACTACGTACCAATTACCAATTAATATCTTCATCTATCCCGGCTACAAATTTAAAATAGTTGATGCTATGATTACCAATTTTCATTTACCCAAATCAACCCTCCTTATGCTGGTGAGCGCTTTGGCGGGACAGGACAAAATCAAAAAAGCCTACCAAGAAGCCATTGATAAAAAATATCGTTTTTACAGCTACGGAGATGCGATGTTTATTTATTGAAATTTGACTTTTTGATGTTACAATTGCAGCAATTAGGGTTACCTTTTGGATTTCGTTCTCGTGTGATATGGTGGGAAGATTATTTAAATAATAATTTCCATCAATATGCCAAGAAGAAACACTCAGGAAACGCTAATCGCTATGAAAAAAGAAATATTAGACTCCTGTATAGCCAGGAAAATAAAATGTCTGGACGGAGCCAAATTGCTGAATATGCACCCCAAGGCATTTTCCCGCCTCAAAAAGGAATATATTGAAAAAGGTGAAACAGCCTTAATTCCAAAGCCACCCGGACCCAAAAAGGACAGTAATGCCAAAAACAGGACGCCGGAATGGCTGGAAGATATTGTTTGCGAATTGGCCAGAAATAACACCAACGAAGGAACAATAGAATTATCGGAAATACTGTTTGATAAATACCAAATCGAGTTAGATCAATCAACTATCTACAGAATACTTAAGCGCAAACGCATTCGTTATGGATTGGAATATATTCCAATAGAACGTGAAAAAACCCAATTATATTGTCTGGAAACGCCCGGAGAAGAGCTACAATTAGACGCCTGTTATCCCTTTGGACGTGGTAGACAGATATGTTGTTTTGATGCTATTGATGATTGTTCTCGTTTCGTAGTAGCCAAAATGTATGACCGGGAAACTGCGGATAATGCCATTGACTTTATTAAATACTTGATTAAACACGCTCCATTCGAAATCAAACGAATTCGAATTGATAATCGTAGCAAGAACAAGATCAAGGCATTTTGCAAAACTGTCGGTATTGAAGTAATAGTCAATGATGCTCATACCCCCAAACAGAACGGCAAAATTGAACGATTTCACAAAACTATCAAACACAAGTTTTTCTGGAGATATTGTAGTATTCATGATGACATTAGTTTAATCAACTACAATCTACAGCTCTGGCTCGTATATTACAATGAACAACGAAAGCACGGCGGTTACGGAATGAATAAATTAACCCCAATTCAAAAAATTACCAGTTCATTATTTAATTCTTTATACGTAATTCCTGTTGAAAAGGTAACCTTGACTATGCAATCGTACAAGACTTGAAAAATTATAAAAAATATTGTAGAATATGGTCATAAAATAAATATTAAAAAATATGTTGATTAATCCAGATAAAATTGAAATAAGTTTTTTGAAATTGTTCGCGATTGAAGTTTTTTTGATCAGCGTGGGCTTAGTTTTGTTAATTAAATTATAAAAGGCATTGTTGCAAATTTTTACGCGCTTGGCGCTTTTTTGCGGTAATGTCAAATTTTAGAATGCCAGAATTGCCGGAAGTTGAGACAATTAGACAGGATTTGAGAAGAAATATATTGCGGAAAAAAATTGAAAAAGTTAAAGTTGTAAGCTCTAAAACAATCAAAAACAGCCCGAGTGTTTTTCAAAAAAAATTAGAAGGCTGTTTTTTTTCGGAAGTTGATAGGATCGGCAAATTATTAATTTTTAAAATTTCTTCGGCAGATTCTTTT
>JAQVGD010000243.1 GCA_028696945.1 Lutibacter sp.
TTCAAGCCAAAATTGGTGCTGATAAGGATTTACAGGCCGCATTAAATAACAGCAGTGAAGTATTTAACTTCTTGGCTTCAGTATCTAACAAATACGGAATTGGTTTTTGGAAACCGGGTGCAGGAATTATCCATCAAGTGGTACTTGAAAATTACGCATTTCCGGGAGGAATGATGATTGGAACAGACTCACATACCGTAAATGCTGGTGGATTGGGAATGATCGCTATTGGCGTAGGAGGTGCAGATGCTGTTGATGTTATGGCTGGAATGGCTTGGGAATTGAAATTTCCAAAATTGATTGGCGTTAAATTAACGGGAAAATTGTCTGGCTGGACAGCACCAAAAGACGTGATTTTAAAAGTTGCAGGTATTTTAACCGTAAAAGGCGGAACTGGTGCCATTGTTGAATATTTTGGAGAAGGTGCTAAAGCGTTGTCGGCCACAGGAAAAGGTACTATTTGTAATATGGGTGCTGAAATAGGTGCCACAACTTCCACTTTTGGGTATGATGAATCAATTGAACGTTATTTGCGCGCAACCGACCGTAATGATGTGGCTGATGAAGCCAATAAAATTGCATCATATTTAACTGGAGATGATGAAGTGTATGCAAATCCTGAAAAATATTTCGATCAAGTTATTGAAATTAATTTATCGGATTTAAAACCTCATTTAAACGGTCCGTTTACGCCAGATTTGGCTACACCAGTTGGAGAAATGACCGAAAAAGCAACAAAAAACGATTGGCCTTTAAAAGTGGAATGGGGATTAATAGGGTCTTGTACAAATTCTTCTTATGAAGATTTATCAAGAGCGGCATCGGTTGCAAAACAGGCAGTGGACAATAAAATTGTTGCAAAAGCTGAATTTGGAATCAATCCGGGTTCTGAACAAGTGCGTTTTACGGCTGAAAGAGATGGTTTATTAACCATTTTTGAAGATTTAAACGCCAAAATATTTACCAATGCTTGTGGACCTTGTATTGGTCAGTGGGATAGAGAAGGTGCTGAAAAGCAGGAAAAAAACACCATTATTCACTCTTTCAACAGAAACTTTTCAAAAAGAGCAGACGGAAATCCGAATACCCACGCATTTGTGGCTTCTCCAGAAATGGTCGCTGCCATTGCAATATCTGGTAGGTTGGATTTCAATCCGATGACTGATTCGTTGATTAACCAAGACGGTGTGGAAGTTAAATTTACAGAACCAACTGGTTTTGAATTGCCTCCAAATGGTTTTGATGTTAAAGATGCAGGGTTTGTTGCCCCATTTGAAGACGGAAGCAAAATAGAAGTTGTTGTAAGTCCAACTTCCGAAAGATTGCAATTGTTAACACCATTTAAACCGATTGGAACGGAAGTAAAAGGTGCTAAATTACTGATAAAAGCCTATGGAAAATGTACCACCGACCACATTTCTATGGCAGGTCCTTGGTTGCGTTTTCGCGGACATTTAGACAATATTTCAAATAACTGTTTAATTGGAGCGGTGAATGCATTTGGCAAAGAAACCAACAAGGTTAAAAATCAATTGACTGGCAAATTTGGCGCTGTACCAGATACTGGAAGAGCTTATAAAGCCGCAGGTATTTACTCGATTGTAGTGGGCGACCATAATTACGGCGAAGGTTCTTCAAGGGAACACGCAGCAATGGAACCTCGTCATTTGGGTGTTGCAGCAGTTATTGTGAAATCTTTTGCGCGTATTCATGAAACAAACCTTAAAAAACAGGGAATGTTAGGCTTAACTTTTGCCAATGAAGCAGATTATGATTTGATCCAGGAAGATGATACTTTTAACTTTTTGGATTTGGATAAATTTGCTCCAGGTAAACAATTGTCTCTGGAATTGGTTCACGCTGATGGAAGTAAAAACATCATTCTATTAAACCATACTTACAATCAGAGTCAGATTGAATGGTTTAAAGAAGGTTCTGCATTAAACTTGATAAAAAAGGAACAAGCGGCTCAAGCAAGATAGTCAAAACAAATAGTTTAATTTATTAATAAAAAAGAGGGATAATGAAAATTTTCCTCTTTTTTATTTCTGTATGTCTTCTTAAAATATATATTTTAAAACCTTTAAATATTACAGAATTTTTTTGTAATTTCATATTTCATATTTATGAATAAATTCAAATATTAACAGCATTAGTAAAGCTGAATTTTAAAATTGTTTTGATGTTTTGTTTGTATGCGTTCTATGATAAAATTTACAAATATTTAAAGATTATTATCAGTAAATGCTGCAAAGTAAATCCGCAAAGAGCACTAGAAATTTTATTATTATTTATTTTTAATTATTGGTTCAATTTGCGTTAGGGATTGAAATGAAAATCCTGGCATTGCGAGTTTGTGAAGCCTGCCTTCGGTGGGTAGGTAATATACTCAACAGATTGCCACGCTCCTTCGCAATGACAGATTGCAATGTAAAGCCCGACCCCGCCTTTTCGGCGGGGGAACGCCCAAGTTTTAAGGCGTTTTTTTAAATTGACTAAAAAAATATTAAAATAAAATACTAAGAATGAAAATAACACACATAAGCGCAGAATGTTATCCAGTTGCGAAAGTTGGCGGTTTGGCGGATGTTGTAGGCGCACTTCCGAAATATCAAAATGTAGCAGGTTTCACTGCGGAAGTAATGATGCCTTTTTACGATAATAAATTTACCAAAGAAAATGAATTTTCTGTTTTATTTGCTTCAAAATTAAAATTGGGGAAACAAGAATATTTCTATCAAATTAAAACATTGAACAATAATAATATAGGTTTTAACCTTTATTTGGTGGATGTTCCTGAATTGTTGTTCACAGATTATGTGTATTCTTTTGACGATACAGATCGGTTTTTGGCGTTTCAGATTGCAGCTTTAAATTGGATGCTTACTTGGGATGAAAAACCAACAATTGTGCATTGCCACGACCATCATACCGGATTGATTCCTTTTATGATGACACAATGTAACGATTATGCGGCGTTAAAAAATATTCCAACGGTGCTTACCATTCACAATGCACAATATCAGGGTTGGTTTTCGCATGAAAAAGTCGGTTTGATTCCCAAATTTAACTTTAATAATGTTGGATTGTTAGATTGGTACGGAAACATCAATCCACTTGCGTCTGCCATAAAATGTGCTTGGAAAGTAACCACAGTTTCCCCAAGTTATATGGAAGAATTGAAGAAAGAGGCGAATGGACTTGAGAGTTTGTTAAGGCATGAAAGCGCAAAATGTATAGGAATTTTAAATGGCATTGATTGGGAAGTTTGGAATCCAGAAACGGATGCTTATTTGGTAGAAAATTATAATTTGGAAACGGTTCAACAAGGAAGAGACGTCAATAAAAAATGGTTATGTAATCTTTATAATCTGGACTTTAAAAAACCACTTTTTGCATTTATTGGGCGACTGGTTGGAGAAAAAGGCGCGGATTTATTTCCAGAATCCTTTGAAAAAGCACTTCAAAAAGGCAATATTTCTATATTTTTATTGGGTTCAGGCAATGATGTTGTTGAAACTGAATTGATTGAACTGAAAAAAGATTATATTGGCTCTTACAATGCTT
>JAQVGD010000063.1 GCA_028696945.1 Lutibacter sp.
AAAAATAGAAAGCAGTTCAACAATATCTCGAAAACAAGGAACAGGAGTATTTCCATTCTCAAATTCTTAAAAATGACACACTATAACATAGACATGCGGATTTTAGGAGCTATCGGGATTAGGAATTACGATTTAGGAATTTTAGATTCTGGATTTGGTTTTTAATATTTTACTTGCTTTTTATAATAGAATATGCAAGATGATTTATGAAATTAGAATTTAATAGATTTAAAACTTTTTTGCGTGCTTTGCGGTTTTTATTTGCGTGCTTTGCGGTTAATAAATTTTTGGTTCAGAGTTTTTTTATAATTTTTTCTTGCTTTTTATCATAGAATACGCAGTTTGCGCTCAAAACAAAAATCTATTTCAAAATGCAGCAATTTTTAGATATTATACCAATTAAATGTTTAAATGTTGTATTAAAAATTTGAATTATTTTTAGATCAGATTAGGAAGAAAAATTAAGCATAACCTTTGCTACGGTTATTTTTTATGACGACATAAGAGTTAAAAAGAAACAAATTTTATGCGGCATTTGAATGTTTAAATGGTATTGGTCTTTTATGGCTATATTTGCCGCTTGAAACAGTGTTTTATGAAACCTATAAATGAGCAATTAACCAATAAAGTTAGTCAGGAACAAATTGATTCCTGTATTGCGATATTGGAAAAACTGGTTGCAGACACGAATCAGGTTTTTGAGCTCTCAGAAGAAAAAAGAATCGCTTTATTTAAAGCTGCAGGAATGTTAACGCGGCCAAGCCGTGAAGATTTTTCCCTTCGCAAAAAAGACGCCAAAAAATCCATCAAAAGAAAAATGATTGCGCGCGACAAACATGCGCGTAAAGAAACTGGAATTAGAAGCGCAAGGGAAGCTGTTGTTTTTGAAGCACCAAAGTTGATGGCGCATATTGATGCCTCAATAAACAAGGAACTCGAATTGGAATCTCCAAGAAATTGCTACGTTTGTAAAGCAGTTTATACTAAATTACATCACTTTTACGATACCATGTGCACGGAATGTGGCGATTTTAATTATGCCAAACGTTTCCAAACGGCCAATCTTACCGGACAAGTGGCAGTAGTTACTGGCTCTCGATTAAAAATAGGTTATCACATTACCTTAATGTTGTTGCGTGCAGGAGCCACAGTGGTTGCTACCACAAGGTTTCCGGTCGATTCGGCTTTGCGTTTTTCCCGAGAAAAAGATTATTTCGATTGGGCAGATCGTTTAAAAATACACGGACTCGATTTACGACATATTCCAAGTGTGGAAATTTTTTGCAATTATATAGAGCAACAATATGACCGATTGGATATTCTCATCAACAATGCCGCGCAAACTGTGAGAAGACCCGCCGGATTTTACCATCATTTGATGGCAAATGAAGAAATGAATTTTGAGGATTTGCCGCAATTCGCTAAAAATTTACTCAGCAACCACCACAATTGTTTGCAGGAATTGCGGAGTTTGTCTTCAGAAATCGCTAACAACCAAACCAATATCCCAGTTACCTGGCACGGATCTGAACCTGGAATCGGACTCAGTTCTTCGGCAAAATTGTCTCAAATTCCTTATAGTTTCGACAATTCTTTGGCTGCCAATGAAGTTTTTCCGGAAGGAAAGTTGGATGCCGATTTACAACAAGTCGATTTAAGAAAAACAAACAGTTGGCGCTTAAAATTGGGACAAATAGAAACCACGGAAATGATTGAAGTGCAATTGGTAAATGCCGTAGCACCTTTTGTGCTCTGCAACCGCTTGTCCAATTTAATGAAAAAAGAAAATACTGGTCAAAAACATATTATTAATGTGTCGGCAATGGAAGGAAAGTTTCATCGCTTTAAAAAACAAGATCGCCATCCACACACCAATATGGCCAAAGCAGCATTGAATATGATGACGCATACTGCCGCTTCAGATTTTGCTAAAAACGGCATTTATATCAACGCGGTTGACACGGGTTGGGTTACCGATGAAGATCCCGTAGATTTATCCAAACATAAAATAGAAGTGCACGATTTTCAGCCGCCTTTGGACATTGTGGATGGCGCGGCACGTGTAATGGATCCTTTATTCGATGGGATAAATACAGGAAAACATTGGAGCGGCAAGTTTTTAAAAGATTTTCGTCCAATTGATTGGTAAAAGCCCCATAGCCTATGACGGGAGGACAGAATGTTAAAAAAATATAAAGTAAACATATTCAGGGAATGTGTAAGCTGGAGGAAGGGCATTTAAAAGTTGAATGTTAAAAATTTATCTTTTTAAAAGTTAAATACCAATATTTTGAATTCAACAATAAACAAACTCCCTTTCCTTTGGAAAGGGTTGGGGATAGGATTAAAAGTTAAAAGTTCACCACGATTAACACTCCTCTTATGGGTGTGTAAAAAATAATGAAACCATTTGACTGATAAAATTTTAAATAATGGAAGAACAACCAAACAATCCGCTTCATGGCGTTAAACTCGCAGAAATTCTTCAATTTTTGGTGGCCAAGTATGGCTGGGAAGAATTGGGAGAAAGAATTAATATCAATTGTTTCAAATCCAATCCTTCTATAAATTCGAGCCTGAAATTTTTGAGAAAAACACAATGGGCGAGGGATAAAGTTGAAAATCTTTATTTGCGTTCCATAAAATAAAAATTGTGATTTTAACAATGTACTAAAGATTGTTGATAACGTCTTTTTATAAAAAATTTCTTGCATTCTTTAAGCGAACAAATTCCTGAAACATTTAGCTCCTACGGAGCAGTTTCAGTCCCAGAGGGACGACCTATTTGTAGAAAAATAGATTTTTATGTAAATCAAGCCCCATCGGGGTGACCTGTTTATAAAGTCCCTTTCATTTTGAGATGAATCATTTTTTATGAATTTTTATCGGACAACAATAATTAAAAACATTAGAAATAGTTTTTTAACTCATTTTTGGCTAAAAATTGGCACTTATAATTTTTTGCAACAAAATATTTCTATGATAGTTTTCTTCAACAATAATAGTTTAATCAATTAGTAATCATTTAGTTACGTAAGGTTAAAACAATTTTAAATTTAGACTGAATAAAAATAATTTTGAATCATAGTAAAAAAACCCTTTAAAGGCGGTACTTTTGTTGGTCATAAAATCAAAAAGTTTGTCCATAACAGCCATAGAATTAGAAGAGAGAAAAGCCGGTAAAGATTTATACAGCTACCAAAAAGAAGCAATTAATAAAATTTTTAAATGCTTTGAGGATAAACCGGAGGACTACCATTTGTTATTTCAATTGCCTACTGGCGGTGGAAAAACGGTCATTTTTTCTGAAATTGTACGACAATATTTGAAGCATCACAATAAAAAAGTATTGGTGTTGACGCATCGAATAGAATTGTGTAAGCAAACATCGACCATGCTTACAGAATTTAATGTGAAAAACAAAGTAATCCACAGCAAAGCAAATTTAGACGATCAAGAAAATTATACTTGTTTTGTGGCGATGGTAGAAACTTTAAATAACCGTTTAAATGATGACAAACTTGATATTTCTGATATTGGTTTGGTAATTATTGATGAGGCGCACTACAATTCCTTCACAAAACTCTTTAAATTTTTTGATAAATCGTTTTTTTTAGGCGTAACCGCAACACCATTAAGTTCGAATATGCAGCTTCCAATGAACGACAATTATGATGAATTGATTGTTGGCGAAACCATAGAATCATTAATACAAAACGAGTTTTTGTCGCGTGCAAATACCTTTTTATACAACGTTGGTTTAACATCATTAGTTGTTGGTGCCAATGGCGATTATACGGTAAAATCTTCCGAAGATTTGTATTCCAACAATGATATGTTAAGCAAATTATTGTCGTCTTATGAAGAGCATTCCAAAGGAAAGAAAACTTTAATTTTTAATAATGGAATCAGCACTTCCTTGCATGTGTATGAAATGTTTAGAGCCGCAGGCTATACCATTGCACATCTCGACAATACTGCCACAAAAAAGGAACGAGAATTTATTTTAAAGTGGTTTAAAAAAACGCCTGATGCCATTTTAACTTCGGTTAGTATTTTAACAACCGGTTTTGATGAACCTACAGTTGATACCATTATTTTAAACAGGGCCACAAAATCACTGACATTATATTACCAAATGATTGGGCGTGGTTCTCGTATTTTAAAGAATAAAAACACGTTTAATATCATTGATTTGGGTAATAATTTCCACCGATTTGGTCCGTGGGGAGCCGATTTAAACTGGCAGAGTATTTTTACTTCGCCAAATTATTATTTGGACAAATTGCTAAATGATGAAGAACTGGAAAGCAATTTTGAATACGAAATGCCAAAAGAACTTCGCGCGGAATTTGCCAATTCTAAAACAGTGTATTTTGACATCAAAGAAACCTATAAAGATGCCATTAAAATTGGAGAATCTTCAAAGGTGGTTTTAGAGCGTTCCGTTGCGCAACACGCCAAAATTTGTGTTGAAAACAGCGAAGATGTTTATGATGCCTTAATTTTAGCCAATAAATTAGGGGAAGATATTGAGAACAGAATTCAACATTATATCAAATGCATCAGTAAAAGCACCACAAATTTTGCAGATTGGCTGAAAGATGATTACAGTAAAAAACTTCGCTTGTATTTACGTGATAATTTCGATACAATTTTTGAAGAAATTTATGGTTATCCGCCAGAGGATTAATAAATATTTTTGAAATTATTCTTATACAACTTACCTTCTGAAGGACTTTATTCATTTATAAATTATTTTAATCAAAAGTATAATTGTATGTAAATAAATATATTAAGATATATTACTTCAATAAATAATTTAACTATTTTTTTTGCAACATGGCAAATATCATTAAAGAACAGCAACATATTTTGGACAAATTGGGTATTGATAAACTCAATGTAATGCAGCAGGATGCAGAAATTGCAATCGGTTCCAACAACAATATTATTTTATTGTCACCAACAGGAACTGGTAAAACTTTGGCTTTTCTGTTGCCAATAATAAAAGAATTAGACGCAGATTGTGCTGAAGTTCAAGTTTTAATTTTAGTACCTTCTAGGGAATTGGCCATTCAAATTGAGCAGGTTACACGAGAAATAGGATCAGGTTTTAAAGCGAATGCTATTTATGGCGGACGACCATTTTCAAAAGATAAAATTGAATTGAATCATTTACCTGCCATTTTAATTGGTACGCCAGGCAGAATTGCAGATCATTTAAGAAGAGGAAGTTTTTCAACTGAAAATATCATTACGTTAGTGTTGGATGAATTCGATAAATCGTTGGAAGTTGGTTTTGAAGAAGAAATGAAAGAAATCATTTCGGCACTGATAAAAGTGAAGAAAAGAATATTGACTTCGGCAACACAAGCACTATTAATTCCTAAATTTGTAGGTTTAAACAACCCGACCACTATCAACTACCTTAAAGAAAGTGACGAAGAAACGCCACTTCTAAAAATAAAAACTATTATTTCTCCTACCAAAGATAAGTTGGAAACGTTGGTAAAAGTGCTTTTCCATATCGAAAATCAGCCAGCAATTGTATTTTGTAATTTTAGGGATACCATTGAAATAGTAAGCGATTTTTTGACAGAAAATAAGATTGAACACGGTTGTTTTTATGGAGGAATGGAACAAAAGGACAGAGAAAGAACACTGATAAAATTTCGCAATGGAACACATCAGGTTATCGTAGCTACGGATTTGGCAGCCAGAGGATTGGATATTCCTGAGATTAAATATATTATCCACTATCAGCTTCCTTTAAAATTAGATGAATTCACGCACAGAAACGGAAGAACTGCCCGTATGAACGCCAAAGGAACTGCGTATGTAATTCAGTGGGAAAAAGAGAAGAAATCGGAGTTTACGCCAGATACCGAAATAGAAATCCTTCAAAATAAACCCACTTTAAATACTTCTAAATGGGAAACCTTATTTATTTCAGGAGGGAGAAAAGATAAGATTTCAAAAGGAGATATTGCCGGATTGTTCCTAAAACAAGGAAAACTTAACAACGACCAATTGGGAATTATAGAATTGAAGCAAGATTGCGCTTTTGTTTCTGTACCGGTATCAAAAGCCAATGAACTGGTTAAAATGTTGAACAATACCAAATTGAAAAATAAAAAAGTAAGAATTACTATTATCTAGTTTATTATATTTGGCAAGTAAAATTATAACTTGTTGTGCATCAAAAAAAAATAAACCAATGATAAAATTGCTTCGAACAAATGCTGCGAATCTAGATTTTATAGAACTTTTAATAGCTCTTGATGCCGAATTAAAAATAAGGGATGGAGAGGAACATTCATTTTACAATCAGTTTAACAAGCTCGACACGATAAAACATGTTGTTGTAGCTTATGACAATGGAATTCCAATTGGATGTGGTGCTATTAAGAAGTATAAGGATGAAATCGCCGAAGTAAAAAGAATGTTTGTTTCGCCAAATGGAAGGAGAAAAGGAATTGCATCAAATATATTAATTGAATTAGAACATTGGGCAAAAGAGTTGTCTTATACAAAATGTATTTTAGAAACTGGCGTAAATCAGCCGGAAGCTATTGAACTTTATCATAAAAATAGCTATCACATTATAACAAACTACGGACCATATAAAAATGCCATAAATAGTGTGTGTTTTGAGAAAATGCTCAATTGAATTTTTAAGAGTTTAATTGAGAAATAAATCGGTTTTTGATGAAATAGCTATTTTTTTAAACTAAAGTCTGATTATCTTTGCACAAATTAAGTTTATGTCAAAACACTTCTCCGATTTAGGAATTTCCGCACCTTTAATAAAAAGCTTGTCCGATTTAAATATTTCTGAACCAACAGAAATTCAGAAAAAAACAATCCCAGTTTTACTCACAAAAATAGATGATTTTGTGGGTTTAGCGAAAACTGGAACCGGAAAAACAGCAGCTTTCGGATTGCCGTTATTGCAGCTGATAGATTTGGAAAAGCAATATATTCAAGCGATTATATTGGTGCCGACCAGAGAATTGGGACATCAGATTTATACAAATATGGTATCGTTTTCCACCTATTTACCTGAAATTTCCATTGCTGAAATTTGCGGCGGAATTCCCATAAAACCACAAATTGAACGCTTGTCGAATACCACGCATATTGTGATTGCGACGCCCGGACGTTTGATAGATTTGATAAAACGCAAAGCGATAGACATCAAACAAGCCAATTATTTGGTGTTGGATGAAGCTGATGAAATGGTAACTTCCCTAAAAGAAGGTTTGGATGAAATTGTCGCCGAATTGCCAAAAAAGAAGAGAACTTTTTTATTTTCCGCAACTTTGCCAGGAACGATAAAACAATTGGTGCAGAACTATATGTCCAAACACGTAATTATGGAAAGTGCCGATATGGAAATTGTTGGAAATTTGGCTATTGACCACGAATATGTGGTGGTAGAACCTATTGAAAAGTTGGAAGTGTTGATGCATTTTTTAGCTTCAAAAGAAGGTGAACGCGGCATTATTTTTTGTAAAACAAAAGCTGCCGTAAATAAATTGGCCAAAAATTTGGCGATAAACCGGTTTTCTTCTGGTGCTTTGCACGGAAGTTTGTCGCAACCAATCCGCGACCGAACTATGGGACAATTCCGTGAAGGTTTTATTCATATTTTGGTGGCTACGGATTTGGCGGCTAGGGGAATTGACGTAAAAGAAATTTCTTATGTAGTCAACTACCATTTACCCGATGTGGCTGAATTGTATGTTCACAGAAGCGGAAGAACCGCTAGGGCAGGAGCCAAAGGTTATTCTTTAACGGTTATTCAGGATGAAGAACTTGAAAAATTGAAAGAATTTCAGGAAGAATTGGGAATCGATTTTAAGGAATTTAAAAAACCTGATTCGCAGAGTATCGAAGAAAATAACATGGTTTTGTGGGCAAAACAATTATTTAAGACCAAACCCGACCATGAAATCTCGACAATTTTAAAAGATAAAATTAAAACGGTTTTCCATCATTTAACCAAAGAAGAATTGATTGAAAAAATGATGGCCAATTATGTGTTGAAACATAAAAGCGACAATGTTTCCATTTCAGAAAATCCGACTAAAAAAAGCAGATAATTTTTCTGAAATTTACGTATATTTCAAGAAAACATCTGCAAAAATGCCAAATCTCTTGTTTTTTGAGTTATAATCTTTTCATTTCAATAATTTATGGCGTAAATTTGATTGTTAGGGGTATATTGAAGCAATATAAATAATTGAATACGCTAACAATCTATTATGAAAATAATCACTTTAACCGTAAATCCAGCTTTGGACAAGAGTGCCAAAGTGGATGGCATAGTTGCAACCCAAAAACTCAAATGTCACTCCATACAATACCAGCCTGGCGGAGGTGGTATTAATATTTCTAGAATGTTAAAAAGACTCGGTACTGAAACTACGTGTATTATCACTTCTGGCGGCGATACAGGAAATTACTTGATGGATTTATTGGTAAAAGAAACCATTAAGCCAGAAATTATTCCCGTAAAAACGTGGACAAGGGAAAATCTTTCTGTAGTTGACACCCAAAGCAACCTGCAATATCGCTTTGGAATGCCAGGAAATAAATTAAGCATAGAAGAACTCGATGCAATTAAAAATCTCTTAATTGAAAGAGTGAGTTCGGAAGATATTTTGGTGCTTAGCGGAAGTTTGGCTGAGAAAATGCCTACCGATTATTATGCCCAATTGATAAAATTATTCGCCGATAAAAATATAAAAATAGTGATAGATACTTCAGGACCAGCCTTGAAGGAAGCATTAAAAGAGAATGTATTTCTTATGAAACCAAATCAAAGGGAATTGGCGCAACTTGCAGGAAAGGATTTTTTATATACAGCTGAACAAGAGGCGATTGCAATAGAATTGGTACATGCTAAAAAAGCACAATACGTAGTTGTTTCTTTAGGGGCAAGAGGTGCCTTTTTGGCATGCGATGACGGTGTTTTTTACAAATCTACGCCTTCTGTTAAAGTTAAAAGCACCATTGGTGCTGGAGACAGTATGGTGGCCGGATTGATTTTTGGCATTCAAAATAATTTTACTCCAGAAAAAATTCTGAGATGGGGCGTGGCATGCGGAGTTGCCGCCACCATGAGCGAAGGAACTAATTTGGGATCCAAAGAAAATATTGAAACAGTTTTAAAATTGATGAAGTGATACCAATCTAAATCAATTTTACACTTAAATAGCTGAATTTTAAGCCAATTTTAAGAAATTCCTTAGGTTTCTTATATTCTAAGGGCTGTTATTTGTTGTCATAAAAATTAATATTATGATTTCAGCTACGCATCTTCACGCAATAATTATTCATTTTCCAGTTGCCTTATTAATGGTCGGATTTCTATTGGAAATCATTGTAGTTTTTATCAAAAATGATTCTTTTTTTAAAATATTACATAAAGAGGTCTCTAATAATTTAATCTCAAAACACATAAAATGAAAACACTTGTTTGGACATTACCCACTAGAATCTTTCACTGGCTACTAGCCTTAAGTTTTACAATTGCTTACATTCTGGGCGATTTTGACGATCTTATAAACTATCATTTTGCTTTTGGCGCTTTTGTAAGTGTGCTTATTATTTTCAGAATATTATTTGGACTTATAGGACCAAAATATTCAAATTTCAGGGATTTTCCCATTGGGTTAAGTCATCAAAAAGCGTTTGTAAAAAACTATTTTTCAAAAAATAATTATGTTGGTCATAATCCTGCCGCAGCTTTGATAATGCTCGCTATTTTATTGGTTGGTTTGTTTTGTGGTATTTCAGGATATTTATTAACAGTTGACGGAAACAGTGCCTTTAATATAATAGGCAATTCTGAGTGGCTTGAAGATACTCATGAAGTATTGGCAAATGTGTTTCTTGGTTTGGTAATTATGCATTTAGTTGGCGTATTTGCAGATGCTGTTTTTCATTGGAAAACAGGAACATTAACCTCTATTTTTAACGGTTATAAAAATGTGGAAGCAGAAAATGCCAAATTAAATATTTTTCAAAAGGCGTTTTCCATTTTGTGGTTTATCATTCCGTTTATTTTTCTCTATTTGGCTTTTGGTTTGCAGGAAAATAAATCACAGGAAAATAACAAGTATAAAAATGAAAGATCTAGACATGATGATGATGATGATGACGATGATTAAGAAGTATAATTTATATAAAGTTTAAATGACCAATGAGTAAATCTATTATAAATAAGTATGCCTTTCCATTTTTGCAATGGTTCTCTTTAATGGTTTTTTTTGCCATTGCAATTGATTATTTTCTTCATAGATTTCAAATTGTTTTAAATGGAAGTTATCTTGGTTTTGCAGGAACTTTTGTAATTCTTTTATCGTTTTTTTATTCTTTAAGGAAACGAAAATTGATAGAATCAGGATCACCAAAAAAATTGTTAAATCTGCACGAATACTTATCCTGGCTAGGTTCATTAATGCTTTTGGTGCATGCGGGAATTCATTTTAACGCCATTTTGCCCTGGCTGGCAACATTAATGTTGTTGGTAACTGTTGCAAGCGGATTGGTGGGTAAATTTTTATTGAAAAAATCAAATGAAAATTTGAAGCAAAAAAAACAACTTTTAATTGCAGATGGAATGGATAAAGAAGCAGCCGACAAAAAACTTTTTATGGATTCCGTTACTGTTGACTTAATGAAAAAGTGGCGCGTAGCTCATTTGCCTATTTCCATGTTATTATTGATTTTCTCCATTGTTCATATTGTAACCATAATCATGTTTGGCTAATGAAAAAAATACTTATTTTATTGGTAATTCTTGTAATTTCTGCAATAACTTATTTATATCCTCATAAGATGATTAATCCTGGTAAATTGTCACAAGGTCATCAAAATTTGAATAACAAATGCGTCTCTTGCCATCAACCTTTTTGGGGAATTTCAAACGATAAATGTATTTCTTGCCATACATTAAATGAAATAGGAAAAGATACTTTATCTTCTGTGGATACTGCTCTTAATAAAAATAAGGTATTATTTCATGAAAGCTTCACAAATCAGGATTGTATTGCGTGCCATACGGATCATAAAGGAATAAATCCAAAATTGTCTTTGGGTAAGTTTGAACATTCACTCATCACAAAATCAGTTTTAAATAATTGTGTAAGCTGTCATAAAACACCCGAAAACGAACTACACCAACAACTGACAACCGATTGTAAAAGTTGCCATAACACAAATGATTGGGAAGCTTCCAAAACATTTAACCACGAATTGATTACAGCACTTAACAAAAACAATTGCACTTCTTGTCATCAATCGCCAAACGATTCATTTCACCAATCGGTAAAAACCAATTGTAACGAATGCCATACCACCAATAAATGGATCCCGTCAACATTTGAACATTCTTCGTTTTTTGTGCTCGACAAAGACCATAGCCCTAATAAATGCAGTACTTGCCACGTTGATAATAATTTAAAAAAATATACCTGTTATGGCTGTCACGAACACACATTAGCAAATATTAGATCAGAGCATTTGGAAGAGGGGATAAGGGATTTTCAAAATTGTGTTTTATGCCACAAAAGTGCTGATGAACACGATATTAGAATGAATAATATACCAAATTTCAAAAAAAATAATTCAAAAAAAACCAATTATAAAAAATCGAAACATGATAATGACCATGGTGATTAACTCAATTTAAATGGTTAATGCCAATTAGTTATCAATTGTCTAAATTCCTTAAAGTTTAAGTGCTTTTTATTTGTAAATGACAGTTCTTGGTTTTCCTAAATCAAAATCTTGTAGCCCAAAATCTGACGTTCCATAAGAATTGGTTTTAAAAATGTTATTCCCTTTGCCAGGGATGTTTGGATAATAAGAAATAGAAAGCTGGAATGAATCGAAAACCAAATAATCATTGTTGATGATTAATCCGATTCCAACAGAGGAAAATAACCTGCTTTTTGTGAGTCCATTTTTTTCATCTCCAAGCATGCCGGCAGTATAATTAAAATAGGGATTTATTCTAAAACCAATAATGTTCCAAGGCGAATAAAGTTGTGTTTGCATAGAAAGAATAAATTTCTTTGTGCCATAAACAGCACTGTCAAATCCATTAATTCCAGCATCAGTATTTCCTTGGAAGCCAGCACCATAAGTTCCTTGAAATGGAACATTTTCATTAAGTGTCAAATTATCTCCAACCGATTTTAACCTATTAGTTCCTAAAATAATTTGAGGTTTTATAAACTGTCTCATTTTCCATTTCTCCCCTAATTCCATCAGATTTGTGAAATAATTCGCCTGAAATGAAAAGGCGGTCTGTTCCATTTTTGCTGCGTTGAAAAAGCTTCCATATTCAAAATTGGTGCTCAAATAACCCCAACTGTGATAATTTCCAAAGGAAGCTCTGGCACCAAGATACCATCTTCCTTTATTATTTTTTACTTGGTAACCTCCTGTGATTCCATAAATTTTGCCAACTGGAACATTTTCAATAATGCCATAATTATATAAATATCGGTCTTCAACAAATCGCCTAGAACTAATTCCGATACCGCTTAAATAGAAAGTCTCTCCAGAATAAAAATTGATGCTGTCATATTCAAAAGTTGGACTTTCTTGAAATTGTACATTTAATATTCTAGCTGAATACACCAAATTATTTAGACTGTAACTTTTGTCCTTTTCCTTAGTAATTGGAAAGGAAATACCGCCCCAAATATCCTGTGAATTGTATTTTAAATTTTGATTGTTGTATTGTAACTGTGCATTTTGAAGGGAATCGATTCGGAATTGTTCATCAAGATAAACACCTCCTGCCCAGCGGGTAAGCGGTGAAAAAAAAGTACGTTCAACATTTAAACTTTTTCCGAAATGATCGTTTATCTCCGTATGATAGGTAACAGTTGTTTTAATATAAGTATTTTTAATATTTGGAATTTCATATTTCATTCTGTACGCATTTTTTCCATCTTCAAAACGCGTTGTATATCGGTTATAAAATTCATGACCTGTTCCCAAAAAATTTCTTTCCTGGAGACCAACGGAGGATCTTGAAGAAGACATGGAACCTCTGGGTATTATGCTCCAAGTATCTAAAACCCTAATGTAAACATCCACGGAATCAGTATTTTGCGCTATTGGTTCTACAGTAATTTTAACTTCTCGAACATATTTTTGTTCCCTTATTAATCGTTCCGATTCACTTACCAAAAGCGTATCCAATGGTTTATTTCTACTAAAAAGCAATAAGTTTTTTATGGCCAATTTACGGGTGGTAATATGGATGCTATTTCCCGATTTTTCAATCCAATTTCTTGCTTTTTTTGTGGTATCTGTAACAGAAAATCCAAATGGATCTAAAGTTTGGATATTAATGTTTCGTATAATTTTTCCTTCAATATCTTCGTTAAATTTTTGTTTAGACTTTTTTAGAATGAGGGTATTTTTTATTTGTACTGGTTCAAAAATCCACTTGTGAAACATTTTTGTAAACTTTCTCTTCTTTGAATACTTTTCAATTTTTCCATACATTTTTGTCGAATCTTGCTTTATAGGTTTTTCTTGTGAAAATCCTATATTGAAGCACAAAACCGCCGCTAGAAAAATATAAAATTTGAATCTGAAGTTCATTTTATGTTAACTTTGTTAAAATTGCATGCCAAAAAGCTTAAAATGACAACGTGGTTGCTTATTATATATTTATTTAAAATGAAATCGATATAAAAGCTCCACTTTAAAAATAGCACCTTCTTTAAAATTTGTGTTTAATTGCGTTCGTTCATCACCAAAATATAATGAACTCAGCGACAAATCCACTTTATCTTCATTATCAAATACTTTATAAGTGCGGCTAATAGAATATCCTACCTTGGTTTTGGCATAAATGGATTTCCCTACTTGAAATTGCAGGTAAGTATATAATTCATTGGAACTTCTTACAACATATCTTCCTTTGGGAATACTAATTGATTTGTGTATATTATAGCTAGAAGTCATTCCATCGAAATTCATTCCCAAAGCTATTTTTTTACCCAATTGATAGTTGACGTCAACTTGCCCCGGCAATAGTAAAGTCGATTCAAATTTATGGTTCGGACTTAAATAATACAATCCGAATAAAGGAACAAATAGTGGTCCGTAATTTTCTTCATTGATGTAAAAACCTACCTTATAATTTAAGTTTTTTCTTTTATTATAAGTAAACAATGTTAACAATCCGAGCTGAAAATCATCCATGGGAACCGGTTCAAAGTAGGAAGCAACACTTGGTAGGAGCACATAAGTTCCTGTCCATTTTTCGGAATGTACCTGATTTATACCAAGTTGTAACCTAACTTTATTTAGAGAAGAATGGTCTAAAAAATTAGGATCCAACTTTAGTGAACTTCTGTCTGCTGATACTCCTGTTATAAGAACGGTCTTTTCATTGAGAACAATGGGAAAAGTCAATTGCAACCCATATTCTTCAACTTTAGTTTGTTCTAAAGAGTTTTCAAAAGAATTAAGTGGTGTATTCATATAGTAAAAACGAGCAATATCAATATAATTTTGTGCACTGACCATTTGTGCAAAAAATCCTAATAAAACAATTATAATAATTCTCATGATTTCATCAATAGTAACATTAAATTATGAACGAAACAAAATTAAACTTATATTTTAATCCATCGACCAATAGCGAATTTAATACAATAATTAATTTGCGTTTTCTTTTACTTTTACGCTGTTTTAGTTTATATTAATTCAAATATTTTAATGGGTAAAGTTCGGTACTTAGGTAAGGAGAGATGTTACATAACTTTTAAAAAATATTACATATTTCACACCCTTAAAGCTAAAAATAAAACCCAATGGCTATAGAAAATTAAGGTTGCAACTGGTTCTTATTTCCTGAGCAATTTTATGGCATTTTTAAAATTGCTATTTATTATCCTGAAACTTATAATGTTTGAGTTTAATCCATAAATTAGCTATGTGAACCTTTTGAGGTATTTAAAATTAATGCAAAAATATATATCATTAATCGATTTGTTTTTCATAATATTGGGGTCTTAAAAACTACCCTGAAAATCAATAAAATTTAGTTATGGGCAAATTAAAAAGTCCCGCTTTTCTCATCGTTTTAGCGTTTTTTGCCATTTATGTAATTTGGGGATCAACGTATCTTTTAAATAAAATTGCGGTTACTGAATTGCCTCCTTTTATGCTAGCTTCTATTCGATTTACAACTGCAGGCATCTTAATTTTCATTATCGCAAAATTTATGGGAATTAAATTAGGTGTTACCCGAAAGCAATTTATCAATAGTACCATAGCAGGATTTTTATTTTTATCATTTGGAAATGGCGTTATTGTTTGGGCACTTAAATATGTTGACAGCGGTTTTGCTGCACTCGAATCAGCCGCGCAGCCGCTAGTGGTGCTCTTGTTAATGCGAATATTAGAAGGCAAAAGAATTAAGACAATGTCAGTTGTTGGTGTTGTTTTGGGAGTAATTGGTATGTTTCTTTTGGTAA
>JAQVGD010000244.1 GCA_028696945.1 Lutibacter sp.
TGGTTATTGATTTTTTTTAAACATTTTTTGAATTTTTATGATTATCTGAGTAAGATATGCTATTTTTAACTAATACTAAGCTGCCGCCTTTTGGGGCGGATTAGTTCAACAACGTATATAACTCATAGCTAGGTAGTTGATTAAACGAAGTTAGGGTATATTTGCGAGTCCGCCAAATTTTTTAATTTGGCCTATTGAGAAAAAATAATTAGAAAAATTAAAAAATTCGGCTCGTGCTTAACCGAAAATAATTGCATAATTTGCACGCTACGAGCCATATACAGAGACGTTGGCAACAAGCTAAAAAAAATCCGAACTACCATTGAAAATCCAACCGAAAAATGCCTGCCGCACATTTTAGCACATTTGGTTTTTCCCTCTACACAATGCCAACGCTCTAAAAACCAAAAGAGCTAAAATTTTTCCACCGCACAAAACTGAATTTCAAAAAAATATTATTATATTAGCCAAATATTGTCAAGTCAAAATAAGACTTATGAAAAACATTGGACAGATTTTACGAGAATTACGAGAATCAAAAGGACTATTGCTACGTGAGGTAGGAGCGGAATTATCTCTTGACCCAACACTTTTAAGCAAAATCGAAAGGAATGATAGAATGCCTACTAAAGAGCAAGCGAAATCACTTTCTGATTTTTATGGAGACAAAAAAAACGAAGTCATAATAGCTTGGTTAAGTGATAAGCTCGTATACGAAGTTCAAGACGAGGACTTGGGACTCGCAGCTATGAAAGTTGCGGAACAGAAAATCGAATATTTAAAAACTCAAAAGACCAAATGAACATTACAAAAGAAACAGCGACAAGTAAAACTCAAATTTTACAATATTTTAGAGATAGGTCTACCGAATTTCTTTCAGAGGTCAATATCGAATTTGGAAATACAGAATACAAGAAAAAAGCCAAAAAGTTAAACACTCTTCTCGTTGAGGCAAAAGTTACATTAATCGAAATTATTGAACAGAAAAGTAAAAAAGAAAACTGGACAAATCAAGAAATACTTGAATGCATATTAATGGTTACTTATTGCAATTATGTTGTTATGCTGGAAATCCGTCATTCTGTATGGCCTTATGAATATATGGCATTTTCAAGAAGAATTGGAGAATTATGGGAACCTTTTTGCAAACTGGCTTTTGAATATCCAATAAATGAACTGGAACTATTCGTTCCACCACTTTTTGCGGATGTTAAGAAAAAACTTGCAGACGAAGTTCAAGATTATATCAATGGGCTTCCATTAGAAAACGAGCAAAAAGAACAACTTTTAAAATACTACAACAAAGTTTGGAGCTTGGTAATGTCTGGCGAAATAAAACTTCAACTCGATTTACATTTCATTTTTGAGGGTAAAAAATATGTAGTTGATTTTAAAAGTGGATTCGGTTCAAATGAAAAAGGAAATGTCAACAGGCTATTATTAGTTGCAAGTATTTACCATAACCTTGAAGAAAATTATGAACCATTAATTTTTGTGAGAGCAGCAGAAAACAACAACTATTTTAACACCTTAAAAAACTCAAAAATCTGGAGTGCATTTTCAGGAGCAGAAACCTATGATGAACTTCATAAATATTCTGGATTTGACATTAGAGCTTGGATAGTCCAAAATGTAAATTGGACAGAGGATTTAGATAATGAATTTGTAGAGCATTTAAATGCTAACGACTTAACTCAATATTTAACTTGGTAAATTATGATTAGTGAACAAAGAGTATTTCAAGCTTATTACACCAAATCAGAACCTATAGTGTCTTATATGGTGGACTTACTTGATTTAAACGGTACGGAAACAATCTTTGAACCTTGTGCAGGAGACGGAGTTTTTATTGACCCTATTTTGAAAAAATTTCAAGATATTACAATTGACGCTTTTGAACTGAACGAAAAAGCGTGTGATAAATTAAAAGTCAAATATTCAGATTTGGGAAATGTATCAATAAAACAAACGGATACACTAACAGATATGGATTTGGAGTTTTTGTGTTCAATGGGTGGTAAATATGACGCAGTAATCGCAAATCCGCCTTATGGAGCTTGGAGAAACACATTAGATAGAGCAACTTTAAAAAAGAGATTCAATGGATTTTATGCTAAAGAAAGTTATTCTCTTTTTCTATATCGCAGTATAGAATCTCTCAATGAGGGAGGAAAATTAGTGTTTATAATTCCAGACACCTATTTGAATTTAAATATGCACAAGGATATTAGAAAATATATCCTTTCGAGAACAAAAATAAAAGAGATAGCATTATTTCCATCATCATATTTTCCAGGAGTTAATTTTGGCTATGCAAACTTATCTATAATCGCATTGGAAAAAAGTAGTGATTACAAATCCAACGTTGAAAACACTTTTAAACTTATCAAAGGTTACAAATCAGTAGATGAATTAGGTAGCGAAAACCTAAAGCATTTGACCAATTTAGAAATTCAACAAAAGAATGTATTAAATAATAACGGTCACATTTTTCTAACTAATATAAATCCAGATGTTTCGGCTTGCATTAAACAATCTAAAATTAACATTGGCGACATTTGCGACTGTGCAACGGGCTTCTATTCTGGGAATGACAAAGACCGTTTGAAAGTAATCAGTAAGGAAATACGTAATTCAAAAAGATATGAGGTAGTTGACAAAGAAAAAATCACTTATGATTGTAGTTCAAGACCTTTGAATGGAATTGACAGCGATAAAATATTTGTTCCTATTGTAAAAGGTGGAAATATAAAATATGTTAAACCAGACAACTGGTTTATGGAATGGTCAAAGGAATTAGTTAGCTTTTATAAAAAAGATAAAAAAGCTCGTTACCAAAATTCATCCTATTATTTTAGAAAAGGTATTGGCGTGCCAATGGTAAGTTCTACTTCCATAACGGGAGTTCTAATTGAGAATAGATTATTCGACCAATCTATTGTTGGTATTTTTCCAAAAGAAGAAAACTTAATTCATTATTTATTAGCATTTTTTAATTCGCCAACTTGCAATAAGTTAATTAGAACCATTAACCCTTCAACAAACAATTCATCTAATTATATAAAACGCATTCCATTTATCAAACCCAATGTTCAGGATTTAAATAACATCACGGAGAATGTGAAACAAATAATTGAACAAGTCAAAATATCAGGAGATTACGATTTGGACTTGGAAACTAAAAACAATAAGATAATTAAAGAGCTTTACGAATTTTAGCCAACGCTAAAAGCCATACACATTTGCAATTCGCACAAGCCAACACGCCACCCAAAATTGCAAAAGAGTATGTCTTGTCAACGCTCAATACAAACTGACAATAAAACATCAGAACTGAAAAGCAGAACGCAGGAAAGCCAGTTGCCAACAACTAAGCATTCGGCGTGCCGATAGGCTAACGCTGAATGATATGTTGAAACAACTAAGCATTCGGCGTGCCGATAGGCTAACGCTGAATGATATGTTGACTAATCGGGATCGGGTTATTTTTCCCTCATGGGGGATATAGTTGCTAATTGTGTGGTAATTTTAATCCCTAAGTTT
>JAQVGD010000064.1 GCA_028696945.1 Lutibacter sp.
AATTTAGCTTTAAATAAAATCAATAAAAAGCAGGGGCTTACTTTTCAGTTTTCAAGATAAAACAACCTATTTATTGGGATTGAAGCACTATTTTTCTTATTTTTAAGTTTTATCGGACAACAATATTTTATAAATTTGAAATTTGCTTTTTGTCCTACGATAAATCTTTATTGAATTATGAAAAAATCCATTAGTTTATATAATACCTTTAAAAGAAGCATTTAGCAATTTATTAAATTTATTTGAAACTAATTAAGTACTTAAAGTACCTAAAGTTTGGAGTACTTAGAATTAAAAGAAAACCAGACAATTATCAACCAAAAGAGCATAATTTGTATGAAAAATCAACTTTTAGTATAAAAAAGCTAAAAACATAACCCTTAAATTTTATCAGTGGAATAGAGAACTACTTAACTTTAGGCATTTTAGGCATTCCAAACTTTAGGCACTAAACTAGTAACATTTTTTTTTATGGAATTAAAGTTTACTGAAAAACAATGATTAAATTTACGAAAAATAAAAATAACGATGCTGAAAAAATATATTCCCAATTTATTGACTTTACTTAACTTGCTTTCAGGAACGATAGCCGTATATTTTGCCGTTAAAGAGGAGTTGGTTATTGCAGCCTGTTTTGTTTTTTTAGGAATATTTTTTGATTTTTTCGATGGATTTGCAGCGCGATTATTTAAAATTCATGGGGAATTGGGAAAACAATTGGATTCTTTGGCAGATGTTGTTACAAGTGGGGTAGTGCCGGGAATTGTGTTATTTCAACTAATTTCTAAATCGGTTGAAAATAAAACTTGGGAAAATGCTGCCAATTCAATTTTAAGAACTGGCCATGAAAATTATTTCACCAGCACTTTTTTTATTTCCTTAATTGGTTTGTTGTTTACGATGGGTGCTGCATACAGATTGGCGAAATTTAATATTGACGAACGCCAAACGAGTTCATTTATTGGGTTGCCAACGCCAGCAGCAGCTTTGGTGGTTTTATCATTGCCGTTAATATTAAATTTCAGCGGAAATGAATTTGCATCTTCGATTATCCAAAATGTGTGGTTTTTAATCGGATTATCAATCCTTCTATGTTATTTGATGAATGCTGAAATACCGTTATTTTCATTAAAATTTAAAGACTATAGTTGGAAAAAAAATAAAATAAAGTATTTGTTTATTATTTTTACCGCTATTTTGAGCGCCTTATTTCAATTTATCGCCATTCCTTTAGTGATATTGTTGTATGTATTAATGTCAATTATTGAAAATAAGCCAATTAAAAATTAAAATTTTCTTCTTTTCAATTCAAAATCTTTTCCTAAATAAACACGTCTAACGGTTTCATCTTCGGCAAGTTCTTGTGGTGTTCCTTCTTTTAAAATTCCGCCTTCAAACATTAAGTAAGTCTTGTCGGTAATGGCAAGTGTTTCCTGCACATTGTGATCAGTTATTAAAATACCAATATTTCTGTCTTTTAAATGCGCCACAATATTTTGAATATCTTCAACGGCAATTGGGTCAACGCCCGCAAAAGGCTCATCCAATAAAATAAATTTAGGATCTGAGGCCAACGCCCTAGCAATTTCAGTTCTTCTTCGCTCACCGCCCGAAAGTAAATCGCCCCTATTTTTGCGCACATGATTTAAACCAAATTCGCTCAATAAAGATTCCATTTTTTCCTTTTGATCTGCTTTTGACATATTTGAAAATTGCAGTACGGATAAAATATTGTCTTCAACAGATAATTTTCTAAAAATTGAAGCTTCTTGCGATAAATACCCAACACCTTCTTGTGCTCTTTTGTACATAGGATATTGCGTAATTTCATGGTCATTCAAATAAATTTTCCCTTCATTTGGCTGAATCATTCCCACAATCATATAAAACGAAGTGGTTTTTCCAGCACCATTCGGACCTAAAAGTCCAACAATCTGACCCTGTTCCACCTGTAATGAAATTCCGGTTACAACATATTTGCTGCCGTATTTCTTTTTTATATTTTCTGCTCTTAAAATCATTGCTGCTTATTTGTTTAACTGTCTATTTGTTGCCCTTTGACTGCGCTCAGGCTGAAAACTGTATAATTGATTTTTTAATATTGCCTTTCACTTCGGCTATGCTCAGTGACCGACCTTTAACCTTTTCAATTATTCAGTATTAATTTTTAATTATTCATTGACTTAGTTCTTCCCAATATTCATAGGCCCTTCTTAAATGGGGAATTACAATGGTGCCGCCAACCAAAGTTGCTATCGAAAGTGATTCCATAACTTTTTCTTTAGAAACACCTGCTTTAAAACATCCTTCCAAATGGTATTTTATGCAATCGTCGCATCGCAAAACAGCGGAAGCCACCAAACCCAACAATTCTTTTGTTTGAACATCTAAATGACCTGCTTTGTAGGCATTGGTATCTATATTAAAAATTCTTTTGATGATTTTATTGTCATCAGCCAAAATTTTATCGTTCATTTTTGCGCGATAGGCATTAAATTCTTCTACTTGACTAGGCATTTTTTTGTGCTGTTTTAAGTTGTTTTCTTATCACTATTTTTGATATTAAGATACTAACTTCATATAAAATAAGTATTGGAATGGCAACAATAACTTGACTAACTATATCAGGTGGCGTAATAACTGCGGATAGAATTAAGACAACAACCAATGCATGTTTTCGGTATTGTTTTAAAAAATCTGGGGTAACTATTCCCATTTTAGTTAAAAAATACATGATAATAGGCAATTCAAATATCAGTCCGGAAGCCAATACCGATGATTTTAATAATGAAATATAAGAACCTATTTGAATATTTCGTTCCACCAAATTACTAATAGAATAACTTCCCAAAAAGTTTACTGAAAGCGGCGTAATCACATAGTATCCAAAAAGCACTCCCACAAAAAATAAAAATGAAGATACAATAATAAAGGCGAGTGCTCCTTTGCGTTCCTTTTCATATAAACCTGGACTAATAAATTTCCAGAATTCCCAAATAATAAAAGGAAATGCAATAATAAATCCTATCGTGATAGATATCCAAATATGCACACTAAATTGTTCGCTCATCTCCAAACTTTGAAAAGTGAATGGAAGTTCCTCTATACACAAACCTTCTGTGCCAAAGAATCTTGACACACTGCAAAAAACTCTGTAAGTAATAAAATTAGGATCTTTAGGCGCAAAAATTACGCTATTGAAGATAAAGTCTTTCATTAAAAATGCAACGATTCCAAATAAAAATATGGCAACACTTGAGCGTACCAAATGCCATCTCAACTCTTCAACATGGTCTAAAAAAGACATGTCTTTCTCAGGTTCGACTATTTTTTTTTTCATTTTAAAATATTCCCTCTTTAATTAGATCGTGCAAATGTACAACACCTACGTATATAGAATTGTCTTCAACCAAAATTTGGGAAATTTTATTATTTTCCATGGTTTCTAGAGCTTCAATCGCCATAGCATCAACATTGATGGTTTTCGGATTTTTGCCCATAATATTTTCAGCGACAAGTTTATTTATATCAGGGGAATCTTTTAACATTCGTCTTAAATCCCCATCGGTAATAATACCAACTATTTTGTTATTTTCAATAACTGCTGTTGTGCCTAAGCGTTTTTTGGAAATTTCAATAATAACATCCTTAATCGGTGTTGTTGGTGCAACTTGTGGCAATTCATTATTTCCGATTAAATCACTGACTCTTAAATATAGTTTTTTTCCCAAGGCGCCACCTGGATGGTATTTTGCGAAATCTTTACTGGAAAAGTTGTTGAGATACAATAAGCAAATAGCTAAAGCATCACCCATAACCAATTGTGCAGTAGTGCTTGTTGTTGGTGCTAAATTATTTGGATCAGCTTCCTTTTCAACAAAAGAATTTAAGGTAAAATTAGCATTTGTGCCTAAAAAAGATTCGGGATTTCCTGTAATTGCAATTACTTTGTTTCCATAATTTTTAATTAATGGTACCAAAACTTTTATTTCGGGCGTGTTTCCGCTTTTAGAAATGCAGACAACAACATCATTTTCTTGAATAATTCCCAGATCGCCGTGAATAGCATCGGCGGCATGCATAAATATTGCTGGAGTTCCCGTTGAATTTAATGTGGCAACTATCTTGGTTGCGATGTTGGCACTTTTGCCAATTCCTGTCACAATTACCCTTCCTTTAGACTGATGTATAAAATTTACGGCATTTTCGAAATCTTCATTTAGAAAATTTACTAAATTCGCAATCGCTTTGCTTTCAATTAAAATTGTTTGCCTAGCATTTTCAATAATTGTATTTTTATTTTTCAAAAGATTATGGTTTTTTTAACAAAAAAAAGTTTTATCTTTAATTTTAAACAAAAATATATATTTATTTAATTAGAAATCGAATAATCTGCTAAAAAAAAGTAAAAGTCAAATCTGTGAAAATTATTAAATTATCAATTAACACGTTAAACTAAAGATAATTTAAATTTGTATTAATAATTTAGAAAGGATAATGAACAGTAAAGAAGTTGATTTACATGAGGCTTTGAAAAAATATTTTGGATTCACTCAATTCAAGGGACTACAAGAACCAGTAATAAAAAGTATAATTGAAGGAAATGACACTTTTGTGATTATGCCAACAGGAGGCGGAAAATCATTATGTTATCAGCTTCCTGCATTGGTAAAAGAAGGAACAGCAATTGTTGTTTCTCCGTTAATTGCCTTAATGAAAAACCAAGTTGATGCCATTCGAGGTATTTCAGCAGAATATGGTATTGCCCATGTGCTAAATTCTTCATTAAATAAAACAGAAGTGGCACAGGTTAAAAGTGATATTGAGAAAGGAATTACAAAATTATTGTATGTGGCTCCTGAATCACTTATGAAAGAAGAGTATATCGATTTTTTGAAAAATCAAAACATTTCTTTTGTCGCTATTGATGAAGCGCATTGTATTTCAGAATGGGGACACGATTTTAGACCGGAATACAGAAACCTTAGAACTATTATTCAAAAAATAGACAACGTTCCGTTAATCGGATTAACGGCAACGGCAACACAAAAGGTGCAAGAGGATATTATAAAAACGCTTGGCATGTCAAATGCCAACACTTTTAAAGCATCATTTAACCGTCCCAATTTATTTTATGAAGTTCGGCCAAAAACAAAAAATGTAAATTCTGATATTATTCGGTTTGTTAGGCAATTTCAGGGCAAATCGGGCATTATTTATTGTTTGAGCAGAAAAAAAGTTGAAGAAGTAGCGCAAGTTTTACAAGTGAATGGTATAAAAGCGGTTCCGTATCACGCAGGATTAGACGGAAAAACCAGATCCAAACATCAGGACATGTTTTTAATGGAAGATGTGGATGTGGTTGTGGCAACCATTGCTTTCGGAATGGGAATAGACAAGCCCGATGTTCGCTTTGTAATTCATCACGATATTCCAAAAAGTTTGGAAAGCTATTACCAAGAAACCGGCAGGGCAGGAAGAGATGGTGGAGAAGGATTTTGTTTGGCCTATTATTCCTACAAAGATATTGAAAAACTAGAAAAGTTTTTATCAGGAAAACCAGTAGCAGAACAGGAAATCGGAAATGCTTTGTTACAAGAAGTGGTTGGCTACGCGGAAACTTCCATGTCGCGAAGAAAATATTTGTTGCATTATTTTGGGGAAGATTTTGATGAAGTAAATGGTTTAGGTGCTCTGATGGATGACAATGCCATTAATCCTAAGAAAAAAAATGAAGCTGAAACTGAATTAAGAATGTTATTGGAAGTTGTTGTTAAAACTTACCAAAAATATAAAGCAAAAGAATTGATAAATACCTTAACCGGAAAAGTAAATGCCTTGTTAAAATCGCATAAAACAGATGAACAATCTTTTTTTGGATGCGGAAAGGAGCACGATGGAAAATACTGGATGGCATTGATTAGACAAGCATTGGTTGCAAGGTATATCAACAAAGAAATTGAACAATACGGCGTTATAAAAATTTCAGATAAAGGAACTGATTTTATTGAAAATCCGTCCTCATTTATGATGACTGAAGACCATGTTTATGATGAAAGTGTTGACTCAACAATTATGTTAAATGGTAAGGGCAGCGGAACTTCTGCAGATGAAGTATTGCTAAAAATGCTCAAAGAATTGCAAAAAGCAGTTGCCAAGAAGAATGGCGTGCCTCCTTATGCGGTATTGTTGGAACCATCATTGGAAGATATGGCGCTTAAATATCCAATAACTATGGATGAATTAAAAAACATCTACGGCATTGGAGAAGGAAAAGCAAACAAATACGGAAAGCCATTTATTGAGCTGATTGCTAGATATGTGGAAGAAAACGACATCCTTCGTCCAGATGATTTTGTGGTAAAAAGCACAGGCGTAAATTCAGGATTAAAACTTTATATTATTCAAAATACCGACCGGAAAATTCCGCTTGAAGATATTGCAAAATCAAAAGGTTTAAATTTTAATGAATTGATTGAAGAAATGCAGGGCATTGTTTACAGCGGCACTAAAATAAATATCAATTATTGTATTGATGATTTATTGGATGAAGACCAACAAGAAGAAATTTTCAACTACTTTATGGAATCTGAAAGTGATAGAATACAAGATGCATTGGACGAATTTGAAGGGGAATATGATGAAGAAGAATTGCGTTTGATGAGAATAAAATTCATGAGCCAAGTTGCAAACTAATATTTAAGCCATATAAGCCACCAACATACCAAATAAAATAGCAATAAATTTAAATAGGTTAAACTTGTGGTCTTTTGATGTTTCAAACAAAATAATTGTTGAAATATGTAAAAATACCCCTATAATAATAGCTGTAATTTCTGTTTTATAGGTAGTTAAAAATTGAATTTTCTCACCAGCGAAACTTCCTAAAGGTGACATAAAAGAAAACAATATCAAAAATAAAATAGCTTTTGTTTTAGGAATTTTCGAGCTTACAAAAAATGTTCCCAATATAATTGAGATGGGAATTTTGTGGACTACTATTGCCCAAAGTAAATGTTCGTGATTTAGGTTATGGGCCAATGGAATTCCTTCCATAAAAGCGTGAATATTTAAACTAATTAATAATGACCATGGAAAAACAACATTTTCCTCAACATGAATATGGCCATGTTCGGCACCTTTTGAGAAAAAATCCAAGATAAGTTGTAATAAAAGTCCGAGAAGAATAAACAAACCAATATTTGCGTTTTTTATAGCGTAAACTTCTGGAAATAAATGTAAAATAGTGATAGACAATAAGTAAGCACCACTAAATGATAATAGCAACTGAACCGTTTTTTTGCTGGGCCTTAATCCGAAAACGATGATGATACCAATTAATACAGATGCTATAAGTGCAATATAAGTCATTCTAAAACTAAAATTAAACGATCGGATGTTTCTTCATTAAAATCTTCTAACTGATAATTACCAAAAGTATATTTAATTTTAAAACCCACAGAATTTAGGTACGAATTTATTTTGGGCAAATCCAAACTTTTCACTTTTTCATAATAGGTATGGTGCTTGCCGTCTGCATCAAAATTTATTTCTTTAATAATAAAACCGTTTTTAACATAACGATTCAGTTTAAAAGTAATGCCGTCTATGGTTTGAACTTCCTCTGAAACAAGCTCAGAAATCACTTTTTTTGCATTCATAAAATCTATAATGGCAATTCCGTCTGTATTTAATTCGTTTTTAATATTTTGCAAAATGGCAATATCTTCTGCATCATCCTCAAAAAACCCAAAACTGGTAAACAAATTTAAAATTACGTCAAACTTTGTTTTAAAGGAATCTCGCATATCGTGTTTCACGAATTTAAGCGTTTCAGTTTCAAATTGTTTGGCATAATCAATACTATTTTTTGATAAATCGGCACCAATAACCTTAAATCCAAGCGAATTTAAATAGATAGAATGACGCCCTTTTCCACATCCTAAATCTAAAACAAATTCATTTTTATTCAAGTTCAAAAAGGAAATCAAATTTTTCAAAAATGATTGACCTTCAGAATAATCTCTATGTTTATATAAAATATGGTAATAGCTTGTATCAAACCAAGAAGCAAACCAGTCTTTATTTTTAGTCATAATATTGAAATGAAGGCAAAAATAAGGATTTGTTTGGTAATATGTTTATTTGTTGTGCTGTTTATCGTTTAAGGAACGAATTGTTTTATTGTTCTTAAAAAACTTTTAACTTAATATTTCATTACTTTTGCAAAATAATTAGATAATATGGAGCGAAATTTTAAAATGGTTGCCACCACAATGTTTGGATTGGAAGAGGTTCTGGCAACAGAACTTAAAAATTTAGGGGCGCAAGATGTGGAAACAGGCGTAAGAAGCGTTACTTTTTTAGGTGATAAGGGTTTTATGTACAAGGCAAATATGGCTTTGCGCACGGCCATTAGAATTTTGAAACCGATTAAAACTTTTAAGGTTGCGGATGAAGATGATTTATACAAAAAAATACAACAAATTCAGTGGGAAAAATACATGAACGTTTCCAGTACTTTTTCTATTGGAGCGGTTGTAAATTCTCAGGGTTTTACCACAAACTCCCATTATATTACGTTAAAATCGAAAGATGCCATAGCGGATTATTTTAGAAATAAGTACAATGAAAGGCCTAGTGTTGACACAAAGCACCAAGATTTGAAGATTCACGTGCATATTCATAACAATTATTGCTCAATTTCATTAGATAGTTCAGGCGATTCTTTGCACAAACGCGGTTATAGAAGTGCTACGAATATTGCGCCCATAAATGAAGTTTTGGCCGCTGGCTTGGTATTGCTTTCTGGATATACGGGCGATTGTAATTTTATTGATCCAATGTGCGGTTCAGGAACAATTTTGATTGAAGCCGCGATGATTGCCAACAATATTCCTGCGAATATCAACAGAAATGAATTCGGATTTGAAAAGTGGGAAGATTATGATGAAGATTTGTTTTTTACGATACAAGATTCCTTGATAAAAAAAATACACAATTCTCATTTTAAAATTATGGGATTTGACAAAGCACCATCTGCAGTGGTCAAAGCAAAAGAGAATATTAAAAATGCCAATTTAAGTGAGTTTATTGGGGTGCATCATATAAATTTCTTTAATTCTGTGAAGGAAGTATTTGGTCGTACCGTTATTTTATTTAACCCGCCTTATGGGGAAAGATTGGATATTGATATGCAAGAATTTTATAAAAAAATTGGCGACACGCTAAAAAGTGGCTATTCAGATTCCACAGTTTGGTTTATCACTTCAAATATAGAAGCCATAAAACACGTTGGTTTGCGGACTTCAAGAAGGATTCCTATGAAAAATGGTGATTTGGATTGTTTGTTTGTGCGGTATGATATGTACGAAGGAAGCAAAAAAACAAAAAAAGCGCCGCAATAATGCAACGCTTTTTGTTATTTATTCAAATAGTTAATTCTTAATTTCTTCTCGAAGAATTCCTTTTTGAACTTTCTCTTTTTTCTGATTTTTCGTTAGTTTCCCTGCCTTTTGTTTCTGTAACAGTTCGATTTTTCTGAGTATTAGCAGAACTATTTTTTTGTTGTGTTCTCTCAGGCTTTTGTTCTGCTCTTTGAGGAGCGCGATTTTCAGCTATTCTCGAGTTTTTAGTGCTGCTTTGTTCTCTATTTCCACGCTGTCTTGTAGTTGTATTAGATCTTCTGTCAGCGTTGTTAATTGAACCATTGCTACGGGTATTCTGACTTGTTCCTTCGGTAGAAGTTGGTCTTGTAGCCGTATTATTTAATCTTCTGTCAGCGTTGTTAATTGAACCGTTGCTATGGGTATTCTGACCTATTCTTTCGGTAGAAGTTGGTCTTGTAGCTGTATTCGATCTTCTATCAGCGTTGTTACCTGAAGTGTTGCTACGTGTATTCTGACCTGTTCTTTCGGTAGAAGTTGATCTTGTAACCGTATTCGATCTTCTGTCAGTGTTGTTACCTAAAGCGTTGCTGCGGGTATTCTGACCTGTTCTTTCGTTACTATTTCTTCTTTCTATATGAGAGTTTCTGTCATTATACCTATTAGGAACATTTTTACTTGCTACTCTTTGTCTAGTGTTATGGTTATCTCGTTGGTTATAATTATTGTGTTTGTTATGTTTGTAATACTTATTTCTTGAATGATCACTATAATAAGTGTAGCGTGTTGGATGGTAATGATTTCTATAAGGATCACGACTTACGATTCTAAAGTCAAATAACGGTCTTGCAAAATAATTATGATATGGATGAAACACATAATGGCGATTGTAGTCGTTAATATATCCTGAATAGTGGCTATAATAACCTTGTCTGTTATAATAAACATGCAATCCGCCAACACGCGCCAATCTTCCTGAATTGTAATAAATTTCAGTATTTCCAATTCTGTTTACGCGTCCATAATAATCATAGTAAATTGGAATATCCTCTACTTGAATAATAGCACCATAATCGTCATATTGTACATAAGGGTCGTAATTATAACCAGAGTTAAAACTGATATTGATGCCATTTCTTTGATAATTAACGCCTAAGGCATTTCTTTGATTGATATAGAAATCAAATTCCCCATTTTGAAAAACAGCAAATGTCACATCTCTTTCAACAAATGTGAATGAATTTCCATAATCATTTAAATAATCAATATTAGAGGATTTATCTATTTCAAAACTTGAAGCCTGAATGCCAAACCCAACAAATAAAAACGTTGCCAAAAGTAATAATTTTGTTTTCATGATAATGTATTTAAAGGTTAAACCAAATTTGCTGGTTAGCAGCATTTGATTTCATATTTACAAACAACGTGCCAAAAAAATATGCCCAACAAAATTGGGCATATATTCATAAGAAATCAAAAGGAAATGAAATATCAAAAACTAAATAGTTTCGGGTGTTTCTCCGGTTAAAGAATTTAGAAAAGAGACAATTGCAGTTATTTCTGCATCATTTAAGTCTTTATTGAGTTGAATTTTACCCATAATTTTAACAGCCTCATTTAAATCCTTTACACTTCCGTCATGGAAATACGGATAAGTTTTTTCAACATTTCTCAATGATGCTGATTTGAAAAAATATTTATCCGCCTCATTATTAGTTACTTGGAATCTTCCTTCATCAATTTCATCGCTTTTAGTGTATTTCCAATAATCATCGTAAACACCAAATTTTTGATAGATATTTCCTCCTAAAGCTTTACCTGAATGGCAAGCAATACACCCTTTGTCTATAAATAATTGTAGGCCTTCTTTTTCAAGAGTTGACAATGCATTTAAGTCTCCAGCTATAAATTCATCAAATTTCGAAGGGGTTATTAACGTCCGTTCAAATGCACCTATTGCTTTTCTCATATTCGTAAATGTAATTGGCTGAGTTTGATCTGGAAATGCTGCGGCAAATAAATTTTTATATTCATCTATTTTAGATAACCTTTCTATAACTACCTTTTCACTTGGCATCGCCATTTCTATCGGATTCATCATTGGACCACCTGCTTGAGCCTCAACATCAGGTTCTCTACCATCCCAAAATTGAGATGTATGTAATGCCGCATTTAAAACAGTTGGAGAGTTTCTTGTACCAAAATTACCATCATTTCCAGGGGAAGTACTCAAATTGTCAACTCCATAAGTAGCTAAATTATGACATGTGTTGCAACTTTGCGTGTTGTCTTTTGACAGCTTATTTTCAAAAAATAATTTTTTACCAAGCTGCACTTTTTCATCAGACAAGATATTTTCAGTGTTTTCCGCAACAGTTGGCAATGTTCCAAAAATTGATGAGGCCGTTTTTTGTAAAGCGGTGTAATCAGAATTTATGGGTTGTTTTTCCTTCTGTTTTTTATTGTTATTACAACTTAGTACGGTAAGTGATATTAAAGCTAACACTAATAATTTTTTCATGATTTTGATTGTTTAAATTAAACCAATAAAGTTAAGCTAAATTTGATGAAAATAGTGCAATATAGGTTACAGTAAATGTTAATATTTTTAAATTAAATTACTCATAAAGATCGATTATTAAATTGATTTTAAATATTTTTACGCTTTAAAACCAAATCTGTTGGATAATTTTATTGATGTCATTTTACCGATTCCTTTACAAAAGTTATTTACCTATAAAATAACCGAAGCGGAAGCTGCCTTTTTGAAAAAAGGGAGTCGTGTTGCTGTGGAATTTGGAAAATCTAAAATATATACTGCTTTAGTTTATAAAATTCATCAAACGCCACCAATTGGTTATGAAGCAAAAGAAATTTATCAGATTTTAGATGAAATACCCGTTGTAAACAAAATTCAAATTAACCATTGGGAATGGATTTCCAATTATTATATGTGCTCTTTAGGAGAAGTTTACAGGGCAGCAATGCCTTCGGCTTTTTTGTTGGAAAGCGAAACGGAAGTCCAGTTGGTTAAGGATTTTACAAAAAAAGAAACGCTTTCTGGCGAAGAATTTTTAATTTTTGAAGCCTTGCAGTTTCAGTCCCAACTTTCTATCCAGCAAATTATTGATATTCTCGGCAAAAAAAATGTTTTTCCCATTATTAAAGCGTTAATAGATAAAAATGTTATTGTAGTTAAAGAGCAAATCTATGAGCAATATAAGCCAAAATTAGAGAAATATGTTCGCTTAACACCAGCTTGGGATTCAACCGAAAGATTACCAGAATTGATTGATTCCCTAAGCAGGGCAAAAAAACAGCGCGACATAATTTTAACTTATTTTCAATTACAGTCCACAAAAAAACCTATTAAAATAACACAGCTTCAAGAGGATTCAAACAGTTCTTCGTCAGTGTTGAAATCATTGATCGATAAAGGCATTTTTGAAGTCTATTTTATCCAACAAGACCGAATTAATTTCGAAGGAAAATCGGGAGAAATAAAGGAACTGACAATACACCAAGAAGAAACTTTTTCAGCCATAAAAGAGCATTTTAAAACCAAGCAGACTGTTCTTTTAAAAGGAATTACAAGTAGTGGTAAAACGGAGATTTACGTTAAATTAATTAAAGAAATAATTGAGGAAGGAAAACAAGTGCTTTATCTACTTCCAGAAATTGCCCTAACCACGCAATTAATCGATAGGTTACAACTTTATTTTGGAGAATACCTATCTGTTTTTCATTCAAAATATTCGATGAATGAGCGTGTTGAAGTGTGGAACAATGTGTTGGAAAATAAACCGAAAGCGCGATTGATTTTAGGTGCTCGTTCGTCCATGTTTTTGCCATTTTCTAATTTAGGGTTAATTATTGTGGATGAAGAACATGAACCTTCTTTTAAACAATATGATCCCGCTCCAAGATATCATGCACGTGATTCCGCCATCGTTTTAGCAAATCAACACCAAGCAAAAGTAATTTTGGGTTCCGCAACACCTAGCATTGAAACGTATTACAATGCGCAACAGGGAAAATACGGATTGGTTGAATTGAACCGAAGGTTTGGAAATGTTTTATTGCCTGAGATTGAATTGGTTGACATAAAAGAAAAGTATCGGAAAAAACGAATGACCGGCCATTTTTCCGACCGGTTACTTGAAATGATTACCGAAGCACTGGACAATAAAGAGCAGGTTATTTTATTTCAAAATCGCAGGGGTTTTGCACCCGTTGTTGAATGTGAAACCTGCGGAGTTTCCCCACAATGTCCAAATTGCGATGTGAGTTTAACGTACCATAATTTTAGAAAAGAATTGCGATGCCATTACTGCGGACATCGGCAAGCAATGCCCCATAATTGCGGTGCTTGTGGCAGCGAAAAATTAAATACCAAGGGTTTTGGAACCGAACAAATTGAAATTGAATTGGAGGAGTTGTTTCCCAACGCAAAAGTGGGAAGAATGGATTTAGACACCACGCGGGGCAAATACAGCTATCAAAAAATAATAGGGCAATTTCAGTCGCAGGAAATAGATATTTTGGTGGGTACGCAAATGCTTTCAAAAGGATTGGATTTTGCAAATGTGTCTTTGGTGGGAATCATGAATGCCGATAATATGTTGAATTTCCCCGATTTTAGGGCGCATGAAAGAAGTTATCAGTTGATGGTTCAAGTTTCGGGCAGGGCAGGGCGTGCCAGTAAAAGAGGAAAGGTTGCCATACAAACCTACAATCCGCACCATCAAATATTACAACAGGTTTCCACCAATGCTTTTGAAGAAATGTATAAAGAACAATTGGAGGAGCGTTGGCAATACCATTATCCGCCTTTTTACCGAATAATTAAGATAACTTTACGCCACAAGGATTTTAACAGGGTAGAAGAAGGTGCTATTTGGTTGGGAAAATCTTTAATTTCCATTTTTAAGCACGATATTTTGGGACCTTCAACACCGGGAATTTCCAAAATCAGGAATTATTATATCAGAACAATTATTATTAAAATCCCACAAAAACAGTCGTTGTCGGTAAGTAAAAACCAGATTCAACGGGTAAAAAATGCATTTCAGTCCATAAAGGAATTTCGCTCCATCAGATTCAATATAGATGTAGATAATTATTAAAACTATTTTATTAATTTTACATTTGTCAATTAAGTAAATAACCCTATATTTGCACCCTTAAAAGTAAAAACTTAAATAATTAATTATGAATCATTACGAAACTGTTTTCATTTTGAATCCCGTTTTATCTGATGTTCAGGTAAAGGAAACAGTAAGGAAGTTCGAGGACTATCTTGTTTCTAAAGGTGCCGAAATGATATCAAAAGAGGATTGGGGCTTAAAAAAATTAGCTTATACCATCCAAAACAAAAAAAGTGGATTTTACCACTTATTTGAATACAAAGTTGCCGGAGAAACAATCGCTCCTTTTGAACTTGAATTTAGAAGAGATGACAGTATTATGCGTTATTTAACCGTTGCGTTAGATGTACATGCGGTTGCTTGGGCTGAAAAGAGAAGATTAAGGGACAGTGCTAAAGCACCTAAAAAATAAGCGTTATGTCTATAGAACAACAAGCAAAAGGAGGAAAACAAGGTGAGGTTCGTTACCTGACTCCGTTAGATATTGAAACCAAACAAGTTAAAAAATACTGTCGTTTTAAAAAGAACGGTATCAAATATATCGATTATAAAGATGCCGATTTCTTATTATACTTAGTAAATGAACAAGGTAAAATTTTACCACGTCGTTTAACAGGAACTTCATTAAAATACCAACGTAAAGTGTCTGTTGCCATTAAAAGAGCACGTCATTTAGCTTTATTGCCTTACGT
>JAQVGD010000065.1 GCA_028696945.1 Lutibacter sp.
CCCGTGGTAAACGCCATACATTCCTGCCATTACAGCCAATAAAACCTGTGCGGTGCAAATATTTGAAGTTGCTTTTTCACGTTTTATGTGTTGTTCCCTGGTTTGTAGGGCCATACGCAAGGCGCGGTTTCCATTTTTATCTATAGAAACCCCAATTATTCGCCCTGGCAAATTGCGTTTATATTCATCTTTGGTTGCAAAATATCCTGCGTGCGGGCCGCCGTAACCCATAGGAATCCCAAATCTTTGGGTAGTTCCTACCACCACATCTGCACCCCATTCGCCCGGAGGCGTTAAAAGAGCTAAACTCAATAAATCGGCAGCAACCGCTATTTTGGCGTCAACAACTTTTGCTTTTTCAACAAATGAAGCATAATCATAAATTTGTCCGCTTTTCCCTGGATATTGAATTAAGGCCCCAAAAATTTCATCGGTAAATTCAAAATTTTCGTGATCTCCGAACTCGAGTTCTATTCCTAATGGAATGGATCGTGTTTTTAAAACATCCATAGTTTGTGGCAAAACCTCATTAGAAACAAAGAATTTTAATGCATTTGCCCCAATTTTTTTGCGGGATCTTGAATTGAACAGCATCAACATAGCTTCCGCAGCAGCAGTGCCTTCATCCAATAATGAAGCATTCGCTATTTTTAATCCTGTTAAATCGCTTACCATTGTTTGATAAATTATCAATGCTTCTAGTCGGCCTTGTGAAATTTCAGCCTGATAAGGCGTGTAAGAAGTGTACCAGCCTGGGTTTTCCAAAATATTTCGTTGAATGACTCCAGGAAGAATGGTTGGATGATATCCCAAACCAATATAATTTTTAAACAACTTGTTTTTGCCGGCAAGTTTTTGAATGTGTGTTGAATATTCAAACTCACTCATTGCTTTTGGCAAATTCAATTCATGAACCAATCGAATATCTGAAGGTACTGTTTTGTCTATTAATTCATCTAACGATTGAACGCCAATAGTCGCAACCATTTCTTTCACCTCATTTTCTCGAGGTCCAATATGTCTTAAAACAAAGGAATCTGTTCTCATTTATGTTTGGGTATTATTTATTTTAATGAGTTCAAATTTAATGAAAATTCCACAATGAACATGCCACTCATATTACTTAATTATCATATTTTGTTAACCAATAAATTCATTTTAATGACAATGGTGTACTTTTGTTAGATGAAGTTGTTTAGAAAAATAGTGGTTTTTTATGTTTTTAGCAATTTTCATGTGGCTTTTGCTGGATTTTCATTGACAAAAATCACGTTGATTGGCTTTGGGTTAGCGGACAATTTTACGCCGTTATTTGTGGCTTTTTCTATTTTGCTATCCTATAATTTTATTCGATTTTATGAAATAAAAGAAGGCAGATTGAATTGGTTTAAGGACTGGTTTTTTATGAATATAAAAGAACTATTGGTGTTAATGATTTTGTCAATATTCGGATTGGGCTATATTTCCTTTTTTAGAGAATTCAACATAAAATCGATTTTAATACTTTTTCCTTTTGCTTTTATGACGTTTTTTTATGCAATTCCCTTATTTAAAATTGGAAAACTGGAAGTTTCGTTCAGAAATTTCCCCATGATAAAAATTTTTAGCATTGCCATAGCCTGGGCGGGTATTTCGGTATTTTTTCCTTTGGATGAGTGGAATTATCAATTTACTTCTGCAGTTTATTTGGAGTTTTTTCAGCGGATTTTATTCCTGCTGGCAATAACTATTCCTTTTGATATTAGGGATGTTGAGACCGATTCAAAATCGTTAAAAACATTGCCGCAAACTTTGGGAATAACCAACTCTAAAATTTTGGGAACTTTGTGTTTAATCGGGCTTCTTTTGATGGAAACCTTTAAAGAAAATTTTACTTATGTCGGTTTGCTTGTTGTGCTGATAGTCTCAATAATTACCGGACTTCTCTTATGGTTTTCATCGCCAAAACAATCTCGATTTTATACTGGGTTTTGGGTGGAATCCATACCCATAATTTGGTTGGGATTGCTCGTGTATTTTAACATTTATTTGTTTTAATAATTTAAAATATTTTGCTGGAAATGGTTGAAACGGAAGCTGGAATATTTGTATAAAAGGAAAGTGAAAAATTATTTCCCTTAATCTATTTCATAAAGGCAACTAAAAAATAAAAGGCTTCCGAATTGGAAGCCTTTTATGGAATTATTTCTTGTGTTTTTCACTTAAAATTTAGCGAAATTTATGGTTAGCTTATTTTAAGAGTTTTTCAATTTTTTCTCTTTCTTCTTCCGCCAAAGCACCGTCAACCAAAATTCTGCCGCTGTATTCATCGGTAATAATTTTTTTACGACTTGAAATTTCAACTTGTCTTTGTGGTGGAATGGTAAAAAATGATCCGCCTGAAGCACCTCTGTCAATAGAAACTACCGCCAAGCCATTTTTAACATTTTTTCTAATTCTGTTATAAGCCGATAATAAATTATCATCAATCAATGCAGCATATTCTTTAGATTTTAACACCAAAATATTCTCTTCTTTTTCGGTATCGCTCATAATAGCGTTCAATTCAGCTGCTTTATGTTTTAGCAATTCTTCTTTTTGAGCTAGATTTTCTTTTGTACCTTCTATAACTTCGTTTTTTTGTTCAATTTTAGCCCTGTGTTCTTTAATTCTTTTTTCAGCCAATTCAATTTCAAGTTCTTGAAACTCAGTTTCTTTGCTTATTGAATTGAATTCTCTGTTGTTTCGGACTTTCTTTTGTTGTTCTGTATATTTTTTAACCAAAGCGTTTGCTCCGTCAATTACCAACTTTTTATCGGTAATTTCTTTTTTTAGTGCCTCTACTTCTTCATCTAAATTAACAAGTCTTTTGTTTAAACCAATAACTTCATCTTCTAAATCTTCAACTTCTAAAGGTAATTCACCTCTTACACTCTTAATTTCATCAATTCTTGAATCAATTAATTGCAAATCATACAGAGCTCTTAACTTTTCTTCAACAGTAACTTCTTTGCTTTTAGCCATATTATAAGTAATAAATTGGATTTGTGTTCTTTTGCGATAAAACGATTGCAAAATTAGGAAATTTTTTTGTAAGTATGTCAACTAAAAGATTTTTTGTGAATTGTTCACTTTCGTAGTGTCCAATATCAGCAATAACCAGTTTGTTTTCGGCTTTGTAAAACTCGTGGTATTTGATATCGGCGGTCACATAAAAATCAGCATTTGCGCCAATGGCATTTTTAATGGCGAAACTTCCGGAGCCACCTAAAACAGCAACTTTTTTAATGGGTTTACCCAACAATTCCGAGTGGCGAATGCCTTTTGAATTCATGGTTTTTTTTAGGAAATTTAAGAAATCAATTTCGCTTTTTTCTTCTTCCAATTCGCCAATCATTCCCAAGCCAATTTCCTGATTTGTATTCTCTAAACAAACTATTTCATAAGCGACTTCTTCATAAGGATGTGATTTAAACAATGCGGAAAGGACTTTACTTTCCTTATGTTTTTCAAAAATAACGCTTATTAATGTTTCATTTTCTTGGTGCAACTTGCCTTTTTCTCCATAAACTGGATTCGAATTTTCATTTCCTTTAAAAGTCCCATAACCTTCCACATTAAAACTGCAATTGTCGTAATTGCCAACATTTCCGGCACCAGCGTTTAAAAGTGCTTGTCTAACTTTTTCTGCGGAAGCATTTGGCGCATAAGTAGTGAGTTTTTTAAGCGTATTTTTTTGCGGAATCAATATTTTTTTGTTTTTCAAGCCTAAAATTTCACAAATTTTTGCGTTTACACCCTGAAATGAATTGTCCAAAGCCGTATGCATGGCATAAATGGCAATGTTGTTTTTGATGGCTTTAATTACTGCGCGTTCCACATAATTTTTGCCGTTCAGTTTTTTTAAGCCTGAAAATAGAATGGGATGAAAACTTACGATTAAATTGCAGTTGTTTTCTATGGCCTCATCAACCACGGTTTCTAACGTGTCTAATGTAACCAAAATTCCAGTTACTTCGGTGTTGAAATCGCCTACCAACAAACCCACATTGTCAAAATCTTCAGCATAATTTAAAGGGGCAATTTCTTCAATGCTCTCGGTAATATCTTTAATTATCATTTTTCAAAAATGTTAGGGTAACAAAGATAAAATTTACCAAAGAAAGTTCTCTTATTTATTGAGAAATTTTCTGATTTTGTTTTGTATTTTCGCTTTCTGTGAAGTTTTTGAGAAAAATAGCATTTCCATTTTCAATTTTATATGGATTAATTACAAGTTTGCGTAATTATCTGTATGATGTTGGCTTGTTGAAATCTACACATTTTAAAACACCAACAATTGTGGTTGGTAATTTAAGCGTTGGCGGAACAGGAAAAACGCCGCAAATTGAATATTTAATCGATTTGTTGAAGAACAACTATAAAATTGCAGTTTTAAGCCGTGGTTATAAAAGGAAAAGCAAAGGATTTATTATTGCTGATGAAAGCGTTACTGCGGAAATTATTGGCGATGAACCTTTTCAGATTTATTTAAAATATCCCGAAGTTATTGTTTGCGTTGATGTCAACAGAAGTAATGGAATCACAAAATTAGAGCAATTGAAAAATCCACCCGAAGTTATTTTGCTAGATGATGCTTTTCAACATAGAAAAGTGCGGGGCGGATTAAATATCCTTTTGACAACTTTTGCCAATTTGTATGTAAATGATACAATGCTGCCAACGGGTAATTTGCGTGAAAAAGCTTCTGGCGCTACAAGGGCACAAGTAATTATTGTAACCAAATGTTCAGCTGCTATTTCAGAAAATGAACAATCGGAAATCATTAAAAAGTTACATCCCAAAAAACATCAGCAAGTTTTTTTTACCGCCATAACTTATGATAGCCAATTAAAAGGTGCTTCAACTATGGATTTAAGCGATTTGACCGATTTTGAAATTTTGTTGGTTACAGGAATTGCAAACCCAATTCCGTTGACAACGTATTTAAAAAGTAAAAAGCTTAATTTTAAACATTTAAAATATCCAGATCATCATCATTTCAATATAAATGACATTGGGGAAATAAATTCGGTGTATGAAGCGTTATCAGCAACAAATAAAATAATATTAACAACAGAGAAGGATTATGTCCGTATTTTTGGAAAATTAAAAAACTTGCATTATATTTCAATAAAAACAACATTTATAACTCATAAAAAGGAGTTTGGAAATCTTATAAAAAACTATGTGGAACAAAGTTCAAGAAACAGTTAAATTTCTTCAAGATAAAGGAATTTCAAAAGCAGATTACGGTATTATTTTAGGAACAGGTTTGGGAAATCTTGTGGAGAAAATTGACATTGAATTATCAATTCCTTACAATGAAATTCCCAATTTTCCAGTTTCAACGGTTCAAGGACATTCAGGAGAATTGATTTTCGGTAAAATCGGCAACAAAAAAGTAATTGCGATGCGAGGTCGTTTTCACTATTATGAAGGCTGGACGATAGCGCAAACCGTTTTTCCAGTACGCGTGATGAAATTTTTGGGCGTTGAAAATTTAATTGTTTCAAATGCTTCTGGTGGTGTAAATCCAGCCTTTAAAGTCGGCGATATTATGATTATTACCGATCATATTAATTTTATGTCGGTACATCCTTTACATGGTAAAAATGACGAACGTTTTGGGCCAAGATTTGTGGATATGCACGAGGCTTATAGTAAAATAATGATTTCCAAAATGGAGCAAATTGCTCATAAATTGAATATTCCAGTTCATAAAGGAATTTATTTGGCATTGCAAGGACCTACATTTGAAACTCCAGCAGAATATAAAATGGTAAAAATTTTGGGTGCAGATGCTGTTGGAATGTCAACCGTACCTGAAGTTATTGCCGCAAAACATTTAGGAATGACGTGTTTTGGAATTTCGGTAATTACCGATTTGGGCATTGAAGGAATAGTAGAAGCCGTTTCACACGAAGAAGTGCAAGAAGTAGCAAAAATTGCTGAAAAATCAGTAGGTAAATTGGTGGAGGAATTTATAAAATATTTGTAGGGACAAGTCGCGACTTGTCCGTAGCTGTAATAGGTTGCGACTTGTCCTTGGGGATAGGAATCCCTTACTTTTCGTAATATAAATTTCTCACAATGCCGTCTGCAAGTCCAATTTTTGGAACAAATATTTTGTTGGCATCGCTCCATTCCATAATCGATAAATAAATTTTGGTTGCGGGAATAATTACATCGGCCCTGTCAGGATTTAAGTCCAGCTGCATAATGCGTTCTTCGTAAGTTAAATTGCTTAATAATTCAAACTGATTTTTTATGTAACTTAAATACAATGGTTCTCCCATTGCTTTCCCAGAGATTTTAAAGATTTTATTGATGTTTCCTCCTGAACCGATTACAGATAATCTTTTTAAATCTTTTGTATTTTCTTTGATCCAATGTTCAATGCTTTTCCAAATATTTTTAAATTCTTTATGGTCGTCCAACAAACGAACGGTTCCTATTTTAAATGATTTTGCGTTGATTATTTTTCCTTTTGAGAAAAGTGTTATTTCTGTGCTTCCACCGCCAACATCAACATATAAATAGGAATTTCGAATAGTGATTAAAGTGTTTAAATCTGTCCCAAAAATTATTTTAGCTTCCTTTTTTCCGTCTATGATATCAATTTTGACCGATGTTTTTTCAAAAATTTCATCAACAACCTCAATTCCGTTAACGGCTTCTCTTACGGCCGATGTGGCACAGGCTTTATATTTTTGAACACCATGAACTTCCATTAATAATTTGAAAGCTTCCATAGCTTTGATTATTCTTATTTTATTTTCTTCTGAAATTTTTCCATTCAAAAAAGTATCTGTTCCCAAACGAATTGGCACACGAACCAATGCTGATTTTTTAAAACTTGGCTTTTGACCGTTATTTTGTTCCGTAATTACATTTACTAACAGCAATCGTATAGCATTTGAGCCAATGTCGATTCCAGCAAGTTTTTCAATTTTCAAAATAGCGTTATTTATAATTTTTAGGAAATTCTGTCAAAAAGGTTTTTCCAGATTTAATATCTTTCCAGTGATTGGTGTCGAATTTTATTCCAACAACCCCACAAGTTGGCACGTTATCCACGATTAAATTTCCAAACTTATTCACAAAATCGCTAATGCCGTGGTCGTGGCTAAAAATTATGGCAGAATCGAATCCGTCATCCAAGGCTTTTACGGTTTTTATTAAATAGCCATCACTAAAACTGTACAGCGATTTGCTAATTCTAAGATTTGCTAACGGAAAATTAAAAGCGTAACAAAATATCATTGCGGTATGTAATGCTCTATTTGCGCAACTTGCAATAAAAGCATCTGGTGTAGCAATTTTTTTTTGAAGAACACTTGAAATTAAATAGGCGTCGTTAATTCCTCGCTTTTTTAACGGACGATCAATGTCCTTAATACCTTCATATTCCCAAGAAGATTTTGCGTGCCTAACAATATAGAGTATTTTCATGTTGTTTTTTATTGAGTTTCAAAGATACTGTTTAAGGAGCCAATCGCTCAATTTTCCAATTAAAATCTTTCTGTAAGGTATATCTTATTCTGTCGTGCATGCGATTTGGGCGTCCTTGCCAAAATTCCATGCTTATTGGTTTCACAAGAATGCCGCCCCAATGTTTTGGCCTAGGAATTTCTTTGTTTTCAAATTGTTTTTCAAAGGAAGCCAAACGTTCGTCTAAATAATTTCTAGAAGGAACCGTTTCACTTTGGTTGGAAGCCCAGGCACCCAATTTACTTCCATCGGGTCTTGATTCGAAGTAGCCATCAGATAAATTTTCAGAAAGTTTTTCTGCAATACCTTTAATAATCACTTGGCGCTCAATACTTGCCCAAAAAAAGGATAAACAAATATTTGGATTGTGGGCAATGGCTTTTCCCTTTTCGCTGTTGTAATTGGTGTAAAAAATAAACCCTTCCCATGTGAATTTTTTTAATAAAACAACTCTGGCTTTTGGAAATCCATCTTCGCCAATGGTGGAAACTGTTACCGCGTTTACTTCAGAATATCCTCCGAATTCCTCCACTTCAAAAAACCATTTTTGAAATAACTCCATCGGATTTTCTGAAATTCCTTCCTCAGAAAGCTCACTTTTTTGATAGACTTTTCTATAATTGCTTAAATCTTTTTCCATGTTGCAAAATTAAAAATCTTTTATTGGTTTATGGCTTTTTCATTGATTTCTTTTTTTGGTGCTTTTATAAGTAAAAGTCCAACAAAAGTGATTAGTCCATTTACAATTAAAAGCTCATAACCAAATACATAGCCATTTAAAAGCTGTGTTGAATAGTCATTTAAAAAATAGGTAAAAATTACCGAAAGTATTGCCACAATCCAAACCAAGCCATCTTTTATAGGAATTTTAGTGAAAATTCCAAAGGCGAATAATCCCAAAAGCGGTCCGTAAGTATAGGAAGCAACTTGCAACAAGCTGCTAATCACATTTTCTTTTAGGACATATCTAAAAATAATAATGACTATAATTAGCACTATTGAAATTGCAATGTGTGTTTTTTTTCGAATAGCGGTTTGCTTTGATTTCTCTCTATTTTCAATGTCTAAAAAATCGACGCAAAATGAGGTAGTTAAAGCGGTTAAGGCACTATCGGAACTTGAATAGGCAGCGGCAATCAATCCTAAAATAAAAAATATGCCGATATAAATTCCCAAATCGCCGTGCAGCGCAATTTCGGGAAATAACAGATCGGTTTTAATTGCACCATCAACGACAGGTGTTGCAATGCCAAATTTTTTGGCATAAATAAACAACAGAGCACCTAAAGTCAAAAATATAAAATTGACAATTATAAGCACAAAACCAAGTGAAATTACGTTCCATTGCGCTTCTTTGGTATTTTTGCATGTCAGGTTTTTTTGCATCATATCCTGATCTAATCCGGTCATTGCAATGGCAATAAACATGCCGCCAAAAAATGATTTCACTAAGTGTTTCTTGCTATTAAAATCATCGATAAAAATAATTTGGCTATAATGTTTAAATTCTTCCGAAGAAAAAATATCTGAGACCGACCAATCTAATTTGTTGATAATGATAATGATAGTGGCAAAAAGTGCAAAAAGCATAAAAGCAGTTTGCAGCGTATCAGTCCATACGATTGTTTTAATTCCACCTTTAAAAGTGTACATCCAAATCAGAAGAATTGAGAGGATTACGGTAACTTCAAAAGGAACATTCCAGGCATCAAAAATGTAATACTGTAAAACTGCGGCTACTAAAAATAACCTGAAAGCTGCACCTAATACTCTGGAAACAAAAAAGAAAAAAGCACCAGTTTTGTGTGAGGTCGATCCAAATCGATATTTTAAAAATTCGTAAATTGAGGTTACCTGCATATTATAATAAATGGGAATCAGCACATAAGCGATTACCAAATAGCCAAACAAATAGCCAAAAACAATTTGCATATAGCTAAACTGGGAACTTTGCACCCAACCAGGAACTGAAATAAAGGTAACGCCAGAAAGGGACGCGCCAATCATTCCAAAAGCAACAATGTACCAAGGCGACTTTTTATTTGCCTTAAAAAAAGTATCATTGTTGTCGTTTTTTCCCGTGAAGTAGGCTATTAAAAGAAGTACACAAAAATAAATGGCAATGAGGGAAAGAATATATATTGGCTTCATTAAATATTTTATTGTTTGGGGTAACAAAGAAAGTAAAATTATTGAGAATATCTTTCCTAATTGTATATTTGCAACATGAATTTTTCTTCAAAAATCTTGGAAAATGCCGTAAATGAAGTTTCTCAATTGCCTGGAATTGGCAAAAGAACGGCTTTGCGATTGGTTTTGCATTTGTTAAAGCAACCGGCATCACAAACACATCAATTGGCGATTGCACTTAATAAATTGGTCGATGAGATTAAATTTTGTAAAAAATGCCACAATATTTCCGATAAGGATATTTGTGAAATTTGTTCAAATTCCTCTAGAAATTCAGAAATTATTTGCGTGGTTGAAGATGTTCGCGATGTGATGGCTATTGAAAACACCTCGCAATTTAGAGGATTGTACCACGTTTTGGGTGGAAAAATTTCTCCTATTGAAGGAATTGGACCCCATAATTTAACGATTGACAGTTTGATTGAAAAAGTAAAGTCAGGAACTATCAAAGAAGTAATTTTTGCGCTGAGCTCAACCATTGAAGGAGATACTACCAACTTTTATATTTTTAAACAATTGGAAGGATTGCCGATTAAAACTTCAACCATAGCACGCGGAATTGCGGTAGGCGATGAGCTTCAATATGCTGATGAGGTTACGTTGGGCAGAAGTATCGTGAACCGAATTCCGTTTGAAAAATCTTTTTAAATTAATAAGATTATTTTTTTTCTATGCTGATTCTGGCATCAACCGCAAAAATTTCTTTTGAATTTCCTAACAACGGATTTAAATCCAACTCAACAATTTCAGGAGCGACCATTAATAAATCCGATATTTTTACCACAATTTCTGCAAACAATTTTTCATTTACGCCTTCCTGATTTCTGATTCCCTGAATTATTTTGTACGATTTTAAATTTTGAATCATTTCTGTGGCTTCCGTTTTTGAAACTGGTGCCAACGAAACATTGATATCTTTTAAAACTTCAATATAAATACCGCCCAAACCGCATAAAACCAAATGTCCGAAATTTCCTTCTTTTTTAGCGCCAATGAAAAGTTCCATTCCCTTTTTCATAGGTTGGATTAAAGCTGCTTTCGCCCCTTTAATTTGCATTATTTTATTGAAAGATTCCGCCAGTTTTTCTACTGAATTGATATTTAAAAAAATACCGCCCACATCCGACTTGTGTATGGGACCAACCACTTTCATAACCACAGGAAAACCAAGTTTCAACGCTTCTGATAAGCAAGCTTTTTTTGTGGTGCAAACAGCTTCATTAACAATTGGAATTTCGGCAGCAATTAATAATTCTTTTACCTGTTGCGGTTGCAAATAGCCGTTTTTAGCATTATTTATGATAGTTCTTATTGCTGTTATATCTATGTTTGGGTTTGCTGTTTTTTTAGAAATTGGTTTTGTAGTATTATATATTTTAGTCAAGGCATTTCCAAACAATACTTCATCGGGAAAATTGATGTTTCCTTTTGAAATAAAATAATCGATTTCCTTTTTTACGTTCACAACCGATGGCAAAATTGGAAAGATAGGTTTTTTGCATTCACGCATTTTTTTATCCAGAACATCATAAACATCATAAACTTCAAACAAGCCCGGACTTCCGAAAATGACGACCATCGCATCTATATTCGAAAATTTGTGTTCACAATAATCGATAATAGTTTCCAATTGTTCTGCATTTCCAGTCGCTAAAAAATCAATGGGATTTGAAACGGAAGAACCCAAAAATAATTTTTCGAGCAATGATTTACTTTCATTTCCAGTAATTTCCGGAACGTTCAGTCCGTTTTTAGATAGGGCATCCGTAAGCATTACCGCAGGACCACCCGCGTGGGTAATAATCGCGATATTTTTGCCTTTTAATTCTTGGTGCATAAAAATTCCGGCAATGGAAATCAATTCATTTCTTCCATAGCAACGAACAATTCCAGCTTTTTTGAACAAAGCATCCACGGCAACGTCTGAATTGGCAAGCGCGCCAGTATGCGAACTCGCTGCCCTGCTTCCTGCCGAAGAACTTCCTGCTTTTATAGCGGCTATTTTACAACCTTTGTCAATTAGAGAAGCTGCATGTTTTAAGAGTTTTTGCGGATTTTCAATACTTTCAATATAGAGCATTTTCACTTCTGAACTTTTTCCTTTTTCAAAAGTTTCGTCTAAATGTTCCAGCACTTCCTCCACGCCAATTTGGGCCGAATTTCCTACGGAAAAAACACTGGAAAACGTCAGCCCGGTTGCTATGGCAGCTTCCATAATAAATACGGCAGTTGCGCCTGAACCTGAGATAAAATCAACGCCTTTCGGATTTAATTTTGGAATTGGCGAAGTAAATACACCTGCATAATGCTGATTGATTAATCCGATATTGTTAGGTCCCAAAAGCGTTCCGCCAACGGCGTTTATTTCCTGTGCAATTTGTTCTTCCAACAGTTTTCCCTCCGCATCTTTTTCGCCAAAACCCGCAGAAAAAATAATAAATCCTTTGGTGTTTTTTTGCTGTGTTAAAATTTGGACTGTTTCCAAAGTAAATTTTGCGGCAATGGCGATAATCGCCAAATCAACCTGCGGAATTTCAACTACATTCTGATAGCATTTTTTTCCTTGTACTTCCGTCTCTTTCGGATTTACGGCAAACAATTTGCCTTTAAATTTGTGGGCGATTAAATTTTTTAAAACGCTTCCTCCAGGCGTGTGAATATTGTTTGAAGCACCAATAACAACAATGCTTTTGGGATTTAGCAATTCTTTGTTCAGCATAAATAAATTGGTGTTTTAGGAAACGAGTTCGGCGGCAATTTCTTTGCCTTTTAAATAAGCTTCTAAATTTTTTGCAACAATGCGTTCGCCTTTTCTTTCAAAAAGTGTGGCAATTGCTTTTTGAAAACTTTCATCACTTAAGGGAATTAAGGAGGAAGCCGCACCCAATAAAACCATATTGGTTGCTTTTGAATTTCCCATATCTTTTGCAATCTTCATTGCATCGATTAAAATATGGTTTTTATGCGATTTTATTTCATTGTAAAGTGTTTCCAATTCAGGATAATTATTGATGTTTTCAAACGGATTGGAATCGGTAATCAAATAGCCGTTTTTTTTCAAATAAGGCAAATAGCGCAACAATTCCATAGGTTCCACAGAAATAATGATATCTGCTTTTCCCAGCGGAATTAAATCGGAATAAATTGGCTTGTCTGAAATCCGCACATGAGACTGCACAGCACCACCTCGTTGGCTCATTCCGTGAACTTCCGATTGTTTTATGTGTAAATTATTATCCAAAGCAGCTGTGTCTAAAATGGCCGCAATAGTTAAAATTCCTTGTCCGCCAACACCGGCTAAAATGATATTTATTTTTGAGTGCATAATTTAATTTATTGACACGTTTGTAAATTCTTTTAATTTGTCCTTTTTCTCCTTCGGAAGCTGTACGCAAGGTCGTTGCGCAATAATTACGGAAACTCCTTTGTGATTTATTTCTTCACGGATAATATCGATATTTTCCTGTAAATTTTTATGTAAAGGTGTAATCACTTTTAAATGAGCTTCATCAAGACCCAGACCTTTACAAATTGAAATTAACCTGCCAGAAGCCGCTGAATCCTGCGCGCCAGTCATTGCAATGGCTGAATTGTCGGAAATAATTATCGTAATTGGTGTTTTTTCAATAATGGCATCCAGCAATCCAGTCATCCCTGAATGCGTAAAAGTAGAGTCGCCAATAACGGCAATGGCTGGATGGATTCCTGCATCGGAAGCACCTTTTGCCATAGTAATGGAGGAACCCATTTCAATGATGGTATTGATACTTTTATAAGGTGGCAAAACGCCTAAAGCAGAACAGCCAATATCACCAAAAACCTGTTGATTTTCTGTTTCTTTTTTTAAGGCGTTAATGGCATCAAATAAATCACTATGTCCGCAACCAACGCACAATTGCGGTGGCCTGCCCAAGACTATTTTTGGCAGATCTTCGTTGATAACGATATCAAAACCCAGAGCATTTGCAATATTGTCAGGATTTAGTTCTCCAACACGTGGAATATCCCCGCTTAAACGTCCGATTACTTTTCTATTTTCGTTTAGAAAATCGGAAATAGCTTCTTCAATAAAAGGATATCCGTCTTCCAAAACCAATATTTTTTCACAAGTGTCAAACAATTGTTTAATGGGCTCTTTAGGCAACGGATATTGCGAAATTTTTAAAACTGGATAAGGACAATCCCCGTCTTCAAAATTTTCCATCAAATAATTATAAGCGATTCCTGATGCGATAATTCCGATGGTTTTATTTTTGCCTTCAAAGAAGGTATTAAAGTCACTGTTTTCTGAAATTTCAAGTAAATCGGGCTGAATGTTGACCAAATGTTTGTACCGACCTCGCGCATGCATTGGAATTAACTGAAATTGTGTTGGAGTTTTTGGTAAACGAATGCTGTTTTGCGCAATCCTTTCGCCAGTAGCAACGCCAGCTCTTGAATGTGACAATCGGGTTACCATTCTGATGAGAATTGGCAATCCTAAATTTTCGGACAATTCAAAGGCATATTTTGTGATATCGTAACATTCTTGTTGGTTGGAAGGTTCTAAAATAGGAATCATCGCAAATTTGCCATAATAACGAGAATCTTGTTCGTTTTGCGAGGAATGCATCGAAGGATCATCGGCCACAACAACTACCAATCCGCCATTAATACCTGAAATAGACATGTTCATAAAAACATCTGCCGCCACGTTTAAACCCACATGTTTCATTACCACCATCGACTTTTTTCCGGCGTAAGACATTCCAAGTGCAGCTTCCATGGCAGTTTTTTCATTGACTGACCAAGAGGCATGAATATTTAATTCTTTTGCTATTTTCGACTTTTGGATATATTCAGTTATTTCAGTGGAAGGCGTTCCTGGATAAGCGTAAACACCAGATAAACCAGCATCAATGGCGCCTTGTGCCAACGCTTCATTACCTAATAGAAGTTTTTTCATAAATTTCAGTGTATAAAATTTCAATTGTAATGCCACAAATTTAAGAAAACGATTTCGTATTTAGTATGATAAAAATCAATAGAAAGTTTATAACGTACTGATAAACAAACTATTATATATTCAATAAAAGCGTAGAATATTTAAATAATTGTAACTTAATCTATATTTTATTTATATTTTTTTGTAGAAAATAAACATATTACTAATTATTTCATAATTTTTACTTAAAATTTTAACTACTTTTTGAACTATTTATTTCAGTATCATTATGAAGAGACTTTTACAAAAATATATGGCTCTAGTTTAATTGAACGTTGCTATTTAATTTCAAATCCATATTTCGGAGGTTTCAAGTTGGTTCGAACGTAGAAAATTCAATTATTCCCTTTAGGGTAAAAATAATTGAATTTTCGGCCCTTTGCTTTTTCCCCTCCCGATAACTCCTAAAATCCGCATGTCTATGTTATAGTGTGTCATTTTTAAGAATTTGAGAATGGAAATACTCCTGTTCCTTGTTTTCGAGATATTGTTGAACTGCTTTCTATTTTTGATATGGGA
>JAQVGD010000066.1 GCA_028696945.1 Lutibacter sp.
TAAGACAAGGTCTTCCAATGCAACATAAAGAATACTTTTCATCTATAATAAAAAATCAAGACAATACTAAAAGTGGCGTCAATGTAAAAATGCTTATGGCTGATAAAGATGGAACTTTTTTAGCATCAATGTTTTTAGTTTTATCCCATAAAAAAGCCATTTATTTATATGGAGCTTCTTCCTCCGATAATAAAGATTTAATGGCAAGTTATGCGCTTCAATGGGAGTCTATAAAAATGGCTAAAAATTTGGGTTGTTCAAAATATGATATGTTTGGTTCTGCTCCCAATTTAAATCAAAAACATCCATTGCGTGGCATACATATATACAAAAAAGGGTTTGGAGGTAATTTATTTCATAGAATGGGCTGTTGGGATTATCCATATAACCATAAAATTTATGAATTATATAAAATGTATGAACTCAGTAATTAGTATAAAATAAAAAGACTTTTCAATTTTTTTGAAAAGTCTTTTTATAGCATCTATTAATTTTTATGATTCCTCTTCGCCTTCGTATAAAGGGGTAATTTGAGAAACAAAATCTTCTGGCAACCCAGGTTTGCTGTAATCGTAAGGCCAACGGTGAACAGCTGGTATCTCTCCCGGCCAGTTTCCATGAATAGGTTCGACTGGAGTTGTCCATTCCAACGTATTTGATCTCCAAGGATTTTGTGTTGCTTTTTTACCTTTATAAATGCTAATAAAGAAGTTTGCCAAGAAAATTATTTGTGCAGCACCTCCTAAAATGGCAAATAAAGTGATTAAAATATTTACATCGGCCACATCATCAAATAACGGAAATGAAGTGTTGGCATAATATCTACGCGGCAATCCTGCCAATCCAACAAAATGCATTGGGAAAAACACGCCATAAGCTGCGATTACAGTAATCCAGAAGTGCCAATATCCCAAGACTTTGTTCATCATTCTTCCATACATTTTAGGAAACCAATGATAAACACCCGCAAACATTCCATAAATGGCTGATACTCCCATTACCAAGTGAAAGTGAGCGACTACAAAGTAGGTATCGTGAACGTTAATATCCAATGCACTGTCGCCAATTACCAATCCCGTTAATCCACCCGAAATAAATGTAGAAACAAAACCGATGGAAAATAGCATTGCTGGATTCATCTGAATATTTCCTTTCCAAAGTGTTGTAAGCCAGTTAAAAGCCTTGACTGCAGAAGGAATTGCAATTAATAAAGTGGTAAATGTAAATACCGATCCTAGAAATGGATTCATTCCAGAAACAAACATATGATGTCCCCAAACAATCGTTGATAAAAATGCGATGGCCATTAATGAGCCAATCATGGCCCTATAACCAAAAATTGGTTTTCTAGAATTACAGGCTATAATTTCGGAAACAATACCCATTGCTGGCAATATCACAATATAAACTTCAGGATGTCCCAAGAACCAAAACAAATGTTCAAATAATACAGGAGATCCTCCTTGATAATGTAAAACTTCTCCTTGAATAAATATATCGGATAAATAAAATGATGTGCCAAAACTTCTGTCGAAAATTAACAATAAAGCTGCTGAAAGCAATACAGGAAATGAAACCACCCCAATAATGGCTGTCACAAAAAATGCCCAAATTGTAAGAGGCAATCTTGTCATTTTCATACCAACTGTTCTTAAATTAATTATAGTTACAATGTAGTTTAATGAACCCATCAAAGAAGAAGCAATAAATATTGCCATTGAAATCAACCAAAGTGTCATTCCCATTCCAGAACCGGGAATAGCTTGTGGCAATGCGCTTAAAGGCGGATAGATTGTCCAGCCTGCTGAAGCTGGTCCTGCTTCAATAAAAAGCGAAGAAACCATAATTATACTTGACAAAAAGAACAACCAATATGATATCATATTTAGAAATCCGGAAGCCATATCACGGGCACCAATTTGCAAAGGAATTAGTAAATTACTAAATGTTCCACTTAAGCCCGCTGTTAAAACAAAGAATACCATAATAGTACCGTGAATGGTTACTATTGCCAAATAAATATCAGGAGACATTACCCCGCCATCCTGGTGTCTTCCCAAAAATGCTTCAATAATACTAAAAGAAGTATCGGGCCAAGCAATTTGCAATCGAAACATCATTGACATAAATACCCCAATGATGCCCATAAAAATACCAGTTATTAAAAACTGTTTTGAAATCATTTTATGGTCAGTACTAAAAACGTATTTTGTGATAAATATTTCTTTGTGGTGGTGATCTGACATATTATATATTTTTTAGTAGTCTAGTAGTTAATTTTCTTGTACAACTTCAGCAATTGTTTTTTGACTGCTTAACCAGCTGTTAAACTCAGCTTCTTCTTGAACAATTATCTTCATTTGCATTGTATAATGTGATACACCACAAATTTTGTTACAAAGCAATAAATAATCAAATTCGTAAGGATCTTCACCTTTTTCAGCTCTTATTTTATTGATTCCGGCAACTTTAGCCATGGTTTTCTTGTTAGCTCTCTTTTCTAAAGTAGTCATGCTTGGCGTAAAAGAAAACTGGGTAACCATTCCTGGGACGCAGTTCATTTGTGCCCTAAAATGAGGCATAAATGCGGAATGCAATACATCTTGGGAACGAAATTTAAAGATAACTTGACGTCCTTTTGGCAAATGCAATTCTCTGGTTGGAATATCATCCAAAGAATTTTTATCGGTCATATCTACACCCATCGTGTTAATTCCTTTAATATTGCGCACATTTCCTCTACCCAATTCATTATCGCTGCCAGCATAGCGTGCTTCCCACTGAAATTGTTTTGCATAAACTTCAATAATTAAAGGGTTTTCTGCATCTGAAGCATCCATAACATCATTCCAAACGGAAAGTCCGTAAAGCACCAAACCAGCAAGAACGATAGCTGGAATAGTCGTCCAAATCATTTCAAGCTTATTGCTATCGGCATAAAATAATGCTTTTCTTCCTTTTATTCCACGGTATTTAAAAGCAAAATAAAACAATAAGAATTGGGTAACCGCTTGAACAAATAAAATAAGTAACATTGTTACCACATACAAATTATCGATTCGAGCACCTTCTATTGAAGCAGAATCAGGCAATAAAATTACAGAGTATTTCCAAAATGTAAATATCATCAATCCGTAAAAGAAAATTCCAAAAGCCACAAATAAAATTCCTTGGGTATTATTGTCCCTCTCGGTAGCAATTACGCCTTTCAATTTAAAAATACTCGTTATTTGCCATAAGGCAATGCCGATTACAATTGTGAGTAAAATATAAAGTAATGCTGTCATATTTTTTTAAATAGTAGTTATAGTAGTGTCAAATATAAAAAAAATCCTGAATATTTGAACTTCAGGACTCTTTTTACTGTATTTTTTATAGTCTAATATTGAAAATGTTCACTTTCTTTTATAAAAGGATCTCCTTTGGCATTCAATGGTGATTTTGTAAGTGCATTAAATACCACATAAATAAATAAGCCCAAAAAGAAAAGGACAGAACCAATTTCAGGAATACCAATTTGCCAATAATTGCCAACTGTAGCAGGTGATATCATTACAAAAATATCAACATAATGACCTATTAAAATTATGATTCCTGTGCTTATTATAAACCAAGGAATTCGTTTAAAATCACTATCCATTAATATCAAGATAGGGAAAACAAAGTTTGAAACCAGCATTCCAATAAATAATAATTGATAAGAGCCTAAAAGTCTTGGCGTAAAATAAGCTGCTTCTTCGGGCATATTGGCATACCAAATTAACATAAACTGGGAAAACCATAAATAGGCCCAAAAAATGCTAAAACCAAACATATATTTAGCCAAATCATGAAAATGGCTATCGTTTACTTGAGGTAAAAATCCTTTTGATTTTAAATATATTGCTATCATTGCAATTACCGTAATTGCAGACACAAATAAAGTTGAAAAAATGTACCAACCAAATAAAGTACTTAACCAATGCGGTGTTAACGACATAATCCAATCCCAAGACATCATAGATTCAGTCACAGCAAAAAATAGCAAGAAAAATATGGATGCTTTAAAGTTCTTTTTATAATGCGTTAGATCAACTCCTGAATCTTGGGCTACAGAATTTTTTACCGCAAAGTAGCGATAAATATTCCACCCAAGTAAATATATAAAGGTTCTAATCATCCAAAAAGGGACATTCAACCACCAACTTTTACCCACTAAAATTTCATCATAAAGTTCACTTTGTGGATTGTAATATTCAGGGTTCATCCATATATAAAAATAATGACCATTTACAACTGAAATAATTAAAAATGCCAGTATAAATAATGATCCAGGCAATAAATAAGCAGTAATTCCTTCCATAACTCTATAAAGCACAATAGACCATCCTGCTTGTGAAGCGTATTGAATTGCATAAAAAACAAGTGTGCCCAATGCAATCATAAAAAAGAAAAACATCGCAATAAAAATTGCTGCATAAGGTCGGTTTTGTAAAGAATGTAATGCATGTGTAAGGTGCTCAGATTCTGTACCCTCACTTACTTCCGTAATATTTTCGGAAGGATTATTCGTGTTTTGTTCAATTACATCAGCAGCATTGGCTTCATTATGTTCCTGATTTTGCTGCGTTGTTAATTGCTTTACATCTTCAATAGAATTAGGAATCGTTAAAAAACCGTAAGCAATGCCCAAAGCCCCTAAAATCATAAAAACGATTGCACTTATCTTTAATTTTTTTGAAAAACTATACATATCTTTAATATCTATCTAATTATTGGAGGTGTTTTGTGGCAACAAATCTGTTCTTAGTTTTTCCACATACTGAACAATTTCCCAACGTTCATTATCTTTTAACTGAGAAGCGTGAGAGCCCATCATATTTCTTCCATACATAATTACATGGTAAATACTGCCCTCAGTTATTTCTCTATCTTTATAATTAGGAATTCCTAAAACTTTTTCCCGTTGCACTAGAATACCTTGCCCATCACCCTTATCGCCATGACAAATGGCACAATTAATAGTAAATAAAGCTTTCCCTTTAGCTAAGTTTACATCATTTGTTTCTAATGGAGACTTTAATGTTTCTTTAGCCAATAAGTATCCTTCATTGGTATCAGGAATTTCATAAGGTATTTCTCCCCTAAAAATAGTTCCGGCTACTGGCAGCTGCGCTCCCACACCATTTTTAAAATTGGGATTTGTAGCATACGTTTCATAACCTACAGAAGTGTACATATCTGTTGCGGCCATATAACGAACATTTGGTTTACGCATAATATCATTTGAGCAAGAAGTAAAACTTATTCCTATTAAAGATATTGCAACTATGTAAAATATATGTTTCATGTTCTTTATGCTTTTAATTTAATTTCTTTAACGCCAGCTTTTTTTAGTAAATTTTCTAAAGCTATTACATCATCAGATACCACTATTTCAATCATAAAATGATCATCGGTTGTTCTTATATCAGGATTTTCAGCTTTCTTAAAAGGCCATAATCGACTTCTCATATAAAAAGTAATGACCAATAAGTGAGCAGAAAAATACACTGTTAATTCGAACATAATTGGTACAAAAGCAGGCATGTTTTCAGCAAAACTAAAACTTGGTTTTCCACCAATATTTTGTGGCCAATCAGCAATCATCATATAATTCATCATCCATACGGCAAAAGCAAGACCCATTAGACCATAAATAAAAGCCATGATAGCAATTCTGGTATTTGGTAGGCCCACAGCTTTTTCAAGCCCGTGAACGGGAAAAGGCGTAAATACTTCTTCAATATGATAATTAGCAGCTCTTAAGTCTTTAACTGCACCTAAAAGCACATCATCATCATCAAAAATAGCTTGCAAAATTTTTCTACTCATGATTATTTTCTCTTAATTTTTTATAATTTTCTCCTGATGATTTCAAAATACTCTTTAACTCTGCCTGTGCTATCACAGGAAAAGTTCTAGCGTATAACAAAAATAAAACAAAGAAAAACCCAATCGTTCCTATAAAAATACCCACATCAACAAAAGTTGGCGAAAACATAGTCCAGGATGAAGGTAAATGTCCACGACTTAAATCGATTACAATGATATCAAATCGTTCAAACCACATTCCTATATTAATAACAATAGAAATGAAGAAAGACCATACATAATTAGTTCTTAATTTTTTAAACCACAATGATTGTGGAATAATAAAATTACAAGTTATCAGTGCCCAAAAAGCCCACCAGTATGGTCCTGTAGCGGCACCAATTGAAAGATAGGTATAATCTTCGTAACTACTTCCTGAGTACCAACCCATAAAAAACTCAGTGATGTAAGCTATGGAAACAACGCCTCCTGTTAAAAGGATAACTTTATTCATATTTTCAATATGAACCTTGGTTATATAAGCCTCCAAATTTGAAACCTTACGCATAATTAACAACAGTGTTTGCACCATTGCGAATCCTGAAAATATAGCTCCTGCGACAAAGTAAGGCGGAAAAATTGTACTGTGCCATCCTGGGACAATAGAAGTCGCAAAGTCCATGGATACAATTGTGTGAACAGATAACACCAATGGTGTTGCCAAACCAGCCAATACCAATGAGACTTCCTCAAAACGCTGCCAATCTTTTAATCGACCAGACCATCCAAAACTTAACATACTGTAGATTTTTTTCTGAAAAGGTCTTACTGCTCTGTCTCTAAGCATCGCAAAATCGGGTAACAAACCAGTATACCAAAATACCAACGACACAGAAAGATATGTTGAAATGGCAAAAACATCCCACAATAAAGGTGAGTTAAAGTTAACCCATAATGAGCCAAGTGCATTTGGTATAGGCAATACATAAAATGCATTCCATACCCTACCCATATGAATAATAGGAAATAAACCTGCCTGAAAAACGGCAAAAATTGTCATTGCTTCAGCTGAACGATTGATTCCCATTCTCCATTTTTGTCTGAATAACAACAAAACAGCAGATATTAAAGTACCCGCGTGACCAATACCAACCCACCAAACAAAATTTGTAATGTCCCAGGCCCAGTTAACCTTGTTGTTCAATCCCCAAACACCAATCCCAACTCCAATGGTATAGGTAATGCATCCTAATCCATATAAAAAGGCTACTAATGCTATTGTAAATGCAATCCACCATTTTTTGTTTGCTTTACCCTCCACAGGCGCAGCAACATCAACAGTAATGTCGTGATAACTTTTATTGCCATTAATTAATGGTTCTCTTATAGACGCTTCGTAGTGAGACATAATATATTTTAAATCTTTATTATAGTTATGATTCTTCTGTATTTCTAACTTTAAGGTGATACATTACATTTGGTTTTGTACCAATTTCAGCCAAAAGATGAAAAGCTCTATCATCTTCAATTAAATGTGCAACCTCACTTTCTTTATCATTTACATCTCCAAACACCATAGATCCTGTTGGACAAGCACTTGAACAAGCGGTTTGGAATTCTCCATCTGCAACAGGGCGACCTTCCATTTTCGCAGTTAAAATACTCAATTGCGTTTTTTGCAAACACATGGAACATTTTTCCATAACCCCTCTTGAGCGAACAACAACATCTGGATTTAATACCATTCTGCCTAAATCATTGTTCATATTAAAATCGAATTCGCTGTTTTCCGCATATTTAAACCAGTTAAATCTACGCACTTTATACGGACAGTTATTAGCGCAATATCTAGTTCCAATACAACGATTGTATGCCATTTGGTTTTGTCCTTGACGACCATGGGAAGTTGCTGCCACAGGACAAACCGTTTCACAAGGTGCATGATTACAATGCTGGCACATTACTGGTTGAAAAGCTACTTGAGGATTTTCAGAAGGAATGGTCATCGTATTAAACATTTTACCAGATCCAAAAATATTCTCTTCTTTGGCCTTTTCATTGGTCATATCTGAAGTATAATACCTATCAATACGTAGCCAATGCATATCTCTGCTAACTCTAATCTCATGTTTCCCAACAACAGGCACATTATTCTCGGCGTGGCAAGCCACAATACAAGCAGCACATCCTGTACAAGTTGCTAAATCTATTGATAAATTAAAATGGTGACCTATGGTGTCATCAAATTTATCCCATAAATCAACACGATCTGCTGGTACTTCTTGATGATTTAAAGAAAATTTAGGAGTTTTATTCCAATCTTCTTTTGGTTTATTAATATAATCTTCTAAGATTGTTTCTTTAATAATTTCATCACGCCCCATAATGGTGTGTTGTAATTGAACACAGGCAAATTCGTGAACACCAGCTGTTTTTTCAATTTCAACCGTTTGAAAATTGCTAAAATTATGCATAAAAGCAAAAGCATTTACACCAATCATCATTTCTTTTTGCATTCCTGCTGTTCTTCCGTATCCAACTGCCAAACCAATAGAACCTTTTGCTTGACCTGGTTGAATTAAAACGGGTACATTTTCTAACGTTACACCATTTACTTTTAGCGTTACAACACTTCCGTTTAAAGCACCATCGCTTACATTCCAGTTCTCTAAGCCCAAGGTATTTGCATCTGCAGCTGAAACGGTCATATAATTGTCCCAAGTTGTTCTTGTAATAGGATCTGGCAATTCCTGTAGCCAAGGATTATTGGCTTGTTTGCCATCACCTAAACTAATTTTTGCATAAAGATTTAACTCAAAATCCGCAGGTTTTGTTTGTGCCAATAAAGCCGATGCTGAGCTTGCCAAATCTACCTCATTCTTTACTAAGGAAATTTCAGCATTGTTAACAAAAATACCATCATGCAATGCCTGATTCCATGAACCGCCATTTAAGATAGAAGCCGTCCAATTGTCTTTTATAAATTGATAATAGGTTTTATTTTCACCCATCCAAATTAACATACTGTCTTCAAACTGACGGGTGTTAAATAATTGTTTTATAGTAGGTTGCATTAAGCTATATTCTCCCGCCTGAAACTGGGCATCACCCCAAGATTCTAAATAATGTGGTGTGGTAGCGACCAATTGGGATTGCAATGCAGTCTCGTCATTTGACATTGTGCAAACGACAGATAATTTAACTTTCTTTAATGCCTTATTAAATGCATCTGCATTCACCAAAGTATAAGAAGGATTGCTATTGTAAATGAATAATGCGCCAACTTTTCCAGCTGTCATATCAGCAATTAAATTGGTAACTTCAGTATCATTCCCAGCTTTTACAAATCGTGGTGTTGTGATATCATACACTTCAGATTTCAAAAATTCATTTAAGGCATTCGCTATCAACTGCGCATTTTTATCTTGAATTCCTGTAACAACAACTGCTTTACTACCTGCCTGTTTTAAAAGGTCTGCCGCTTTTTTTATGGATGCATCTGCAACAGTTTCTTTTGAAGGAAGACTATTTCCAGTTACGGCATTGTATAAATTAATAAGTGCATAAACTTGTTCAGAAGGTTTTATTGGAAACCTATTGTCGGCATTTGCACCTGTTAATGATAAATTTGATTCAAATTGAAGGTGTTTAGACATTTTACCATTTACAGGAACTCTGCTTTTCGCATAAGTTGCGCTATATTGACCACCTTGCCAGTCACCTAAAAAATCGGCTCCAACAGAAACTATTACAGACGCTTTTTCAAATTTATATGTTGGAAGGGCTCTTAAACCATACATGGTTTCAAAAGCATCTAATGCTGCGCTTTCTGTTAAGGCATCATATACAACATGAGAAACATTTCCATATAGTTGCGAAAAGTTTTCAATTACTTTTTTTGTGGAAGGACTTGCTGTTGTCCCAGTTAAAATAACAATTTTTTCATTGCTATTTTTTAGAGACGTTAGTGTATCAATTACCGTTTTATCTAAATCTGGCCATTTTATTGCTTCACCATTGGCCAACGGCTCTCTTAACCTGTTATTATCATATAACGACAATACAGATGCCTGAACTCTGGCTGATGTTGTGCCCCAATTTTCAGCCATTTTATTTGGCTCAATCTTAATTGGTCGTCCTTCTCTAACTTTTACTAATATATTTGCGATATCAGAACCATCTGAAATTAAAGAAGCATAATAATTTGCTACCCCTGGAATAATATTGTCAGGTTTAACAACGTAAGGAATGGATTTTACCAAAGGCCCTTCGCACGAAGCTAAAGTTACTGCCGCTGTTGTAAATCCAACATATTTAAGGAAATCGCGTCGCGTTGTTGCTGCTTGGGATAAATTTTCCTTATCTCCCAAAAACTCATCTGTAGGAATTTCATCCACAAATTCTTTTCGCATTAAGTTTTTAACAATAGGACTATCGGATTTGAGTTCCTCAACGCTTCTCCAGTATTTCTTATTTGATGCCATTGTTTATATTCGTATTATATAAATTTTATTAATAGTGACATTTTCCACATTCTTGGCCACCCATTTGAGCCACAGTAACTTTCTCAACACCATATTTTTTTGATAATTGGTCATGGATATTTTTGTAATAACCATTATTTTTCATATCAACTTCCGTTGTTTTATGACATTCAATACACCAGCCCATCGTTAATTTAGAAAATTGTTTCATTTCAACCATTGTTTCAACAGGACCGTGGCATGTTTGACAAACGATTCCTGCAACATTCACATGTTGAGAATGATTGTAATAAGCAAAATCTGCTAAATTATGAATACGAACCCATTCTATTGGTTTTTGTTCGTAACCTTCAATGTATTTTACATTTACTTTATCCCAACCTACCGCATCGTATATTTTTTGAATTTCTTTATCCAAATCTTCTTTGGAATAATCTCCAAACAATTCTCCATTATATTCAGAAATAGATTTGTGGCAATTCATACATACATTTACAGATGGAATACCCGATGTTTTGCTGTTTTTTGCTGAAGAATGACAATACTGACAGTCTATTTTGTTATCTCCCGAATGCACCGCATGTGAAAACACCAATGGTTGAATCGGCTGATAACCAGTATCAACGCCTACCTGCATAAAATAACCAGATACCAAATAGGTAGTACCCAACAAAACAAACATGAAAGCCAAGAAGCGTAAAAATGGACTATAAAGCATTGATTTTAAAATACTTTCTTCACCTTCATCAGCAGCCGAATCTCTTTTTTTTGTGGTAGCCGCAACTATAAATATTAATAGTAATAAAACTAAAATTGTCACTCCAAGCGTTGGTAAAACACCAAAACCCGGTTTATTGAATATTTCTTGGTCTTTTGCTGAAGTTGTAGTTGCAACCACTTGTTGAACATCACCAACAGCCATATATTTTAATAAATCATCTAAATCCTGATCCGTAAGCTGCGGAAATGGGGTCATTGCGATTGGAGAATATTCTGCTGCGGTTTTTGCCAAGGCATCACCTGAAGCAATTAAAGCCGCATTGTCTTTAATCCATAATTTTAACCAGTCCGCCTTATACTTGTTTTCAATATGTAAAAGTGGTGGTCCTAGTAACTTTCCTTCTAATTTGTGACAAGCCGCACAATTTGCTTTAAAAAGTTGCTTCCCTCGTTCCACTGCAGGATCAACTTCCTGTGATTCAGAAACAACCGCTGCCGCAACTGGTGCACCTTTGGTATATTCTAATATATCAATAATATCTTGATCAGACAATTGAGGATTTGGAGTCATCGGCAATTTGTTGTTCTCTTCAAACACTTGAATTGCTAATTTATCTCCTGATTTAATCATTCCCGGACTATCTTTAATCCAGGAAATTAACCAAGCTTGGTCTCTTCTCTCTGTAACTCCTAGTAATGCGGGACCCACTAATTTTGCATCTAATTTATGACAGGCTGCACAAACAGATTTGAAGAGTTTTTCTCCATTTGCTGGATCTGCTTGTTGAGCAGATAAATTAAGCGAGAAGAAGAATAGAAAAGCAAGGCTACTGATGGCTAATCTTGATAATGGACTGTGTCGTTTCACACTTTTCATATTAAAAAAGATATTTTCTTTCTAGTTTGGTACAATATTTTCATATCTTAAAATATGACTAAAGTCATTTTTCTAAGGATTGGACAAAAGTAGCATATAATAGTAAAACTTAAAATCTAAAAATTGTGTTAAAGGTAATTTATATTCATTCTAAATAACCAATTCGTACTCATTCATTAAAAGGAAAATTATAAATTTGAAAAATATATAAAATATTATGAATAAATTATCATTAAGAGCAATAGTTCTTGTTTTTTTTACCATTTTTTTGAGTATTACTAACTCCTACTCACAAAGTGAAAATGAAAAAATTAACTCCTTAATTGAGCAAAAAAGGGCATTTAATAAAACGAATAAGAATATAATTGTCTTTAAAATTCAAATTTATAACGGAAATGAGACACAGGCTTATGCCATTAAGAGAAATTTTGAAGCTGATTTTCCTGAATATAACGCTAAAGTTAAGTATGATAGTCCAGAGTTTAAAACACGATTTGGAAACTTTAGAACGCGTTTGGAAGCTGACCGAGCATTAAATATCATCAAAGAAAAATATGCGGGAGCTATCGTTTTGGAAGAAAAGATTTAAATAACTCTATTTAACCTTTCAAACAAACGATTTTTTAAGTTGTTGTAATCTCGTATAGATTCCATTATTTTATCCCTATCTTCTTCAATAGTTACCTCCGTAATCAATGAATTTATTTTTTGTTCAATAAGAATGCGGCGGATATTATAAATTGCATCAAGAACCATTTTTGAAAGGTCACTTTTTTTGCTTCTCGTAAAAATATTTTTACGTTCCCAATTGCTTAGGATATATCTTTCATCATCCATTAAAATTGTGGTAACCAAATTGGCCACTTCATTATTTTCATGGTTTACCAACATATCCACAGAAATAGTTTCCTCTTGATTTAATTGATAAATAATTTCATAATAAATATGTTTAAAGGTTTCATCAGTAAATTCCACCTCATCATCATGCAAATTCAAATATATTTCCTTGGAAACCACATTGCTGAATTTTACTTTTTTTACAGGGTTAAAATCATGACTCTCCAGTTCATCATCAGCAACAAAATCCACAAATTCAACCTCATTATTGCCATACAGCAATAAAATTTTTATAATTTCACGTTCGTATTTTTTAAGCTCATTAACTTTTTCAAACTGTGGTGTTTTCAACAATACTGGTTCTGTAGGTTTTCCATAAACAGTCCTTTTTGCCGAATCTCTTTGTTCCTTTTTATCTATTTGGGCCAACTCATTAAACAGCACATTTTCTGAAATATCCATAATTCGAGAACACTCCTGAATATAAACTTCGCGCTGAATCCGGTCGGGAATTTTAGAAATACTCACTACAATATCTCTAATTAATCCAGCTTTTTTAACAGGGTCTTGCTGTGCTTCTTCCATCAATAGAGCCACTTTAAAATTGATGAAATCTTTGGAATTTTGCTTTAAGTATTCTTTAAGTTCCTGGCTTGAAACTTTTTTGGAAAAACTGTCTGGGTCATCGCCATCAGGGAACATCACCACTTTAACATTTAAGCCTTGCTCTAGAATTAAATCAATTCCTCTTATTGAAGCGCGAATTCCAGCTGCATCTCCATCAAAAAGGATTGTAACATTCTTTGTGAGTCGATTTATCAATCGGATTTGATTTTCAGAAAGTGCTGTGCCAGAAGATGATACCACATTTTCAACACCAGCTTGGTTAAATGAAATAACATCGGTATAGCCTTCAACCAAAAAACAATTATCCTCTTTGGCAATGCTTTGTTTTGCATAATAAATACCGTATAAAACATTGCCTTTATGGTAAATTTCACTTTCAGGTGAATTTAAATATTTGGCCGCTTTTTTATCGTTGATTAATATCCTTCCGCCAAAACCCAAAACCCTGCCGCTCATACTGTGAATAGGAAACATCACGCGTCCTTTAAAACGGTCGAATTGCTTGGTTCCTGTTGATGAAAGCAAATCGTCTTTAACAATGGTAAGTCCGGTTGACTCCAAATATTTTAAGTTAAACCCTTTATTTAAAGCTTCTGTGGAAAAAGCTTCCCATTCGTTTAGTGAATATCCCAATTGAAATTTTCGAATGGTTTCATCTGTAAATCCGCGTTCTTTAAAATAACTTAAGCCAATTGCTTTTCCCTGTTCATTTTCAAGCAAAGTTGTGTGAAAATAATCGCGCGCAAACTCTGATACAATAAACATGCTTTCGCGCTCATCCGCCTGATGTTTTTGTTCATTGCTTTGTTCGGTTTCCTCAATTTCAATATTGTATTTTTTTGCCAAGAAACGAATGGCTTCCGGATAGGAATAATGTTCCTGTTCCATTAAAAAAGTAACCACATTCCCGCCTTTTCCTGAACTGAAATCCTTCCAAATCTGTTTCACGGGAGATACCATAAACGATGGACTTCTCTCTTCGGAAAATGGACTTAATCCTTTAAAATTGCTTCCAGATTTTTTCAATTGAACAAACTCGCCAATAACCTCCTCAACACGGGCAGTTTCAAAAACTTTATCTATGGTACTTCTGGAAATCAATGGTGTTAATTTTTTGAATTTTATTTTTCGAAATTACAAATTTTAGATAAAAAATTGAGACTGTCCGAAAAGTCTTGCGCACCGTCATTCTGAACCTGTTTCAGAATCCCAAGATTCTGATAGCCAATCATTATGAGAACCTGAAACAAGTTCAGGTTGACGAATTGTTAACTTTCTAGAAGTCTCATTAATTATACAATTCTTTATTTTACTTACGAAACAGCCTTTAACTTTTTTATGGTTGACCTGTTGATTTTATCTTCAGCGTAATCTTTCGTAATCTTAAGCACTTTTTCTCCCGTTCCTGGCATCTCAAACATAGCATCGGTTAAAATAGCCTCGCAAAGTGAACGCAATCCACGAGCGCCTAGTTTATATTCCACCGCCTTGTCAACAATATACATCAACGCACTTTCATTGATGGTAAAATCAATGCCATCCATTTTAAATAATTTTTGGTATTGTTTGATGATGGAATTTTTAGGTTCAGTTAAAATCATCCTCAAAGTTTTTTCGTCTAAAGGATTCATGTGTGTCAATACTGGCAAACGCCCAATAATCTCAGGAATTAAGCCAAAATCTCTTAAATCTTTAGGGATAATGTATTTTAACATATTTGCTTTGTCAACAATATCTCCTTTTATGGAAGCACCATATCCAACTTCTTGGCGGTTGAGTCTTTTTCCAATCACTTTATCAATTCCTGAAAATGCATCGCCGGCCATAA
>JAQVGD010000245.1 GCA_028696945.1 Lutibacter sp.
CCAGCAATAATTTTGAATTGGCCATCGCCGTTTCCATTGCGGTTTTCGGCATCCATTCGGGCGAAGCGTTTGTTGCCGTGATCGGTCCGCTGATCGAAGTCCCGGTGATGATCGGCTTGGTAAATGTAGCCCTCCGATTGAAAAATAAATGGTTTACGGAAAAAGGCAACCCTTCTTGGTAAGATGAAATTTACGGCACCATTTTATTTTGTTATTAGGATTTATTTCCGAAAAACAATCGTTCAAAAAATGATATTAAATTTTCGATGTCCATTGTTTTAGATTTAATTACGGCAAAATTAATCGAAACATTCGTAAATGCAAATATTTTCAAAAAAATCGACAGTTTATCGTATTGACATTATGTGATTTATCATTCATATTAAACATAATTAAAAAAAATTCCGTAAGTTATAGTTTTGTATTTATGAATGTTGTATATTTACAGCGTAAATAAGACGTTGGCAGCAAGTGTAGAGAGACAGTGCTAACATGAAAATACTTCTACAAATATTACTGATTGGATTATTTGGAAATATAAATTGCCAAACGATTTCTGATGCGATTAATGATTATATTGACAAAGAGATTCATAAGGATTATAAAACCGAATTGAGATTAGAACTGACTGACCTTTTCCAAAAAACTAATTCCCTGTTTTCGATAGACTTAAATTCTATTGACACACTTTACATTATTCGTGGATTGGATATACAAAATAGACAAGTATATGGTCGATTGTGGAATAGAAAATTTGGATTCATTATTCAGATTCTAAAAAATTGGAAAATAATAAGATAATTGGGCCAAACGTTAAGATTTCAAGAACTGAGAAACATAATGTAACGACAAATTTTGACCTAATTATCAGACACCTTGAGAATGGAGACTTTGAGTTTTAGAAAAATACGCAGAAGAAAATATGGTTTTAAGTGGAGTGAGCTGGTTGGTAATTAGAATATATCGGACAGATAAGAAATTTAGCATTGATAGCCATTCACTTATTGATTTTAATAAGCTTTAATTTAACTTAAAATAGTATGAGTTATTATTTACATCAAGAATTTGATTTTGTTGAAAGGACAAAAAAAATAATTGAGCAATACGACAGCCTAACTATACCTGAAAAAGATAAATTTGAAGTTACTCTATTGCTAAACTGCTTTGTTGGTCTATTGATACTTCCACAACAAAAATGGTATGATAATTTACCAACAGAGATTGTTTCTCAAAAGGAATGGGGAATTGCACCTGAACATATCTCATTTATTAAGCAAGGAGAAAAGAAAAATATTGAGAATATATCTAGACATCTGCGGAATTCGGTTGCGCATTATAGATTTAAAGCTTTTAATAATTCATCAAACAAGATAAGTCGGATTAAGTTTGAGGACTTTGAACAGAGTGGCAATAAGACTTTTGAGGCTTTAATACCATTGGCGAATTTGAGGCAATTTACGAACAAATTAACAGCTAATTTTATGACTGAAATGAATAGACAGAAATAACACCAGCTGGCAACACGCAATATAACCAATGGCAGACGCAGTGGTAGCTTGAAAATTTGCCCCGCACCAAGTTTTGTAAAGGTTGACAGGGATGTCGCCCACAAACCTCCACTGGCCATATTGCCAACGTTGTGCGTCACTCTAAAAACGTAAACCGGTTTTGATTTGTGGTGAAAATAAGAACAAAAGAAATGAAAAAGAAAATAATTCGAGGAATTTCTACAGACTTTGCAGATGCCTTCAAACAAACTGAACTTTATAAACTTTATGAAGACCATAAAGATGAATTATTTATTGGAGTACGCAATAATTATCTGAATTTATATTACAACTGTGATAGCATTGCCAAGATTAAATACAAAAAACGAGACAAAAAAATTGATTGCGAAATTGATAAGTATTATTTAGACGGAAATCATTATAACAGCAAAAATAAAGATAAACGATTCAAAATTGAACCCAAAGACATTTGCATCCAGTACGAAAAAATTAAAGAGTATAGCAATAAGAAAGCAACTACAGAAAAAAAAGCTCAATCAAAATTGGTTCTCTTAAACAATGAAAATTCACAATCTAATTGGTTTTGTATTGATGTTGAATATACAAAATCATTCAATAATAAAGCAGAAAAAAAGGAAGCAGATTTTAATGCACGATTTGATATTATCGCACTTTCCAAAATGAAACCGCATAAAGTTGCCTTGATAGAATTAAAATATGGAAGTAGTGCCATAGGTGGTAAAAGTGGAATCTATAAACATGTTGAGGATTTTTGCAAGTTTTGCGAGAAAGGTTATTTTGAGAAACAATTAAAACAAGAAATTGTTGAAATCGTAAAAAGTCAGAAAGAACTTGGAATATCAGTGCCTATTGAATTGCCCATAGAGTTTGATGTATTAACGCCCGAATTTTACTTTATTACATTAAACAATAATGCTGAAAAAGAAAATGCAAGTACACCCATGCAAACAATGGCAGGCTACCTTTTCAATGACAAGCGATGGGGTTGTAAAAAATTAACAACTAAAGATTCAGTAGAGAAAATGTTTGGAGATATCACAAGGAAAGACAATAAATTTTTCGCAACATTTTTATTTTCGAAGGCAACACTTGAAAATATTAGAATTACAGACATAATTGATGGCGCTTACGATGAAAGAATTTTACCTCAATGAAACTAACAATACATAGAGGAACAAATATAACCATTCGGTAAACTCCGTTCCCAAACGATCATTTTTCCAGTTTATCTTTGCCCACAAAAAAAAATATGTGGAATCTGAAAGAATTTGAAAGTGTATATGGCCGTTACAAGAAAAGCGGACTTCGGGTAAAAGATTTTTGCATGAATGAGTGCATCTCCGAGAATAAATTCTATTACCGGCAAAAGCGCCTGAAAAAACAAGGGAAAGAATCGGCTCAACCCTCTGAATTTATTCCTATTGTTTTCCATCATGGACAAACATCACCGGAGAATGTTGTTTGCCGGGATAACCCCTTAGCAAGGGATCATCACACTTGTGATGGAAGATGCGGCGGTTATCTATTCCCTGTTGGGTTGCTGCAAAGCTGCGGGTGTCAACTTCCGCGACCGGATGGTTTATACTCTTAGTCATATTCACGATTACGACAACGACTATTCGAAAGACTCAGCCGAACTGCTCCTACACAACCGGAATCAAAGAAACTCCCAAAAACTTTATATCGACTCCGAATGTTTTCAACGTTTTTGACATAAAATCTTCAAAAACTGCCTGAATTTGAATTCCTATACGGGCATCACCGAATGGTTACGATGGATGTCCATCAAAGTTTGCCATCTTTCGAAACATAACGGTTTGGTTCGGAATTTATTATTTCGTGCCGGATGTGAAGTTTGTTACGCCTATAGAAAAGCACATAATCTGATGGTAAATTCGTAATTTTGCCACATCGTTAAGTGCCGGTTCGGACTGATGAAAACCTGTTCCGGCAGGGTAAA
>JAQVGD010000067.1 GCA_028696945.1 Lutibacter sp.
TCAGTGCAAGTGCTGAAAAATTGGAAACTGTAATCCTCCCAAATTGCATAAAAGGAGAAAAAGGGCCACATGAACCTTCCTTTTTGGAGAAAGCCACAAAACCGCCCAACTTATTTTCTGAAGCCACTTTGCTTCGGGCGATGGAAACCGCAGGGAAACAAATTGATGATGATGAATTGCGGGAATTGATGAAAGAAAACGGGATTGGCCGACCGTCAACCCGCGCAAATATTATTGAAACGCTTTTTAGGCGAAAATATATTACCCGAAATAAAAAGCAAATTTTACCCACGCAAACAGGCATTCAATTAATAGATATTATCCAAAGTGAACTGTTAAAATCGGCAGAATTGACTGGACAATGGGAGAAACAGCTTAAAGAAATTGAAAAAGGAACCTACAATGCCGGGACTTTCATAAAAAATATGAAAAAGATGGTGGACCAGTTGGTTTATGAAGTTCGTTCCGAAAAAATAATGGCAAATATTTATCATCATGAAGTTGCCAAACAGGTTCCTAAAAAAAGTACGATAATTTCTACCGGCATTTCCTCAGAAAAATGTCCGAAATGTAAAAAAGGAACTATTCTCAAAGGAAAAAGTGCTTATGGCTGCAGTGACTATGTGAACGGCTGTGATTTTAGATTGCCTTTTAGTTTTCTCGATAAAAAAATATCAGAAAATCAATATATCCGCCTGTTGCAAAAAAAATGCACCATCAATTTAAAAGGTTTTAAAACGAAAGTTGGAGAAACGGAAGGTTTAATCCGTTTTAACGAACAATTCAAATTAGTTTTGGAAGAAAAGAAAGCAGCTAATAAACCAAATGAAGTTCCGGATAAAATTGTTTGTCCGAAATGCCATAAAGGAACTATTTTAAAGGGGAAATCGGCTTACGGTTGCAGCGACTACAAAAATGGCTGCGATTTCCGCTTCAGTTTTGATGACATCAGAAAAAAAGCCGCAGAACAACCGCTTTCCGCAGCATTGGTTTACGCTATTTTAAATGGAAAATCCTAACGAAAATCAACATCATCGGCATTTTATAATTTACAAACCTTATGGTTATCTAAGTCAGTTTGCGAATAATGACATCAGCAAACACAAGAAAAAATTATTGGGCGAATTTTACCCTTTTCCTGAAAAAATAATGGCTATCGGTAGGTTGGATGAAAAATCGGAAGGACTTTTATTGCTTACCACCGATGGAAATATGAGTGAATTGGTAAGAAGCAGCAAGGTAGAAAAGGAATATTTTGCTGAAATTGACGGCGACATCACTTTGGAAGCTATTGAAATCCTAAAAAATGGTGTGGAAATCGGTTTTGGCGGCATAAAATATACCACAAAATCTTGTCATGTTTTTAAATTAAACGAAGTTCCCAAGTTGCCTGAAAGAGGCAAAAAAATAAGAGATGAACGTCACGGGCCAACAAATTGGATTTCCATTACTTTAACAGAAGGAAAATTTAGACAAGTTCGCAAAATGACTGCCGCAGTTGGTTTCCCAACTTTGAGATTGGTTCGTGTTCGTGTTGGAAATATTCATATAAAAGACATGAAGGCTGGCGATGTGGAAGAAATCAGGAATTTCAATTTATGATTTACGATTTACGATTTTGGATTATTTAATTATTGGCAGATTGGGTAATTCACTTTTCAACTATCAAACTTTTGCCTATTACCCATTTGCTTATTGCATTTTAATTTCCAACTTAAATAAAAATTCAGTACCTTGTTATTATCAAACAAAATCCAATTATCATGATGATTACACTTCAACTAAACGGAGAAAAATACAAAATTGATATTGTTTCCGAAATGCCATTGCTCCTAGTTATTTGAAATTTTAATCGACTTATTAAAATCGGATTTGGTTATGGAATTGGCGTATAAAACTCACATGAGCGATTATTAAAAATTTCACTTGTAAAGCTTCATATAGCTAATTACGATACGGCTAAAAATAAATTTATCAGTTATGAATGAAATTATAGAAAAACAACAACTATTTTTCAATAGCAATACAACTAAAAGCATTGAATTTAGAATTCTACAATTAAAAAAACTAAAAAAAATATTAAAAGAGAATGAAGAACTCATGAATGAAGCTATTTATAAGGATTTCAAAAGGTCTTCTTTCGAAAACTATACTGCAGAACTCGGCTTAATTTTTAATGAAATTGATACCGCCTGTAAAAAAGTAAAAAAATGGGCAAAACCAAAAAAAGTTAAAACCAACTTGGTAAATATGCCATCCAAGAGTTATATCATTCCTGAACCACTTGGAGTAACCCTTGTTATTGGCGCATGGAATTACCCATACCTACTTACATTAGCACCTATGATTGCTGCTATTTCTGCAGGAAATACTGTCGTTGTAAAACCAAGTGAAATTCCGGAAAACACAAGTAAAGTTATTGCTAAGTTAATTAATGAAAATTTCAATCCTGAATTTTTAAAAGTAATTGAAGGCGGAATTGCAGAAACAACGCAATTGCTCAACCAAAAGTTTGATAAAATATTTTTTACAGGCAGTCCTGCCGTCGGAAAAATAGTATATCAAGCTGCTGCTAAAAACCTAACGCCCGTTACCTTAGAACTTGGCGGAAAAAGTCCGGCAATTTTTACGGAAAACTGCAATTTAAAAATAGGAGTTAAACGCATGGTATGGGCAAAGTTTTTTAATGCAGGACAAACATGTATCGCACCCGATTATGTTTTTGTTCATGAATCTCAAAAAGAAGAATTCCTGAAATTGGCGGTTTCTGAAATAGAAAAAGCCAAATATTCTTTTGAAAATGACAATTACGTTCAAATTATCAACAGCAAAAACACCCAAAGAATCATTGACTTGATAGATCCAACTAAAATTTATTATGGAGGAAATTATAATTTAGAAAAAAGATATATTGAGCCAACTTTAATGACAAACGTAACTTTTAAGGATGCAGTAATGCAAGAAGAAATATTTGGCCCTATTTTACCAATAATTACCTATCAAAATTTAGAGGAAATTATATTTAAAATAAAATCATTTCCCAAACCACTTGCCTGTTACTTGTTCACAAACGTCAACAAAATAAAAAACAAAATTTTAAATGATATTTCGTTTGGTGGTGGTGCTATAAATGATGCCATAATGCATTTTTCAAACAGTAATTTGCCTTTTGGAGGCATAGGAAATAGCGGCACAGGATCCTATCACGGTTTGTATGGATTCAATGCATTTTCACACTTTAAAAGTATTTTGGAAAAATCTACAATTTTTGAACCCAATTTGAAATATTCGCCCTACACTAAAAGTAAATTAAAGATAATTAAAAGAGTTATTTAATAAAAACATTAAGTTAAAAATTCTTAAATTGTACTTCTATAACTAACGGCTAATTAAATTTTAAAATGATTATACTTCAAATTAATGGAGAAAAACACAACATTGATGTTGCTCCTGAAATGCCTTTGCTTTGGGCAATTAGAGATGTTGTAGGACTTACAGGCACAAAATACGGCTGTGGAATTGGCGTACGCGGCTCTTGTAAAGTTTTGTTGGACAATTCACCGGTGCAATCGTGCATGATTCCTGTTTCAGCAGCCGAAGGTAAAAACATTGTGACTATTGAAGGTGTTTCAGAAAATTTACAACTGCTGCAGGCATCTTGGACAGCGTTAAATGTTCCTCAATGCGGATTTTGCCAGCCTGGACAATTGATTGCAGCTACTGCATTGTTAGACAAAATTAGTAATCCAACAGATGAAGAAATTAATGAGGCTATGATTGGCAATATTTGTCGTTGCGGCACTTACCAACGCATAAAAAATGCCATTTACCGAACTGTAGAACTTAAAAGTCAAGACTAATTATGAATCCAATCAGAAATATAAGTCGTAGAACTTTTGTAATAAGTGTTGGTTTGGCATCAGGAGGATTGATTTTAGCCTGCAATACTTCCGTTTTTTCAGATAAAGATAAAGAAGAAAATAAAAATCTAACCGATTTCAACCCAAATTTATTTGTTCAGTTAAATTCTGACGGAAGCTTAATTTTAATCGCTTCCCGTTCCGAAATGGGAAACGGCGTACGGACTTCCCTAACCTCTGTTATTGCTGATGAAATGGATGCGGACTGGACCAAAGTTACCGTAAAACAAGCAGTTGGAGATGCAAAATATGGTGATCAAAATACCGATGGTTCAAGAAGTGTTCGCTATTTATATGAACCCATGAGAAAAATGGGCGCAATGGCAAGAGCCATGTTAATTACGGCTGCAGCACAAAAATGGCAAGTTCCTGAAACTGAATGCACAACAGAAAACCATTTTGTAATCCATTCAAGCGGTAAAAAAATTGCCTATGGCGATTTGGTTGAATTAGCTAAAAATCTGGAAGTTCCAACCGAACTCACCTATAAAAACCCGAAAGATTTCAAGTATATCGGCAAAAAATTAAGAGGTGTTGATGTGGAAGAATATGCAAACGGAAGTGCCATTTTTGGACTGGATAAGCACTTGCCAAATATGAAATTTGCTGCTATGCAACGTTGCCCGGTAACTTTCGGAACTGTGAAATCTTTTGATAAAACAGTAGCCCTAAAAATTCTAGGAGTAATTGATGTAATTGAAATTCCCCGAATCAAAAATCCTTTCGGAACACTTGGCGGCATCGCGGTGATTGCCTCAAATACCTGGGTGGCTTTTAAAGGAAAAGAAGCCCTGAAAATCGAATGGAATTACGGAGATAATGCAGTTTACGATTCAGAAAAGTATATGAAACAAATTACTGAAAATGTCCACAAACAAGGAAAAGTTGGAAAAGATGTCGGCAATGTAAATAAAGCGTTTAAAAATGCGGATAAAATTGTGGAAAGCACCTATCAATTGCCACATTTATCCCAGTCGCCTATGGAAGTTCCAAATGCAGTGGCTTGGGTTCAGGGAGATTCTTGTGAAGTTTGGGCACCAACCCAAGATCCACAATCTGCCAGAAAAGAAGTTGTTGATTATTTAAAAACTTCGGAAGAAAAAGTCACCATCAACGTAACATTTTTAGGTGGCGGTTTCGGGCGGAAATCAAAACCCGATTATGTGGTTGAAGCTGTTGCAATTTCAAAAGCAATGAATGCACCCATTCAGGTTGTTTGGACCAGAGAAGACGACATCAAACACGGCTATTATCATACTGTAAGTGCCCAATATTTAAAAGCATCACTTGATAAGCAAGGCAATGTTACTGGCTGGCTAAATCGTTTTGCACTTCCTTCAATTGCTTCAACATTTTCTCCAGGAGTCGATTATCCAGCAGGATTTGAAATTGCAAGTGCAGCAAATGTGCCCTTCAATATAGAAAATATGAAAGTTGAAGTTGGAAAATCACCTGCTCACGTTAGAATTGGCTGGTTGCGTTCGGTAATTAACATTCCGCACGGATTTTCACAAAATGTTTTTGCTGATGAATTGGCTTTTGCTGCTGGTAAAGATCCACTTGAATTTCGGTTGAATTTAATCGGAAAAGATCGTATTGAAGAAACCGAAGATCCAATTAAATACAATACCGCGCGATTGAAAAACGTACTGAAATTGGCTGCCAAAAACGCAAATTGGGGAAAACCACTTCCCGAAGGTCACGCCTATGGCTTGTCGGTTCATTATAGTTTTTATTCCTATGTAGCGTCTGTAGTTGAAATTTCAATGATTGATAATAAGGTTAAAGTTCATAATGTATATACGGTTATAGATTGCGGACAAACAGTGAACAGAGATACTATAAAAGCGCAAATGGAAGGTGCTGCTATTTTTGGAATGTCATTGGCATTTTACGGAAAAATTACGGCTAAAAATGGTGCAATTGAGCAAAGTAATTATAACGATTATAAAATGATTCGTATAAATGAAATTCCTAAAGTTCATGTGGAAATTGTGGAAAGTACCGAAAATCCAACCGGAGTTGGCGAACCTGGCGTTCCTGTGATTGCACCAGCAATTGTAAATGCCATTTTTAAATTAACTGGAAAAAGAGTTTACAATTTACCATTGTCTGATTATGGATTGGTATAAATTCTCTTGCCTCAAAAGAGGGAATTATTCTAACAATTTGAATGATTTATACTTGTAGGCAAATAAACAATTCAACGATTAAACAAATAAACGAATAAACATTTTTAATGAACAATTGGATTGAATTATTACAGGATTTTAAACGAAAAAAGCAGCCAGTTGCGTTGGTTACGATAACAAAAATTTTAGGATCTGCGCCATGTAAAGTGGCTTCAAAAATGATTGTTACCAAACAGAAAGAAATCTATGGAACCATTGGTGGCGGCAAATTGGAATTTAAAGTAATTGATGAAGCTGTTGTTGCTATCCAAGAAAATAAAATAATGGAATTGTCTTATACTTTAGGTCCAGAATTTGAGCAATGCTGCGGCGGAAAAGTGGAATTAATTATTGAACCTATGAACCAATCTCCCGAATTATATCTTTTTGGTGCTGGACATATTGGTGTTGAATTGTGCCATATTTTAAAAAACACACCGTTCAATATTACCTTGTTGGATGTCCGTGAAAACTGGAAAAACACTATTGAAATAGACAAATCCATTACGTATAGCGACATAGATTTTGATTTTTACAAACAATTTATCACCTGGGGACCGAATTGTTACATCGCCATAATGACGCACGACCATAAATTGGATTATGAAATAACCGCGCTGGCTTTGCATTCTGAAACAAAATACATAGGACTTATTGGCAGTAAAACAAAAAAGAATAAATTCAATAATATGCTAAAAAAGGAATTGAATTTTGAACTGGGAATTACTCCCGTTCACTGCCCGATTGGTTTGGATATTGGCGGTTTTACGCCAAAGGAAATTGCCATCAGCATTGCTTCGGAATTATTGAAAGAATATTATGGAAAATGAGCTGATTTTTGTGTTGCTCGCAGGCGGAAAGTCGGAAAGAATGGGTGTTGCAAAAGGCTTGCTTAAATACAAACACACTTTTTGGATTTTAGAGCAACTTAACCGCATTCAAAAAACAACAGTTTTAAAAGTATATATTGGATTGGGTTACAATTCACAGCACTATTTTGATGCAATTCCTTGGTTTAAAGATTCATTCATCAATGATGCAGATTATCAGGGATTAAAAATAAAAATCATTATAAATCCGACTCCTGAATTGGGTTCATTTTCAACATTTCAAACAGTTTTGAAAAATATAAAATCGAGTTCTGATGTGCTTGTATGTCCGATAGATGTTCCTCTTTTAAATTCAGAAGCACTAAACAACATCATTTCAGTAAAAAACACCATTGTAATGCCAAATTTTGAAGGTAAAAACGGTCATCCTATAAAAATGACTGCCATTTTTTGGCAAAAACTGATTTCATTAAATGTTTCTGATGAAAATTCTCGTCTGGATTTGCAGATTAAAAAAACAAATCCGAAAGAAATTTCAACAATTAAAGTAAACGATGCTTCAGCCATAAAAAACCTAAATACCAAAGCAACATGGATTTCATTTTTGAATGAAGATAAAAATAAGTAAGTGGCTTAAAACAACAACTTAATATTTTCATAAGTGTTTTCTAAAGCAAGTCTAACTTCTTCCTCATTTTTAAAAACCACTTGTTCAATTCCTTCTTCCACTTGAGGTGTTAATTTACCTACAAAATCTGTGTGCATCAAAAACCAATAAGTCGTTTTCAAAATGGTTTTGCCTTTTTCCTGATAAATATGATAAGTGGTTTCAAGTGGTTTTGTTATTCGAAGATTTGCGATCCCGCATTCTTCTTCAACTTCGCGAACGGCACAAGCTGAAATAGATTCCCCCTTTTCCAATTTTCCTTTAGGCAGATCCCATTTGTTAAAACGATAAATAAAAAGCACTTCATTATTGGCATTTATAACCTTCCCTCCTGCCGCTTTCTGATTTTTGAAATTCGATTGAAATTGATGCCAACATCCTTCTAAAGCTTCACATAATATTGAGATTCCTTTTAACTTATTCTGAAAAATTTGTAAAACAATTTCATCAACCTGAACGCTTTCAAAATTAACCGAGTTAAAATTTATTGCCCCTTTCTTATCATCTGTCAAAATTATTGGACAGTCATTCACAAAAACTTTATACATTTGCGCTATGATTTTGAACAAAGATACTGCAAAAAAAACAGCTGCACTTTTGTTGCAGATAAAAGCAATTAAATTACAGCCGAATGACCCGTTTACTTGGGCTTCAGGATGGAAATCACCTATCTATTGCGACAATAGAACCACGCTTTCTTTTCCTGAAATACGGACTTACATAAAAGAGAATATTGCCAAAATTATTGAACAGGAATACGGCAAACCCGATGTTATTGCGGGAGTTGCAACTGGTGCTATCGCCATTGGGATGCTAGTGGCCCAGGAGTTAAATATTCCTTTTATTTATGTAAGACCCGAACCAAAAAGCCACGGAAGAAAAAATCAGGTTGAAGGATTTTTGGAAAAAAATAAAAATGTGGTGGTTATAGAAGATTTGATTAGCACTGGAAAAAGCAGCTTAAACGCAGTTCAAGCGTTAAGGGAAGAAGGTGCAAACGTTAAAGGAATGGTGGCTATTTTTTCTTATGGTTTTGATATTGCGAAAGAAAATTTTAAAGAAGCCAATGTTGAATTGCATACCTTAAGTAATTATGATTTTTTGCTAGAACAATCGCTGGACAATCATTATATTACAGAAAAAGAAATAGAAACACTTAAACAGTGGAGAGAAAATCCGAGTGAGTGGAAACAATAAATTAATAATTATGAACTTAGAAAGTAAAAAATCAGTCGTAAATAAATCTCAAAAAGAATTTTTTGAGTTTTTAACCAACTTGCAAAATTTTGAAAAATTGATGCCTTCAACTATTGATAAATTTGAAGTTGATGGAGAATCGTTTCTTTTCAGCTTGAAAGGAATGCCTGAAATTAGACTTGTGATTAAGGAAAAAAATGAGTTCGACAAAGTGGTATTGAGCGCAGCAAGCAGCAAATTAAATTTTTCTTTAACCGCCTTAATTCAGCCTATTTCAGAAAATACTTGTGAAGCACAATTGCTTTTTACAGGAGATTTTAATCCGATGATGGCGATGATGGTAAAAGGTCCGCTTCAAAAATTTATTGACACCTTGTCTGAAAATTCAGAGAAATTATAAATATTAAATTCCCTTTTAACGACTCGCAAATTTAATTTCCTTGAAGTTAAATATGCGGGTTTTTTCATCGGCTAATTCAACCAGCAATTTACCATCTTCAAAAACATCAACTATTTTTCCCAAAAAAATAGTTCCGTCTATGTCTTCAAACATCGATGGTTTTTCGAACCTATAAAGCGATTTTAAATATAATTCTTTTAATTGTTTAAATTTCTTTTGTTCCACATAACCCATAAAGTTTTGGATTGAAGTTACAATAGTTTCTAAAAGCAGGTCGGTATCAAAAAATATTCCTGTGATATTTTTTAATGACGTTGCATTTCCTATAGCTGCAGGAAATTGTTCTTGATTAACATTTAATCCAATCCCAATTACTGATTGTCTAATAATATTGCCGCTAATAATATTTTCAATTAAAATTCCAGCAAGCTTGTAATTCTCTGCCAAAATGTCGTTTGGCCATTTAACAAACAAAGAAGATGTAATATGCGTTCGTAGAGCTGCCAATAATCCTAAAGAAACAGCCATACTTAAATAAAATTGATGTTTAATTTCAAAAGTCGAAAATTTTATTAATATGCTGAATGTCAGATTTTTGCCTTCTTCTGAATGCCACACTGTACCCATTTGACCTCTGCCAGAAAATTGATACCTTGAAGACACTACCGTATAACTTTTTACATCATTTTCAACGGCAAGCTTCTTCAAGTAAAAATTTGTGGATTCAATGGCATCAAGTTTGATAATATACATTTAGTGATTATTTTAGCAAAGTTACTTTAAACACATAATGTTATAAAAATATAATAACTTTGCACAAAACTAAAAAAAATTTAATGACAAAAAAAAATAATAACGCAGACGACTTAATCGTAGCAATTTTAAAGGCAATAGAAGATGTAAAAGGTGTGAACGTTCAAATTTTAGATTTGAGGGAAATTGATAATACAGTTTGTGATTATTTTATTACATGCACAGGAACTTCAAACACGCACGTAAATGCTATTTCGGGCATTATACAAAAACAGGTAAGCAAAACAACTCATGAAAAACCTTGGCACGTTGAAGGAGAAGGCATTGCGGAATGGATATTATTGGATTACGTAAATATTGTTGTTCACGTATTTCAAAAACATATACGTGAATATTATGATATTGAACGTTTATGGGGCGATGCAAAAATCACAATGATTGCTTCAGCAAATTAATTTTATAAATAATTGAAAGAAACAAATGACTCAGAATACTAAAAATACGCCAAATAACAAAGGCATAAAACCCCCAAAATTTAATTTTTATTGGATTTATGGTGGCATTTTCGTTCTATTTCTTGTTTATCAATTTTTTTCAGCAGGAGATTTATCCTCTAAAAATTTGAGCCAAAATGAGTTTAAAACAATTCTGGCAGACAATGATATTTCTAGAATAGACATTGTTAACAAAAATATTGCCAATATCTATATTAAGAAAGAAGCACAGGATAAGGAAAAACATAAAAAAAATAAAAACTCATTATATGCTGGTGATTCACCAATGTATTCTTATTCCTTTGGTGATTTACAAAATTTTGAAAAAGAATTAAGTGTAGAAAAAGAAGCAAAACAACTTGATTTTGATGTAAAAAATATTGAAAGGACCAATTTTTTTGAACAAATATTAATGTACTTACCTTTTATATTTTTAATTGGTTTGTGGATTTATTTTATGCGAAGAATGTCGGGCGGAGGTGCTGGAGGTCCTGGCGGGCAAATATTCAGCATTGGAAAATCCAAGGCAAAATTATTTGATCAGGATCAAAAAGTAAAAACTTCCTTTAAAGATGTAGCTGGATTAGAAGGTGCAAAAGAAGAAATTCAGGAAATAGTGGATTTCTTAAAAAGTCCGGACAAATATACTTCACTTGGTGGAAAAATTCCGAAAGGAGCCTTATTGGTTGGCCCTCCTGGTACAGGTAAAACATTATTGGCTAAAGCTGTTGCAGGTGAAGCTGGTGTTCCATTTTTCTCACTATCAGGTTCAGATTTTGTTGAAATGTTTGTAGGAGTTGGGGCTTCCAGAGTTCGGGATTTATTTAAACAGGCACAACAAAAAGCACCGTCCATTATTTTTATTGATGAAATTGATGCCGTTGGAAGATCGCGTGGAAAAAATAATGTTACTGGAGGTAATGACGAAAGAGAAAATACTTTAAACCAGTTGTTGACCGAAATGGATGGTTTTGGAACCGATACCAATGTTATTGTAATTGCGGCGACCAACCGAGCAGATGTATTAGACAAAGCATTATTGAGAGCTGGTCGATTTGACCGTCAGATATATGTGGACTTGCCAAATTTAACGGAACGAGAAGCTATTTTTAAGGTTCATATAAAACCTTTAAAACTTCATAAAGATGTTGATATTAATTTTTTATCACAACAAACACCTGGGTTTTCGGGAGCTGATATCGCAAATTTATGTAATGAAGCGGCTTTAATTGCTGCTAGAAAAAGTAAAAAAGCGGTGCATCATCAAGATTTCTTAGATGCTGTTGATAGGATTGTTGGTGGACTTGAGAAAAAAAATAAACTAATTTCTCCTAGAGAAAAGAAAACAATCGCTTTTCATGAAGCTGGTCATGCAACTGCCAGTTGGATGTTAGAACACGCTGCACCATTAGTAAAAGTGACCATTGTGCCAAGAGGGCAATCTTTAGGTGCTGCTTGGTATTTACCAGAAGAACGTCAAATTGTGCAAACAGAACAGATGTTGGATGAAATGTGCGCAACCCTTGCAGGAAGAGCGGCTGAAAAGATAATTTTTGACAGAATATCTACAGGTGCCTTAAACGACCTTGAAAAAGTAACCAGACAAGCAAGAGCAATGGTAACTGTTTATGGTTTAAACGATAAAATTGGTAATATTACATATTATGATTCTTCTGGACAATCCGATTACAATTTCACCAAACCTTATAGTGAAGATACGGCTCAAATTATCGATAAAGAAATTTCGATATTAATTGAAGAACAATACCAAAGAGCTATTAAAATATTGAGTGAAAATAAAGACAAGTTAACTACTTTGGCTGAATTGTTATTGGAAAAAGAAGTAATCTTCAAAAAAGATTTAGAAGTTATTTTTGGAAAAAGACTTTTTGAAAATGAGTATGCACAATTGGTAACTGAAGATCTAGATAAAGAGGTTGTTCCTGAAACAAAAAACGAAAATTCAGCAGAAACACAGGAGTAAATTGCAAACTTTTTTATAATTTTGGATTTATTCAATATAAATAATGAGTTTTTTCAAAAAATTATTTAATATCCCAGAACCAAAAGAGGCCGAAGAGGAATCTTTAGCGTTTCAAGACTTGCCAATTGATCAGATTTTTGTTAAAAATTTCATCAAAAATAAAGGCAAGTTTTTGTATTGTACCACTTTAGAAGAAGTTACACATAATATATCTAAAATAATTGAGGAGAATTCATGGAAAACCCTAAGTTGTAACGATAATGATTTGCTCAAACTTTTAAAAGCAATTAAAATTGAAACTACAGAAAAATTCAATAGTAAATTGCCTTTTTTTTTAAGTTGTGAACATTTAATTGCTGAAAATGGGAGTATTTTATTTTCTTCAAACCAACTTAAAGAACATAAAATTTCTGAATTGTCTGAAAACTTTATTGTTTATGCAACAACCAGTCAATTGGTAAATACAAAAGGAGAAAGTTTAACTGGAATTAAATCACGCTATCAGGGTAATATTCCTAGCAATATTAGTGCTGTTAGCAATTTTAATATTAACGCTATTGAAGAAGATTTTATGAGTTATGGAAATACCAATTCAAAAAACTTATATTTGCTTTTATTTGAAGATCTATAATCTATGAAACTAATTTATAAACGTACTTTATCAGGTCTTGTTTTTGTAAGCGTTTTGATATTTTGTATTCTATTCAGTAAAATAACATTTATTTTAATTTTCTTTATTTCTATGCTATTCTGCCTGTATGAGTTTAAAAAAATGATTCGTTTAACAAGTATATTTCCCTATATTATAGGAATTCTTTTATTTGTTTTTGGAAATATACTTAGCGTAGATGATGTGCCTGCAAGAATTATATTTGAATATGTGGGTGTGGCACTATTTTTAACCATTTTTATTACTTTTGCCTCTATTCTATTTGCAAAAAAAGAAGAAGTTGTCAGTCATTTAGGCAAGATTTTTCTTACCATTATATACATTGTTGTTCCGTTCACTTTAATAGTGCAAATACCATTTTTAAATGGATCCTTTCATTATATAAACACCACCATTATTGGCGTGTTTATTTTAATTTGGACGAATGATACCTTTGCTTTTTTAGTAGGGAAAAATATTGGAAAACATAAACTACTGGAACGTATTTCTCCAAATAAAACAATTGAGGGTTTTATAGGCGGTATGGTTTTTACTTTTTTATCCAGTTTTATTTTAGCGAACCAGTTTACTTCCCTTACCCAAAATCAATGGCTTGTTATTGCAGGAATTGTGAGTATCTTTGGGGTGTTGGGCGATTTAATAGAATCTATGTTTAAAAGACAGGCAGGTGTAAAGGACAGCAGTAATCTTATTCCTGGTCATGGCGGATTTTTAGACAGGTTTGACAGTGTTATTTTCGCTGCTCCTTTTATTTTTATATACTTACAATTAGTTCGTTAATTATGTTCCATAAAGAAGGTTTTAAAATAATAGCCATCGCCTCTTTCATAGTTGGTTTAGGCATATTAGCCGTTGATTATTTTGTTGAAGTAATTTGGTTAAATAAAGTAGTTTCAATGCTTTTAGTGGGCTTTTATGTACTAATATTGCAATTTTTCAGAAATCCAAAACGCCATACTATAATTAACGATTCTTATATTATTGCACCAGTTGACGGAAAAGTGGTTGTTATTGAAGAAGTTTTTGAAAAGGAATATTTTAAAGAAAAACGAATCCAAGTTTCTATTTTTATGTCTCCAATCAATGTTCATGTAACAAGATATCCAATTGGTGGAGAAGTAATTTTCAGTAAATACCATCCTGGTAAATATTTGGTTGCTTGGCATCCAAAGTCATCAGAAGACAATGAAAGAACAACCGTTGTTATCGCCAATAAATCTGCCGGTAAAATATTGTACCGCCAAGTTGCAGGAGCATTGGCTAAGCGAATTGTAAACTATGCTAAACCCCATATACAAGTTATTCAAGGCAGTGATTCAGGGTTTATAAAATTTGGCTCAAGAGTTGATGTCTTTTTACCGTTAAATGCTATTATCAAGGTAAATTTGAACGATAAAGTTAGAGGCGGAGAACAAATAATTGCTACACTCTAATCTTTTTAAATCTAACTGTTATGGCAAAAAAACTAGACATAGAATTTGAAAAAGCCTACAAAATTTCATCTACCACTTCCTTAAAACTTCCACCTGACGTGATGTTGCAATTGTATGCCTTTTATAAACAGGCTACCAAAGGAACTAATTACCAACAACCTTCAGGAAATGTAGCATTAAAAAACGCCTTTAAATTAAATGCATGGTTTCAATTAAGCCAAATAAGTGAAGATGAAGCAAAAAAAGAGTATATTAAACTAGTAAACAAATATTTAAAAAACAACTAACTATCATGAAAAAAATTTATGTATTTCCGTTATTCCTTTTAACAATAATACTTTTTAACGCTTGTAAAGAAAATGTAAAAAAAGAAGCGACGCCAGTCGAAAAAACATATTCTGTGTTGGCAGATTCAACAATAATTAATTGGACTGCTTACAAAACAACCGCAAAAGTTCCTGTTAAAGGACAATTCTTAAAAGTAACAATTGAAAACGCCAAAAAAGACACAACAGTTCTAGGCGCATTAAACGGGTTAAAATTTAAAATTCCAGTAAGCAGTTTATTTACAAAAGACACTATTAGAGACGGAAAATTAAAAGAGTTCCTTTTTGGTTCTATGAAAAATACCAGCTTAATTACA
>JAQVGD010000246.1 GCA_028696945.1 Lutibacter sp.
CCAACCCCGGCTGGATCCAATTGTTGAACCATCTTAAGCAATCGTTCCAATTCTTTTTTTGTGGTAAAAATATTTTCTGTAAAAGCCAAATCATCCAAAATATCAACCAAATCACGGCGAATATAACCACTGTCGTCAATGCTTCCTATCAGAAAATCGGTAATAATTTCTTCTTCTTCGTTTAAACGATAGGTATTCATTTGATTTTTTAAATGTTGCGTAAACGAAGGGCCGGAAGCAAACGGAATGTCCTTTTCTTCATCATCTGCAGAATAGTTGTTGGCTTGCGTTTTATAATTTGGAATTTCATCGTCACTTAAATATTCATCAATATTGATGTCCTCGGTGTTTATGCTTTCATTCCCGGTATCATCATACTGATCATAGGTGTCGCTTAATTGCGAATTATCGTAGTCCTCAGCATTTTCATCCTCAATTTCCAGCGCCGGATTTTCCTCTAATTCTTGCTTTAGGCGTTGTTCAAATTCTTGCGTAGGCAATTGAATCAACTTCATGAGTTGAATTTGTTGCGGCGATAATTTTTGCGATAATTTGAATTGTAAACCTTGTTTCAGCATAAATTAAAATAGCTTTTTATAAAAATACGAAAAATACCCAGCATTTATTGAATGATGATTTTTTTGGCAATAATTAATTAGAATTCTGCATTTTGCGGAGTTCTTGGGTAAGGGATCACATCCCGAATATTTCCCATTCCTGTTGTAAATTGAACCAAACGTTCAAATCCCAGCCCAAATCCGCTATGAACGGCAGTTCCAAATTTTCGGGTATCCAAATACCTCCATAATTCTTTTTCATCAATTCCAAGATCCGACATTTTTTGTTGTAAAACATCTAAGCGTTCTTCACGTTGGCTGCCCCCAACAATTTCGCCAATTCCCGGGAATAATACATCCATGGCCCTTACGGTTTTTCCGTCATCATTCAAACGCATATAAAACGCCTTTATTTTGGCTGGATAATCATACAGAATTACCGGACATTTAAAGTGTTTTTCAACCAAATAACGTTCATGTTCGCTCTGAAGATCGGTGCCCCATTCATTGATTAGATATTGAAATTTTTTCTTTTTGTTTGGCGTTGAATTCTTTAAAATATCAATGGCTTCCGTGTAACTGACACGAATAAAATTATTTTCAATGATGAATTTCAGTTTTTCAATAAGCGACATATCGCTGCGTTCCAAAGCTGGTTTCAATTTTTCTTCCTGGGCCAACCTGTCGTCTAAAAATGACAAATCATCTTTACAATTTTTTAAAACATAGGAAATAACCGATTTTATGAAATCTTCCGCCAAGTCCATATTGTCATCTAAATTATTGAAAGCCACTTCTGGTTCAATCATCCAAAATTCGGCCAAATGACGTGTTGTATTTGAGTTTTCAGCCCTAAAAGTTGGTCCGAAAGTATATACTTTTCCTAAAGCCATGGCATAAGTTTCGGCTTCTAACTGACCCGACACGGTTAAATTCGTCAGTTTTCCGAAGAAATCTTTGGAATAGTCAATTTTTCCGGCTTCATTTCTTGGCGGATTGTTGGCGTCAAGCGTGGTAACATTAAACATTTCTCCGGCGCCTTCCGCATCAGAACCAGTTATTATTGGCGCATGAAAATTGTAAAATCCGTTTTTGATAAAATATTTATGCACGGCAAAAGACAATGCAGATCGTACGCGCATTACGGCACTAAAAGTATTTGTTCTTATGCGTAAATGTGCATTTTCACGTAAAAATTCAAAACTGTGTTTTTTTGGTTGAATGGGATATTCTTCAGGATTTGAGTCTCCTAAAATTTTAATTTCAGATACTTGAATTTCAACTTGTTGCCCTTTTCCAAGGCTTTCTATTAAGGTACCTTTTATTGATATTGCAGCGCCTGTTGTTATGCGTTTTAGAATGCGTTCATCGGTATTCTCAAAATCAACAATACACTGAATGGTATTAATTGTAGATCCATCATTTAAGGCAATAAAACGATTTGCCCTAAATGTTCTAACCCAACCTTTAAGGTTTACTTCTTGTGAAAAATTGGTTGATTTTAAAAGTTCAGCCACATTGCTTCTTGTCATATTCTAAATATTTAACCTTGCAAAGATACGGTTTCAATTGATAATTAAAAAGTCAAAAGTTAAAAAGGCCTTCATCCCCCGAAGGGGGAATTTATATTGAAATTTCAAAAGTTTTGATAATAAGTTTATGGCGAAATTTGCCCTGTTGGAATTGTTAAAAACCTAAATTATCAATCACAAATTAAATGCTCCCCCTTCGGGGCTAGTTGGCTTTTTTCACTCCAATTTATCACTATTTTCATCTTCGGTATCAAGAATTGAAAGAGTTGGTTCTTTAAAATCCTCTTTGTTCGCAATTATCTTTTCTAATGAAAGCAATAATGATGGAAGTAATAATAAGTTAGAAACCATCGCAAATAATAATGTTATTGAAACCAAACCACCTAAGGCAATAGTTCCTCCAAAACTTGAAACGGTAAACACTAAAAATCCGAAAAACAAAACGATGGAAGTATAAAACATGCTTACCCCGGTTTCATGCAAAGCCTTGTAAACGGATATTTTTATCCGCCAATTGTTTGCCTTTAATTCTTGCCTGTATTTGGCCAAAAAGTGAATGGTATCGTCAACCGAAATACCAAAGGCAATACTAAAAACCAAGATGGTTGATGGTTTCAGCGGAATTCCTAAATAGCCCATTAAACCTGCAGTAATCAGTAATGGAAACATATTGGGAATTAAGGAAATTAGGATCATTTTGAATGACCGAAACATAAACGCCATAAAACCTGCAATAAGAAAAATTGCCAGCGCAAGGGAAATAATCAAATTATTGATTAAATAATTGGTTCCTTTTAAAAATACCAATGCTTTACCGGTCATTGTTACACTGTAATTTTCATTAGGAAATTCCTTGTCGATTTTTTGTTGCAATCGCTCTTCAATAATTTCCATTTTATCGGTGCCAATATCCTTCATAAATGTTGTTATTCGTGCATATCTGCCAGTGGAATCAACATAACTATTTAGTAAATTGGTGTTGGTGGTTGCATTTTTGGTATAAGCCAATATCCAATTTTTCTCCTGATTGGTAGGTAACTGGTAGAATTTCGGATTGCCTCCGTAAAAAGCTTGTTTTGAGTATTTTACAATATTAAGAACAGAAATTGGTTTTGAGAGTTGGGGAATTTCATCAATGGTTTCTTCGAGTTTATCCATTCGCTTAAGTGTCCCCAAATTCATGACACCTTTTTCTTTTTTGGTGTCAATGATGATTTCTAATGGCATAATACCGCCAAATTCTTCTTCAAAAAACACAATGTCTTTAAAGAATTGTTCGCCTTTTGGCATATCTTCAATAATACTCCCTGAAACTTTTATCATAAAAACGCCAATCATACTCACAATAAT
>JAQVGD010000068.1 GCA_028696945.1 Lutibacter sp.
TTTTGTATGGATTCCCTCATCGCCTAAAATGGCAAATTTTTTGCTTTCAACCGCCACATAAAATAATACGCCGTTTCTCAACTCGGTTTTTTCCATTTCCAACAAATGAAAAACCTCCAAAGCTCTTTCCAATGGAGGTAACTCTGTGTTTCTTTCAATATGCACACGAATTTCTCCTGAAGTGTTTTTTTCTGCCACTTCAATCGCTTTGATAATAGCTTGTTCTTGTTCGGGTGTTAAAAAATCTTCAATTTTTGACATTATTCATTTTTTCCAAAATCAAATTTTACTTCTGGGGCATTTTCTGCGCCAACTTCGGCATCAAAATAAGGTTTGCCTCCAAAATCAAAAATTCCCGCCAATATTGAATTTGGAAATTTCTTTACGTGATTGTTAAATGGCTTGGTGGCTTCGTTAAAACGTGTACGAGCTGTTAAAATTTGATTTTCGGTACTTGCCAATTCATCTTGTAATTTCAAGAAATTTTGGTTTGCTTTTAAATCGGGATAACGTTCAACCGTTACCAATAAACTTTTTAACGCACCGCTTAAACCTCCTTGAACTTGATTAAACTGGGTCAATTGCTCCGGTGTAATGTTTGCTGGATCAATTTGTACGGAAGTTGCTTTGGCACGCGCTTCAATTACTTGCGTCAACGTTTCCCTTTCAAAATCAGCAGCACCTTTTACGGTGTTTACCAAATTCCCAATTAAATCGCTTCTGCGTTGGTAGGCTGTTTGCACGTTTCCCCAACTTTCCGAAACATTTTCATTTAACTGAATTGCCGTGTTGTAAAATCCCTTTACCCAGCTATAACTAGCGATAGCTATTACTGCCAAAATTATTACAGGTATTAACCACTTTTTCATTTTTTACTATTTTTAGTTGTTTATAATAATGTTTTATTAGTTGCCAAAAAGCATTTTTGTTACAACTTAATGCTAAATTACACAATTGATTGTCTTTTTTAATGTAGAAATAAAAAATAATTTTATTTGGATTTATTATTTGCGTTAGGGATTGAAACGAAAATCCCGGCGTTGCGAGTTTGTGAAGTAATATATTCAACAGATTGCCACGCTCCGCTCGCAATGACGGATTGTAGTGAAAAGCCCGACCCCCCGCCTTTTCGGCGGGGGAAACGCCCTCCAAAAAGGCACGCCTACTTATTCGGCAGGCAGGCTCAAAAAATTGTTTTTATTGTGCTTTTTTTCAGTTTCAACAGCACAGATTTAATCAATTTGGCTTTTAATTTTAATGAGCTCTTCTTTGATGGCTTCTAGTCGCGTGATGATTTCCTGGTTGTTTTTGACCGCTTTTGGCCGCTCTTTCATTTTATTTTTTGCGCCTTCCAAGGTAAATCCCTTTTCTTTAACCAAATGATAAATCAGTTTTAGATTTTTGATGTCTTCCTGGGTAAACAATCGATTTCCCTTTTTATTTTTTTTGGGCTTTAAAATATCAAATTCATTTTCCCAAAAACGAATATGCGAAGTGTTAACACCGAATGCATTAGCAACTTCGCCAATTTTATAATATCGCTTTTCAGGTAAATCTATATGCATTAGTCGAGAGATTGTCCTTCAATTTGTGCTGCTTTTTGCATCGCTTCAAACTCTTCGGGCGACAAGTTTCCGTAGTAAAAATTAATAGGATTTATCGCTGTTCTGTTTTTATAAATTTCATAATGCAAATGCGGCCCTTGAGAACGACCTGTATTTCCAACAAAACCAATTAAATCGCCTCTTTTTACTTTCTGCCCTTTTCTAACATTGTAATTGCTTAAATGCGCATACAGGGAAATATATCCAAAGCCATGCTCTATTCTGATATGTTTTCCATACCCTGCGGAATTTTGGTCGGCTCTTTCCACATAACCGTCACCCGAAGCATAAACTGGCGTTCCAACAGGCGCGGAAAAATCCATTCCCAAATGTTTTTTTCTTGCTTTCGTAAAAGGATCCGATCGCCATCCGTAGCCAGAAGCCATACGTGTTAAATTTTGATTTTCAACAGGTTGAATGGCGGGAATTGCCGCTAATAATTTTTCTTTGTCGGCTGCCAATTTTACAATTTCATCTAAAGATTTTGACTGCACATACAATTGTTTTGCCAAAATATCCATGTTTTTGGTCACATCAATAATCATATCTGAATTGTCGAAACCTTCCAATGCTTTATAACGGTTTACACCGCCAAAACCAGCCTTTCGTTGCTCATCGGGAATTGGATTTACCTCAAAATACAAGCGGTAAATATTGTTGTCTCTTTCTTGGATATCTGCCAATACTTCCCCAATCTGCACCATTTTTTTGGCGTGTAATTCCTCATTCAATTTCACAAACTCCAACTGGCGTTTTAGCTCTTTTTCTTTGGGAGATTCAAAAATAGTGGTAAATACCACAAAACCTAAAATCATAAAAACTGTGGCAGAAGCCAACATTAAGGCAAGTTTCTTAAATTTGTCCCTTTTTTTCGGTCGTATCTTTTGATAGGATAGTGTCTCTGAATCGTAATAATATTTTACCTTCGCCATTGTTTAAAAATATATTATTTTTGCATCATAAAACAACAAAATATTCAATTATATTTTGAAGCGTAAACGACAAATTTACAAAATGTTTTATATAATTGGATTGCCATCTTTTTTTTAGGATATAATTAACAGATGTTTTGTCCTTAAAAAATTTGAAAACGTCAATAATAAGGTGGTATGCAACAATCAGGATTTCTTAGAATAAGAATGTGCCCTTTATAAAAGAACCTTAAAAAATATATGAAATCACAACTCGTACGTCAACAATTTTTAGATTTTTTTGCTTCAAAAAAACATACTATCGTGCCGTCATCTCCAATGGTGTTGAAAAATGATCCTACGCTTATGTTTACCAATGCTGGTATGGTGCCTTTTAAAGAGTATTTTTTAGGACAAAAAACCATTGTTGAAAAACGTGTTGCCGATACGCAAAAATGTTTACGTGTTTCAGGAAAACACAACGATTTGGAAGAAGTGGGAAAAGATACTTACCACCACACCATGTTTGAAATGCTGGGAAACTGGAGTTTTGGAGACTATTTTAAAAAAGAAGCCATTGACTGGGCTTGGGAATTGCTGACTGAAGTTTATAAAATTGACAAAGATTGTTTGTATGTCTCCGTATTTGAGGGTGCGGAAGATGAAGGTTTGGAATATGACCAAGAAGCCTACAATTTATGGAAAAAACATGTTGATGAAGACCGAATCCTTAGCGGAAACAAAAAAGACAACTTTTGGGAAATGGGCGCACAAGGCCCCTGCGGACCCTGTTCTGAAATCCACGTGGATATACGGTCTGCTGAAGAAAAAGCGAAAGTTTCTGGCAGAAGTTTGGTAAATAGTGACCATCCGCAAGTGGTGGAAATATGGAATCTGGTTTTTATGGAATTCAACCGAAAAGCCGATGGTTCCCTAGAAAAATTGCCTGCAAAACATGTAGATACAGGAATGGGTTTTGAACGTTTGTGCATGGTGCTTCAGAATAAACAATCCAATTATGACACCGATGTTTTTACGCCTTTAATCAGGGAAATCGAAGCGATTACCAACAGTGAATATGGCAAAAATGAAGAAACTGACATCGCCATTCGTGTGATTGCCGATCATATTAGAGCAGTTGCTTTTGCAATTGCCGATGGACAATTGCCCTCAAATACTGGAGCAGGTTATGTAATTCGAAGAATTTTGCGACGGGCAATTCGTTATGGATTTACGTTTTTAAACACCAAAGAGCCTTTTATTTACAAACTGGCAACAACTTTAAGCCAACAAATGGGCGACTATTTTCCTGAGCTTAAAACACAAAAACAATTGGTGACCAATGTGATTAAAGAAGAAGAAAACTCCTTCTTGCGAACTTTAGATCAAGGATTGGTTTTGTTGGACGGTATCATAAAAAACACCAAGGGCAACGAAGTTTCAGGCAAAAAAGCTTTCGAATTATTTGATACTTTTGGATTTCCCATTGATTTAACAGCCTTAATTCTTTCTGAAAAAGGGATGACCTTAGACGAAGGTGAATTTAAGGCAGAATTGGAAAAACAAAAAACACGCTCAAGAGCAGCGGCCGTGGTGGAAACCGATGATTGGGTAGTTTTATATGATGATCCAGAAGAGGAATTTATTGGCTATGATACCTTGGAAGCAAACGTTAAAATAACCCGGTACAGAAAAATTTCGTCCAAAAAAGATGGGGAATTGTACCAATTGGTATTTAATATGACGCCTTTTTATCCGGAAGGTGGCGGACAAGTGGGCGATAAAGGGTATCTTAAAGAGCACGATGGAAATGTTATTTATATTGTTGATACCAAAAAAGAAAATAATTTAATTATTCATTTTGCCAAAAGCTTGCCCAAAGATCCATCTCAAATTTTTAAAGTGGCGGTCGATGAAAAACAACGGTTCAGAACAGCCTGTAACCATTCTGCCACACATTTGCTGCACCAGGCTTTGCGTGAAATCTTAGGAACGCACGTAGAACAAAAAGGATCGGCGGTGCATTCAAAATATTTGCGTTTCGACTTTTCGCATTTTGCCAAATTAACTGTTGATGAATTGCGTGCCGTGGAAGATTTTGTAAATGCGCGTATTTCTTCAAAACTTCTGCTTGAAGAATATAGAAATATCCCCATTGAAACTGCCTTAAAGAAAGGGGCCATGGCCTTGTTTGGAGAAAAATACGGCGATACGGTACGGGCAATTAAATTTGGTAAATCCGTGGAACTTTGCGGGGGTACCCACATTCAAAATACGGGCGATATCTGGCATTTTAAAATTGTGTCGGAAGGTGCTATTGCCGCTGGAGTGCGACGTATTGAAGCCATTACGGGCGATGCTGCGAAAGATTTCTTTCTTGAAAATACCCATAGTTATTCTGAAGTGAAAGAAGTGCTGAAAAACACCAAAAATCCGGTGAAAGCCATTGTAGATTTACAGGAAGAAATCACCTTGTTAAAAAAGCAGGTTGAATCTTTGCAAAAAGATAAAGCCAAAAATTTAACAGGCGATTTAATAAATGGCGTTGAACCGATCAACGGCATTAACTATTTGGCCGCAAAACTGGATTTGGACCAAAACAGCATAAAAGATTTGGCCTTTGAGTTGGGAAATAAAATAGAAAACCTTTTTTTACTGGTGGGAACCGAAAATGATGGAAAAGCTTTTTTAACTTGTTATATCGCCAAAAATTTGGTAAAGGAAAAACAATTAGATGCCGGGAAAGTGGTGCGTGAATTGGGAAAATTAATTGAAGGCGGCGGCGGCGGACAAGCTTACTTTGCAACTGCCGGCGGTAAAAAGCCGGAAGGGATTGGGCAGGCATTGCAAGAAGGAAAAAAGTATTTACAATAAAAGCCCCCTAACCCCCGAAGGGGGAATTAATGTTTAAAGTCACATATTATAAATCAAAAAAATGAATTTCAGAACCGACATTCAGCTTAAAAAAGAAGAAAATCAAATTGATTATGCTTCTAAATTGCTGTTGATTGGTTCTTGTTTTTCAGAAAATATCAGCAAAAAACTGGCTTACTTCAAGTTTGACGTGGCCAGCAATCCGTTTGGAATTTTATTCAACCCAAAAGCCATTGAAACTTTAATTGAACATTCATTAAATAAAAAAATATATTCTGAAAAGGATGTTTTTTTATTAAATGAACGCTGGCATTGCTTCGATGCGCATTCCGATTTAAGTGCCAATTATATAAACGAATTGATTTCTAATTTAAATAATGCTGTTAAATCAACAAATAATCGGCTAAAAAAAGCAACACACATTATTATAACGTTAGGAACTTCTTGGACTTATCGATTTACCGAAACCAATGCCATTGTTGGCAATTGCCATAAAGTTCCTCAAAAAAAGTTTACAAAAGAATTGCTTTCTGTTGATGAAATTTCTACTTCATTAAAAAATATTTGTCATAAAATTTCAGAAGTAAATCCGAAGACAACTGTTATTTTTACGGTAAGTCCGGTACGCCACATAAAAGACGGGTTTGTTGAAAATTCGTTAAGCAAAGCACATTTAATTACCGCAATTCATAAAACTTTAGGAGTTGCTAGCGGCAAGTACTTTCCTTCTTTTGAAATAATGATGGACGATTTGCGCGATTACCGCTTTTACCACATCGATATGCTTCATCCCAATGAAACTGCCATCGATTATATTTGGGAACATTTTAAACATGGTTGGATTCAAGAAAATACTTTCTCTATTATGAAAGAAGTTGACTCAATTCAAAAAGGATTGGCACACAAACCTTTCAATTCGGATTCGGAACAACATCAGCAATTTTTGACAGATTTACAAAAAAAAATTCTCTCTTTAGAAAACAGGTTTGGCATTAAATTATAAAAAAAGAAGGAACCACAATTGCAATTCCTTCTTTTATCATTAACAAAAACCAATCAAATCAAAAAATAATATTTTTACAAAAATCAATAACCTCCGCCCAATGCTTTGTATAAATTAACAACCGAATCCATTTGTCGGTATTTGTTATTAATTAATTCTAACTCAGTACTTAGCGCATCATCTTTCGCGGTTAAAACATCCAAATAATTTACCATTCCGTATTGCAATAATTCATCGGAATAGGCGGCAGCTTTTTTTAGCACATCTAATTTATAGGATCTTATCGTTAATTTCTCCGACTCATTTTCATAATCCGCCAAAGCATCTGAAACTTCTTTTCCTGCCAATAATAAAGTTTGCTCAAATTGCAAATATGCTTTTTGCTGATTTGCTTTGGCAATATTATAACCTGTTTTCACTTTTCTCTGGTTGAAAATAGGCTGGGTTAAACTAGCAAAAACCGAAGAAAAAAGTGAGTTTGCGTTAAACCAATCTTTAATTTCCAAACTTTGGAATCCGCCAGAAGCGCTAATCATTAAAGAAGGATAAAAATTGCTTCGGGCCACATTTGTAAGTTCAAAAGAATGTCTGAAATTTAATTCGGCCGAAACCACATCTGGTCTTCTGCTCAATAACAAAGCTGGAATTCCAACTTCTATGTTTGCCGTTATTTTCTGTGATTCAAAAAGTCCTCTTTTAATAGCTTGCGGTGCATTTCCAAGTAAAATACTCAACGTATTTTCCGTAATTTTTACGCTGTATTTTAAATCTTTCAAAATAATTTCTGTAGCATATTTTTGGGCTTCAGTTTGCTTTACAGAAACTTCATTCACAATCCCAGCCGTTTTTAAAGCCTTTATTGTTTCAATGCTTTCTACCCGATTAATTAAGGTTTCCTCAGCCACTTTTACTTGCGCATCCAATGCCAATAACTGGTAATACGTTGAAGCAATATTTGCCACCAATTGTGTTTGAATGGCTTGTTGCGCCGCAACAGTTTGTAAATATGCGGCAACTGAAGCTCTTTTATTACTTCTTATTTTCCCCCAAATATCAGCTTCCCAAGATAGGTTTCCAGAAAGTTCATATTGCTCAAAATTACTTTGGTTAAAATTACTTTGGTCAAAATCTTGACGCAACCAACTCGCATTTCCATATAAAGAAGGTAAATACCCAGCTTTTCCCTGTTTCATGTTTTCTTCGGCAGCAACTAAATTCTGAAGCGCAATTTTTATGTCATAATTATGAGCCAACCCTTGGTTGATATATTGCTGTAAAATGGGATCGGTAAATAATTTATCCCAGGAAATCGCAGCTATCGAACTACTATCGAGCGTTTGTGTCGTCCGAAAAAGACTGTCGGTTTTAACTTCTGGACTTTCATAATTTTTAGCCACAAAACACGACTGCAACAATGCTGCTGAAATTACTATAATGGCCAATTTTGAACTATGTTGTTTTTTCATCTTCAATATTTTATAAAATTTCAGGATCATCTTTACTTGGTTTTTTTCCTATAAGTTCCTGTAAACTTTGGAAAATAACGAACAACACTGGAATTACCAATACGCCGACCATGGTTCCAATTAACATACCACCAGCTGCTCCTGTACCAATAGATCGGTTTCCGACAGCACCCACACCTCCTGCCAGCACCAAAGGCAACATTCCAAAAATAAAGGCAAACGATGTCATAATAATAGGTCGTAAACGCGCTTTGGCTCCTTGAATTGCCGATTCAAACAATGACATTCCGTGGCGTCTTCGCTGCAAGGCAAATTCCACAATTAAAATGGCATTTTTAGCCAATAAACCAATCAACATAATTAAGGTTATCTGAAAATAAATATTATTTTCCAATCCAGCTAAATTTATAAATCCGATTGCTCCGGCAACCCCAACAGGCAATGAAAACAACACTGAAAGTGGCAAAATGTAACTTTCATATTGTGCAGCCAACAAGAAATAAACAAATATTAAACTTAATAAGAACACCCAAATCGCTTGTCCGCCCGCCAAGATTTCTTCACGCGTCATCCCCGAAAATTCATAGCTGTAATTTTTTGGCAAATGTTGCGCAGCAACTTCTTCTACCGCCTTAATGGCATCTCCAGTGCTGTACCCAGGATTGGATTTCCCAGTAATGCCAATTGATTTTAAAAGGTTGTAGCGCGAAACAAATTCTGGGCCGTAAATTCTTTTTAAACTCACAAACTGGCTAATTGCCACAGATTCGTTGTTGTTATTTCTTACAAAAATATTGTTTAAAGTTTCGGGTGTTGCCCTATCTTCTGGTTTTGCCTGAATCATCACACGATATTGCTTTCCAAATCGGTTAAAATCGGTGGTATATAATCCACCATAATAACCTTGCAGCGTATTAAATATTTCACTCATAGATAAACCAGCATCCTTAATTTTTTCAATATTGATATCCAATTGATACTGCGGAAAATTAGGATTGAAACTCGTCATTGCATATTGAATTTCAGGTCTTTTATTTAATTCTTGAAGAAATTGACCTGAAACATTTCCCATTTCTGTCCAAGAATCATCCCCTTTATTTTGCAATTTGAACTCAAATCCATCCGAAGATCCAAAACCCTGAACACTTGGAGGGGTAAAAAAGATTATTTTTGCATCTTCAATTCCGGCGGTTTTACCAAAAAATTGACCAACCACAGCATCAACTGATTGATTTTTATCTTTTCTTTCGCCCCAATCTTTTAACTTCATAATGGCAAAAGCATACGATCCTCCGTTAACGCCATTCAGCAAGCTAAACCCAACCACATTCATTCTGGCTTCCACAATATCCATAGAACCTACAATAGAATCAAGGGTATTTACAATTTTTTGGGTTTGTTCTAATGTTGATCCTGGCGGCAAAGAAATATCGGAAAAAATAATTCCTCTGTCTTCTGAAGGAATAAAACCCGATGGCGTAACTTTAAACAAGTAAAAAGACATAACTGTCGCCAATAATAAAATAACGCCTGTTATCCATTTTCGCTTCATTAATACCTCCAAAATTCGATTATATTTTCCTTGCATGGTGTCAAAACCGGTATTGAAAGCCATTGAAAACCGATCTTTTAGCTTGGTTTTTTCATGTTCAGATTCTTTGTGTGGTTTTAAAAATAAGGCACACAATGCAGGACTCAAGGTTAAAGCATTAACGGCTGAAATTAAGATGGCAATGGCCAAAGTGATGGCAAACTGCTGGTAAAAAATACCTGAAGAGCCCTTAATAAAAGTAACTGGCAAAAATACTGCCGACATGACTAGTGTGATAGATATAATAGCACCCGTAATTTCACTCATAGCCGAAACGGTGGCTTCTTTACTTGATTTTGCGCCTTGGTCTAATTTGGCATGCACCGCTTCCACCACCACAATGGCATCATCAACCACAATTCCAATAGAAAGCACAATGGCAAAAAGCGTTAACATATTGATGGAATATCCAAACAAATTCATAAAGAAAAAGGTTCCAATAATGGCGACAGGAACTGCAATAACTGGAATTAATGTAGATCTAAAGTCCTGAAGAAATACAAATACCACAATAAACACCAAAATAAAAGCTTCCAACAAAGTGGTTACCACTTTTTCTATGGAGGCGTCTAAAAACGTATTTACGTTAAAGGGAACCACATAATCAAGTCCTTTTGGAAAATCTTTTTTGGCTTCTTCCAATATTTTCATTACCTCATCGGTAACTTCTTGTGCATTTGATCCTGAAGTTTGATAAATACCACCTGAAACACCTGGTTTTCCCATACCCATGTTTTTGGAAGTATAGCTAAGTCCGCCTAATTCTATGTTAGCAACATCCTTTAGTCTCAAAAATTCTCCATTCCCATCGGATCTGATAATAATATTTTCGTATTCGGAAACTTGTGACAATCGACCTTTATACTTCATGGTATATTCATAAATACCTTCCGCATTTTCACCAAATTTACCTGGTGCGGCTTCAATATTTTGTTCCTGAAGTGCTGCTTGAACATCAGAGGGCACAATTTTGTACATCGCCATTTTTTGGGGATCGATCCAAATACGCATGGAATAATCTTTTGCGCCAAAAATATTTACCTGTCCCACTCCTTTTACTCTTTGCAATAGTGGAACAATGTTTATTTTGGCATAATTTTGAACAAAAGTTTCATCATATTCCTTATTGTCAGAAAATAAAGAGAAAAACAGCAATGAGCTCGTTTGCTTTTTAATGGTGGTAACGCCTGTTTGTATAACTACGGAAGGCAATTTACTGGTGGCTCTTGAAACTCTGTTTTGAACGTTAACCGCTGCAATATCAGCATTTATACCCTGTTCAAAAAATACACTGATGCTTGCGGAGCCATCATTACTTGCTGTGGAAGACATATAAGTCATTCCTTCCACGCCATTTATTTCTTCTTCCAGAGGAATAATAACGCTATTCAGCACAGTTTCGGCATTTGCTCCAGTATAAGAGGCACTTACTTGAACCGTTGGTGGCGCAATATCTGGATATTGCTCAATTGGCAAGGACATTAATCCCAAAACGCCTAAAATAGTTATTAAAATAGAAATTACTGTTGATAAAACAGGCCTATCAATAAAAGTCTTTATCATAATCTAAAATTATCGGATTGTTTTTTTAGCTGAATTCAATTAATTTTTAACCGCAATAGCATTAGGGGTAATTTTCTGACCTTCAGAAAGTTTTGAAACGCCTTCCACCACAAGTATCTCTCCTTCTTCAATACCACTGGAAACGATAAAATCTAAATCCAATGTTCCTTTTGTCTCAATTACGCGCGATTCCACCTTATTGTCTTTTCCTACCAAATAAACTATCTTTTTTCCCTGCATTTCAAACACAGCAATCTGTGGCACTAAAACAATGTTTTTTTCTGTAAAAGGAATTTGAACAATACCGCTGCCACCACTTCTTAAAATTCCTTCCGGATTCTGGAAAGCAGCCCTAAATTCTGTGCTGCCAGTTCTTTTGTTAATCAATCCATTAATTGTTTCAATTTTACCAGAATGTTCATACTTAGAATTATCAACCAAAATAAGCGAAACATCAGCAATATTATTTATTTTCTCCTGCATCGTATTTCCTTTGAAAGTTCTGCTAAAATCCAACAATTCCTTTTCATTCATGGAAAAATAAGCCCTCATATTTTTAGTGTCCGAAATAGTGGTTAAAGGCTCTATAATATCTATATTTACCAAACTTCCCTCTAAATAAGGAAGGCTTCCCACAACGCCATTTACTGGACTTGTGATGTTGGCGTAATTGATATTTGCAACAATACTGTTGTAATTGCTTTTTGCTTGGGCTAAATTGGCTTTGGCAGTTTCAAGCTGAACATTGCTGATGATGTTTCTTTCTACCAAAGGAACCAATCGGTAAACCTCTACTTGTACCGCTTTCACTTTGGCCTTTTCGGCTAATGCATCTTGACTTAGCTTTGCTGTTTCCAATTTAAATAAAAGTTGTCCCTTTTTCACAATCTGGCCTTCATCAATATAAATTTTTTCTATAAAACCAGTCACTTTTGGCCTAATTTCAACATTTTGTTGTCCTTCCAAATTGGCAGAATATTGCCTATAAACAATGGCATCTTGTTTTTTAATTTTTTGGACATTTAGCGTAACTGGGCCTTTTGCCTGTTGTTGTGGTTTTTCGTTTTTACAACTTATGACTGTAACAACCAATAAAATGGCGAGTGTAGATTTGAGGATATTTTTAATAGATAACATTATTCTTTTTGATTTACAATGGTTAGTATGTTTTGTTTTAATTCCGTTAAATTATTGATCATTTTATCAATAAAATCCATGTATTGTCGGTTAAATTGGAGACTTAAATTATTTTCGTGATAATTATTATTGTGTTCAAGCAGCTTTTTTTTATAATTATATATTTTTTGGTGATTGGTTTTGTCTTTTGCCCACATCTCTATTTTTTCTTCTAACCTTGAAATAATATGGTTTGGGGAAACTTTAAAATAGCGCTTTCTGTCGCCACATTTGGTATAATAAGAAATTCTTCCAATAGATTGAAGCAGTTGTAAGTTTGTGGAAATTGAACTTTTGCTTGCTTCCAATTTTTCTGTTAACTCTTCAAAAGTTGCGCCTTCCAAGCCATTTAATATCAAGTAAACAAAAATTCTAGAAGCTAATGGTGCTAAATTATCGGCAGACTCAAAATGCACACCAAGTTCTTCAACCAACGCCAATTTTTCGTCCATCAAATTATTTTCATTAATCATTCTGAGAAAATTTTGACAAAATTAAGTTTTAGTTCGTTTACTTCCGAACCAACTGTGTGTTAAAATTATGTTAAAAAAAATAGAGGCTATTGCCTCTTTTTTTTAACATGTTATTGCTCATTATTTTACGAACTTAGCCACATTTTGCCAAGGACCGCCATTAATAGCATCAATTCCCTGCCGCTTTAAAAAAGAAGTTGCCTGTCCACTTCTTGCGCCGCTTCTGCATACTGCAATTACCTTTCTATTTGTTTTTTTTATCTCTACCACTTTTGAAGGAATAGCATTTAATACCATATTTTTTGAGCCTTTTACATGTCCTTCCCTAAACTCTTCTACGGTTCTTACATCAATAACAACCGCACCTTCTTTTAAATATTCTTCAATTGCTGCACCAACATTTCCGCCACCAAATAATCCAAAAAAACTCATTCTTTTTATTTTTAAAATTCAGGCAAAGATAATTTAATAAAATGGCACTTTGGTAACTATAGTTACGCTATTTTGTAAGGCAGTTGATTCCGTTGGTAATAAGCTGTTTGTGCCTTTTATTTTTTTTTAATTGTGTTAAATACTCCAGAATCTCTGTTTCTATTTCTGTATCAGACTGGTAAACAAGCTCATACATCTCCAATGGTAGTAACCAATCTGAGGTAAACTTGATTTTCAAATTTTCAAAAATTAAGGCAATTTTATGAAAATCCAATGCTTCGCTCCTTCTCATTTCGGCAATTTCCTGATACATTTTATGTAACTTAGTTTCTTCTTCTGAATAGGAAATCTTATGCGTTTTGGTCGCAGAGACTTCTCCTAAATTCTTAAACGAATTAACAGAAGCTGGCCCCGCGTGGGCAGAAATTATGTCTTTTCCCACAGCCATATCGTAAATTCCCCATTCTGGCTGGAACAATATTTTATTGTTATGGGACACTGTACAATTTTTAAATGAAATGAGTAAAATCTTTCCTTTTAAATCGCGTTTTCCAGTAATAACTTCCCCTTCAACTTTAATATTTCCCTCAAATATTAAAGTTGTTTTTTTGCCCTCATAAATTCCGTAAACCTCCAAGTCTTTAGGAAACATATCTTCAATGGCCAAATTGATCCCTTTTAATTTCCCTAGCGGACTGCCAAAACCTTCTGCATGATAGTCGGTTCCATGACCAATTAATTCCCTGTCTCTACTTGCCAAAGCGGTTGGTCCAGCAGTTTGGAAATAAATGGGTTTGTTGTTGTCATCTTTAATTACATTAATAAAAACACCTGAAATTTGAAGTCCAGTACTCAATTCAATCGTTCCAATATTTTTAGATTTTATCAATTTTTGCAAGCCTATTAAACCGCCAGTTCTCAAGGCCATTTTATTGGCAAATTCTTCTAAAACAAAACTTAAATGCGCAAAATCAGGCGTAACAAATAATTGCGGCTGCTGTTTTGTAATATCAAAATTTTGCGTTGCAGCCTCCAAAGAATAAGGTACTTTTTTAACTTTATCCGTCAAACATTTTTTGCTTTCACCAATGGAAGAAAGCAATCCGGCACCATATATTTTTGGATTTTCTAACGTTCCTATCAAGCCATATTCAACCGTCCACCAATGCAGATTTCGTATTTGCGCCATTTCAGAAAGTTCGCTCATGGTATTTTGCAGTTCTTCAACTTTAAGTTGGGCATTTTCAATTTCTTCAGAAGAAGAATTAGGATTTTCTTTTAAAATAGAAAGTAGCCTGATGGCTTCATACATCTCATAATCTTCAGAAGAAGAAATTGCTTTACAGCCAATTTCCCCAAACCTGCGCAAATATTCGGCATATTCCGGATTGGCGATAATTGGTGCATGACCAGCGGCTTCGTGAATAATATCAGGTGCTGGCGTATATTTAAGATGGTCAATCGTTCTGATATCAGAAGCAATTACAAGTACATTGTACGCCTGAAATTCCATAAAAGCATTGGGTGGAATAAATCCGTCCACAGAAACCGCCGCCCAGCCAATGTCTTTTAAAATTCTGTTCATCCCTTCCATTTTCGGAATTTCCTCCACAGAAATACCCGTTTTTTTCAGGCCTTCCAAATACGATTCATGAGCCACTTTACCTAAAAAATCGATATTCATTCGCATCACATATCGCCAAACTGCCTGATTTTGTGCCGTATATTCCCAATAAGGCTGCTTCACAATGAACTGATGCAAGTGTTTTGGCAACCGTTCGGTAACTTTATTGAATTTAATGCTACTTTTCATCTGTTTATGATTTATTATTTTGTTGGTACAGCTGCTGTTCGCCATTAATCATTCTGCTGTGTATCAAAATTTGTTATGGCTCGTTTTATTTGCTATTTTTTATTGTTTTTTATTTGTCAAATGGAACGCTTAGCATCTTTCTTTTTT
>JAQVGD010000247.1 GCA_028696945.1 Lutibacter sp.
AACCGCATTTTTGGCTACTGTATAAACGTTTTTTCTACGTCCGAAGTAACCTTTTGCTTGCTTCAATATCTTTTTTCTCTTAGCTCTTGAGGCAACTGAATTTACTGATCTTGGCATAATTCATTTGTTTTTTGTAGTAGGCGGCAAAGCTTGCTCTTAATTAAGCACTACTCCATGGTTAATAATTAAATTCCCTGTTAACTTTATTATTTTAAAGTTAGTTGTTGTAAAATGTTAGCTTTATCTGCGGTGTGAACCAAACCAGAGTGAGTTAACCTTAATTTACGTTTCTTAGACTTTTTAGTCAAAATATGACTTTTAAAAGCATGTTTTCTTTTTATTTGTCCAGAGCCGGTTAGCTTAAAACGCTTTTTGGCACTAGATTTTGTTTTCATTTTAGGCATCTTTCTTCTTTTTTTTATCTTGCTTATTATCTTTATACTGAGATTTATTTCAGAATTTTTTATCTTTTTTTCAAATACAAAAGCGAAATTGGCTTACTTAGGGTAAACCTTGCTTTGTTACTGGGCGTAGTCAAAGTGTTATTTCTTTTTTGGTGAAATGTACATAATCATACGTTTTCCTTCTAATTTTGGCATTTGTTCAACTTTTCCGTATTCTTCAACTTCTTGAGCCAATCTTAAAAGTAAAATATGTCCCTGATCTTTATAGATAATAGATCTTCCTTTAAAAAACACGAATGCTTTTAATTTAGCGCCATCTTTAAGAAATGAAATCGCATGCCTTTTTTTAAAATCGAAATCGTGTTCATCTGTATTGGGACCAAATCTAATTTCTTTAACAACAACTTTTGTAGCTTTGGCTTTCTGAATTTTATCTCGCTTTTTTTGTTCGTAAAGAAACTTCTTATAATCGGTTATTTTACAAACTGGAGGAACCGCTTTGGGTGATATTTCGACCAAATCCAATTCTAACTCTTTTGCGAGCTCTCTTGCCTGTGCGATAGGATAAACACCTATTTCTACATTATCTCCTACCAAACGAACTTCATCAACATAAACAATTTTTTCATTGATTCTATGTTGGTCTTCTTTTACAACTCTCCAAGGCTTTCTTTGACCTTTATTTCTACTTAATGCTATAACGTTATGTTTTAAATTAAACTTAAAATTGCTCTAATGTACTATTTACTTCTTTATTTATTAATGAAATGAATTCATTTATTGTTGATGAACCCATATCGCCATCGCCTTGTTTTCTTACAGAAACCGTGCCGTCTTTTTCTTCCTGTTCCCCTACAATCAACATAAACGGTATCTTATTCAATTCGGCATCTCTAATTTTTCTGCCAGTTTTTTCATTTCGTTTATCAACGAGGGCGCGAATGTCGGCATTTTCTAACAAATTTAAAACTTTTTCGGCATATATTTGATATTTTTCGCTGATTGGCAATATGATAACTTGCTCAGGTGTTAACCAAAGCGGGAATTTACCGCCTGTATGTTCTAGTAAAACCGCAATAAATCTTTCCATGGAACCAAATGGTGCTCTGTGAATCATCACTGGTCTGTGCAATTGATTGTCGGCTCCTTTATAGGTAAGGTCAAAGCGTTCAGGTAAATTATAATCTACTTGAATGGTTCCTAACTGCCAACTTCTTCCTAAGGCATCTTTTACCATAAAATCTAATTTTGGACCGTAAAATGCAGCTTCCCCATATTCGATTTTAAAATCTAAGCCTTTTTCTGTAGCGGCATTTATGATGGCATTTTCCGCTTTTTCCCAATTTTCGTCGCTTCCAATATATTTATCTCTATTTTCTTTATCACGCAAGGAAACCTGTGCTGTAAAATTTTCAAAACTCAAGGATTTGAATACATATAATACAAGATCAATTACGGCTTTAAATTCACCATCCAATTGATCTGGTGTACAAAAAATATGGGCGTCATCCTGCGTAAAACCTCTAACACGTGTTAAACCATGCAATTCGCCACTTTGTTCATATCTATAAACGGTTCCAAATTCCGCAAAACGTTTTGGCAATTCTTTATAAGAATAAGGTTTGTCGTTGTAAATTTCACAATGGTGCGGACAATTCATTGGTTTTAGCATGAATTCCTCACCTTCTTTTGGGGTATGAATTGGCTGAAAACTATCTGCCCCGTATTTTGCATAATGCCCCGAAGTGACATACAATTCTTTTTGTCCGATATGTGGCGTAATCACCATTTCATAGCCAGCTTTTTTTTGTGCTTTTTTCAGAAATTGTTCTAGCCTGTCGCGCAAAATGGCTCCTTTTGGCAACCAAAGCGGTAATCCTTGTCCAACTTTTGCTGAGAAAGTAAATAACTCCAGTTCTTTTCCTAATTTCCTGTGGTCTCTTTTTTTCGCTTCTTCCAATAATTCTAAATACTCGGTTAGCATTTTTTGTTTTGGAAACGATATACCATATAAACGCGTTAGCTGATTGTTCTTTTCATCACCACGCCAGTAAGCTCCTGCCACGCTCATAATTTTTGCAGCCTTTATTAAGCCGGTGTTTGGAATGTGTCCTCCACGGCATAAATCAGTGAAATCAGCATGGTCGCAAAAAGTGATTTCGCCATCTGCTAAGTTTTCAATCAACTCAACTTTATATTGATTGTTTTTATTTTTATAATAATTTAGGGCATCTTCCTTCGATACAGGATGTAATTTAAATTCATGTTTCCCTCGTGCCATTTCAAGCATTCTTTGTTCTATAGCAGGAAAATCTTTATCAGAAATGACATCCTCTCCCAAATCAAGATCATAATAAAAGCCATTATCAATAGCAGGTCCAATGGTTAATTTAACATTAGGATAGAATGAAGTTACAGCTTGGGCCATCAAGTGGGCCGATGAGTGCCAAAAAGCTTTTTTGCCTTCAGGTTGATCAAAAGTATAGAGCACTAAACTCCCATTTTCATTTATAGGCGTCGAAACTTCGATAGTTTTGGAATTAAATTGTGCAGAAATTACATTTCTGGCGAATCCTTCGCTAATATTTTTGGCAACATCTAAAGGAGTACTTCCTTTTTGAAATTCTTTTATTGAGCCATCCGGTAATGTTATTTGAACCATGCTTTTTTTATTAAAGATGCAAAGGTATCAGAAAACTATCAGTTTCGCAATACGTTTTGTGTTATTAAAATAAGCTTTTTTTACAAATGATGAAACGAGCCATAACAAATTTTGATACACAGCAGAATGATTAATGGCGAACTGCATCTGTACCAATAAAAAATAAAATATAAACAGATGAAAAATTTCTTTATACCTTATTACATGTATATACCAAATAGGCTTTTATGGGAACTCAAAGTTGGGATGTGATATCAATTTTTTTAATTTTTTTTGAATTGTAAATCGCACAATTTCAGGGGTATAAAATTAAAGTTACAAATTCTTCAAAAAAAGGGCTAAAAAAGTTGTTTAGGGAATTAAAAAGGGATTACATTTGC
>JAQVGD010000248.1 GCA_028696945.1 Lutibacter sp.
CCATATTTTGATGTGATGTAAGAAGTGGAGAAAGTTTATATAAATAAAAATGCAATTACCATAAATAAGTAATTGCATTTTTTGTGACCTCGAATGGATTCAAACCAGCAACCTCTTGAGCCGTAATCAAGTGCGCTATTCAGTTGCGCCACGAGGCCGTTTTGAGGGTGCAAATATACTATTTTTTACGTATTTACAAACTATTTTTTGTAACAAAATAACGCCAGCCAATAATTGCCATTTGCCATTTTTTGGCTTTTGCCATATCCAATCGTTTTTTGGTAAAGCTTGGAAGCAAAATTTTATTGATTTGCCCTAAAATTTTGAATACTTGTTTTTTCATCAGGCAAAAATAGGAATTTAATGACAATTTAAATATATGGTGTTTTATTTTGTTCTGCTTAAAGGGATTAATTAAATTTTCAGGATGCTTATTTGGATTAAGAAAGTAAGTTTCATAAGCGGGAAGGCAGCATTTATTTTAATTTAGGAAACTTTATATTTATTTATTTAATGAATGATTTTATAATAATTAATTTTAGTGAATTACATCAGAAAATATATTTTATGTAAATATTATTGATTTTTTTAGCAAAAACATAAAATATCAATTTTACCCCTAATTTTTTAGGGGGTAATTTTTTTTAAATCGATTTTTAAGTTAGATTTGCACGGTAAAAAATAGTGTATTAATTCTAAATTACTTTAAAAAATGTCTAAAATTAGATTTCAAGCATTAGCTCAGTCTGCAAACAGAAAACCTGTTGAAGTTATTGAAGATACTAAAAGATCTATCTTGTTTGGCGAAAATGTATTTAATGAAAATACGATGCGTCAATATTTAACCAAAGATGCCTATAATGGCGTAATGAGTGCAATTGAGCACGGCACAAAAATTGACCGTAAAATTGCTGATCAGGTTTCTTCATCAATGAAAGAATGGGCAATGGCTAAAGGAGTTACACATTATACACACTGGTTTCAGCCTTTAACCGGAGGAACTGCCGAAAAACATGATGCATTTTTTGAAACTATTGGAGGGGGAATGGCTATTGAAAAATTTGGCGGGGACCAATTGGTGCAACAAGAACCAGATGCATCAAGTTTTCCTAACGGGGGAATCAGAAATACATTTGAAGCCCGCGGATATACCGCTTGGGATCCAACATCGCCAGCTTTTATTTATGGGACAACTTTAAGCATCCCAACCATATTTGTTGCTTATACGGGTGAAGCTTTGGATTTTAAAACACCTTTATTGCGTGCACTTACAGCTGTAGATGATGCTTCAACGGCGGTTTGTAAATATTTTGATAAAAATGTAAAAAAGGTTACCGCTTCACTTGGGTGGGAGCAAGAGTACTTTTTAATTGATAAAGCATTGGCCAACAGCCGACCAGACATTACTTTAACCGGAAGAACTTTATTGGGACATTCTCCCGCTAAAGGGCAACAATTGGACGACCACTATTTTGGTTCTATTCCAAGCAGGGCATTAAATTATATGCGTGATTTGGAAACCGAATGTATGCTTGTGGGCATTCCGGTAAAAACGCGCCATAACGAGGTAGCTCCAAATCAGTTTGAATTGGCGCCTATTTACGAAGAATGTAACTTGGCAGTCGACCATAATTCATTATTGATGGATATTATGGGAAAAGTGGCTTCTCGCCATCAACTTAAAGTATTGCTTCATGAAAAGCCTTTTGCGGGTGTAAACGGATCAGGAAAACACAATAACTGGTCACTTTCAACCGATACGGGCATCAATTTATTGGCTCCGGGAAAAACGCCTATGAGCAATCTTTAGTTTTTAACCTTTTTCATAAATACCATAAAAGCGGTTTCTGAAAATGAAGAATTGGTAAGGGCTGCAGTGGCTTCAGCAAATAATGACCATAGACTTGGGGCAAATGAAGCGCCTCCGGCAATTATTTCCGTATTTATTGGCGAACAATTAACCAAAGTATTGGCAGAATTGGAAGGCGTAACCAACGGTAAACTTTCTCCTGAAGAAAAAACAGATCTTAAACTGAACGTGGTTGGTAAAATTCCGGATGTTTTATTGGACAATACCGACAGAAACAGAACCTCTCCATTTGCGTTTACCGGAAATAAATTCGAGTTTCGGGCCGTTGGATCATTCGCAAACTGCGCAAATCCAATGACAGTTTTAAATACCATAGTTGCAAAACAATTAAAAGATTTTAAAGTTGAAGTTGATGCTTTAATTGCGGCGCAAGACTTAAAGAAAGATGAAGCCATTTTTAATGTATTAAGAGAGTACATTAAGGGTACAAAAAATATATTGTTTGAAGGAAATGGTTATGGAGAAGCTTGGGAAAAAGAGGCTAAAAAGAGAGGTTTAAGCAACAATAAAACAACGCCTAATGCTTTAAAAGCGAGAGTTTCTAAAAAATCAATTGCATTGTTTGAAGAAATGAATGTAATGAGCAAGGTAGAAACCGAAGCCAGATATGAAATTGAAGTTGAAGATTACACCAAAAGAATTCAAATTGAATCTCGTGTTTTGGGAGACATCGCAGGCAATCACGTTGTTCCTACAGCGGTTCGCTATCAGAATATGTTGATTAAAAACGTTACCGGATTAAAAGAAATATTCGGAAATGAATTTGAAAAGCATGCGGCCGAACAAATTAAATTAATTAAACTAATTTCTGAGCATATTGAGGCCATACACTCAAAAATAGATGATATGATTGATGCGCGTAAAAAAGCAAATATTATGGAGGATGCCGAGGAAAAAGCTGCATCATACTGTGATGATGTTAAACCGTTTTTTGATGATATCAGATACCATTGTGATAAATTGGAGTTAATGGTTGATGATGAATTGTGGCCGCTAACCAAATACAGAGAAATGTTATTTATACGATAAGAACAAAAAAATCCCGCAATTTGCGGGATTTTTTTGTTTTAAACAACTTCCTTAAAAATCGCCTGTTTTAAATTGATTACTTCGTTAAAAAAAACTATGGGTTTAAAAAAGAAAAATTACTTTTGCACTACAACAGAATTAGCGACAATGAGTTCAGAAAACAGTAAAAGATACAGCCTGAGAGGCGTTTCGGCTTCAAAAGAAGACGTGCACAATGCCATTAAAAATGTGGATAAAGGTTTGTTTCCGAAGGCATTTTGTAAAATTGTGCCGGATTATTTGACAAATGACCAAGATTATTGTCTGATTATGCACGCCGATGGCGCCGGAACAAAATCGTCTTTGGCTTATGCTTATTGGAAAGAAACCGGCGATATTTCGGTATGGAAAGGCATTGCGCAAGATGCGTTAATTATGAATATTGACGATTTAATTTGTGTGGGAGCCACTACCAATATTATGTTGTCTTCAACAATCGGAAGAAATAAAAATGTAATTCCGGGCGAAGTGATTTCGGCCATCATTAACGGAACTGAAGAATTA
>JAQVGD010000249.1 GCA_028696945.1 Lutibacter sp.
CTTTTAGTTTTTTGTAAAATTACTAAATCCTAAATAATTAAGTTTTTAATCGGACGAATGATTATAGAGAAACGGCAAAAGACTATTGTGTTAGCAATTAATTGTTTATTATATTTACTTTTTCTTATATATTTATTACCGTCTATTTAATATTAAGAATGCCCTCCTACTACGATTTTCATCACTTTTAAATTCAATTTAAAAAAATTAAAAATTTGAATAATAAAACAAACCCTCATGAACTTCACTAATTTTGTTGGTTCTGTAGCAAAAGACATATTGCTGTACGGCACTGTTTTTATTTCGTTATTTTCCATGATTTTCTTTTTTTAATTAACTATTCAGGTATCAGCCACCAAAATGGTTTTGCCTTTGCTTTGTATAAAAACATATAATGCATAAATAATTTCATCCAATGGCCTGCTAAGCCAACAACGCCAACTGTATCTTTAATATTCCGTCCCCATTTTGGATATTTTTCCCAATCTGGAACGATTGGATTTACGGTCATAACAGCGGCTTGGCCTTTAAATACGCCATATCCAGCTGACACAATGCAGGCTGCGCCCATTTTCGCCATAGATGCTTTGTGTTTATGTTCCATTTTTCCAGTTTTCAAAGCATAAATTATGTTTTGCGCCACTATTTTACCAATTACACCAGAAGGCATTCCTGTTCTTGGCGGCGTTGGAAATATTTTTGTGCCTTTAGGGCTTTCCATGGGTTTGGACATTCCGTGCGGCGGCGCAAAAGCAATGCCTGCAGCATAAATATTTTCATATTTTATGCTTTGATAGGTTAACGGCCAATCTTCTGCGCTCCAATCTTCATATTTTTTTGGCGTATAATCCGCATCAACTTTCATCATGCCGTTTGCAACAAATACTTCTGAGCTTATATCTTTATTTTCTTTATTGTAAGCTTTCATTCCCGCGCCTGCAAAACCCGGAATTAACATGGCAAAATCAAATTCTTTTGTATGATATTCCCCTTTTAAATCTTCATAAAAAACTTTTCCTTTTTCAACTTTCGTGATTCCGGCTCTTTTTATCCAGTTTACGCCATATTCTTTTAAAATAGATTCTGTAAATATTTTGGTTGGTGTTATGTAGCCATTTCTTTTAATATAAGCACCGCCCATACCAAAATCGCCCAATTCGTATTCGTTGGTAATCCACCATAGATCGGCCATATACATTAATTTTCTTTTTCTGATTTCAAAAGCTACGTTTAAAATATATTCAAAAGCCGCGCCTTGACAAGTTGCCAATGGATGACCCGTACCAACCAAAAAAGTTTGTTTTTCGCCATTTTCCATCTTTTTAAAAGATTCTTGAAGTTTTGCCCAAGAATGCGAAGCATGGTCGTAAGTACAAACTGATTCGGTAAATTTATGTGGTCCTAAACCTTCGGTGGCTTCAAAATTAAGTTTTGGGCCTGTGGCGTTTATGAGATAATCATAAGTGACTTTCTCTTCATTTCCTTTCTCGTTTTCAGATACATATTTTATGGTAACAAATCCTTTCTCGTGTTCTGCATCTCCTTCAGGATTTATGGATACTGCCAATGCTTGTTTATAGATAACACCTAATTTTTTATAAACTGGTGCCAATGCAAACTTAACTTGTTCTGGCGTCATCAACCCAACACCAACCCATATATTTGATGGGATCCATTGATAATTACTGTTAGGCGAAACCATCACAACTTCATGTTTGCCCCGAAGATACCTGCTTAAATAAGAAACTGCTGTATGTCCAGAAATTCCTGCTCCTAAAACAACAACTTTTGCCATAATGATTATTTTTTAAATGTTATAGACCAAATTCCTCTTAAATCACCTTCATTATACCCAATCGCCTTGTCATTAGAATAAAGCGATTTTATAATTGAATCTGTTTTCACGGTCATAAATTCTTCAATTTTTCCGTGGCAAGCCAAACAATTTGCTTTCATCATAATTGGCGCATAAAAATGCTTTTTATTATTGCTGTCCACTTCTACAATTGGCTTAGCCGCTTGTTTTGATGAAATTAGCTGATGGTAGGTATTGATAATTTCCAATTCTCTTTCTGTGGGTTCATTTGCAGGATTTCGCAATTTATCGGAAGTTCTTTTTATGGTTACCTCATATTTATCAGACAATTGTTGGGTAATCGGAATGGCTTCAACATTACAAAAAGGTATTGCCTGAGCTGGACCACCCAATTTCATTTGTTCCGTTAATTTTTCACTTAAAGCTTTAAATGAATTTTGGGCAATTTCCTTGCCTTTATTGGTATATTCTTGTTTTTCTTTATCTGTAAGCGAATTGCCACAAGATAGCATCGCCATAAAAACCAAAACTATCAATAAATTTTTCATAAGTGTTATTTTACTGTTTCATTGTTATTTTTTAACCAATATAGAATTCCTCCTTCTAAATCATATATTTGTGTAAATCCGTAATCTGCTATTTTTTTTGAAGCAGATGAAGTTCTGTTTCCTGATCTACAATAAATAAAAAGCGGCTGATTTTTATCGTATTTCGCAATTTGATCCAGAAAATTATTGTCATAATAATTGATATTTACGGCACCTTCAATATGTCCCTCCCTAAATTCCTGGGGTGTTCTGATATCAATAATGGTTTGATTTGCCGATTTTTCCTTAAATTCAGTTGGTGCTATTACCGTTATTGAATCTGATTGTGACTGGGATTTGGTGTTGCAACTTATCCCTAAAACAGCTATAAGCACTAAAAAAGCTAGTTTAACAGTAGTTTTCATTTGATTTTGATTTTTTTATAAAAGTAAAGTTACAATTAAATTTTAGCAGTAACGATTGTTAGCGTAATTTAATATTAATTTGTTGAATTATTTTTTATAACTTTGGTAATATAACCTTTATTAATTTTACTATTATGAATATTTTCATCTCTCCTTCATCAGCTCTTGATGCTAAAACTCAAATCGCCTATGGCTTAATAAGAATTTTCTTAGGAATTGTATTGGCAATAAGAGGCTGGCTAATTTTATCCCGCCCAGAATCTATACTTGCTTTAGGCGTAGATAGGGAATTATTTGTTTGGGTTTCTTTTATTGGAACTTCCCATATTATTGGGGGCGTACTTTTAGCTATTGGTTTTTTGACAAGGTTAGGTGCGCTTATTCAAATCCCTGTATTGTTTAGTGCTATATTTTTTGTGCATGCCCATACAAAATTGATGATGGGTGGACAATCTATTGAATTAGCATCATTGGTTTTATTTTTACTTTGTGTGTTTTTTACTTTTGGTGCGGGATCTATATCAGTTACTGAAATTATAAAAAACAAAAAGATGTAATGTTTTTTGCTCTAAAAACTAAAGATTGACATAGACTTTGAAATAATTTGTGTTGAATTCCAAAATACTTATCCCAAATTAAAAGAGCCATTACAATAA
>JAQVGD010000250.1 GCA_028696945.1 Lutibacter sp.
TCAACGTTAAACTGTTGAAATCGTGGCACATCGCACAACAGCTGATATCTGCAAGGGCTTCGCCACATTTTGCCACACTAAATTGATTTTAAAGGAAGTGGCAAAACGTCAGATATCAGCAAACATTATACGCAATTCCGCTTCGCTCCATTGCGTATAATGTGTTGCGGATATGCATCCGCAACACATTAGCTGAAATATTCCTTTTCTTTTTTGGGCTATCGCCCAATTGTTTTTAAAAATTTTAAAATTTCTTTTTCATTAATTAAAGAGGGGTAATAAGGTGTTTTCTCCGCTCCGCTACGAAAACGATTTATTTATAAGGGGAAAAATGTAATAATAAAAATATGACTACTACTGCATCAAGACAAATGACAACTGGAAAATCTTTTGAGTATGCTTTGCTTGTTCAATTTGAAGAAAAATTGAAAGATAAAACAAATCTTGAAGTTATCAAAAATTCTTCTTTTGAAATTGCAAAAGGCTGTTTTGAAAATGTGAGCGAAACAGAAAAGAGCGATTATTTACTCACAGCTAGTTTTGCAGTCAATTTTTTAATGGATATAGAACCACGCCTCACAAACGATATTGGCAAAGAGGATATTCTACAACTTGAAATTTTATCAGATCAGCATGGAAAATCAGGCGATGTCAGAGATGTTTTAGCAATTCGTTTATTGCAAAAATGGGAAATTGGAGTATCAGCCAAAAACAATCATCATGCAGTAAAGCATTCCCGACTATCTTCAAATATTGATTTTGGTGAAAAGTGGCTTGGAATAAAAACATCAAAAGAATATTTTGAAACAGTAACGCCTATTTTTAACAATTTGGAAAAAATTAGAAAAGAAAGCGGTGCAAAGAAAAAATGGAGTGAGCTTGGTGATTATCATTCATCAATCTATATTCCAATTTTGAAAGCTTTCATAAAAGAACTGAAAAGACTATACAAAAAAGATTCTAAAAAAGTAGCGTCCAATCTGGTCGCATACCTCGTTGGAAATAAAGATTTTTACAAAGTTATTAAAGGCAAAAATAGTGTAGAAATACACGCTTATAATTTGAATGGGACATTAAATTTGCCTTTTGACGACATTCTTCCAAAATACAAAACTCCAAAAGTCCCGTTGCCAACAGAAATTATTGATATTTGTTTCAAAACCGATAGCCAAACAACTGCGATAATAACCATGAATAACGATTGGACTCTTTCTTTTCGTATTCATAATGCAAGTTCAAGAGTTGAATCGTCTTTGAAATTTGATATAAACCTTTTGAAATCGCCGAAAAAATTATTTAAAAATACACTAAATATTAGTCACGAATAATTATGAAAATAGCTTCATTGTTTACAGGTGCAGGAGGACTTGATTTGGGCTTTGAAAAGGCTGGTTTTCATGTCGTCTGGGCAAATGAATATGACCCCACAATTTGGGAAACTTTTGAACACAATTTTCCAAAAACAAAACTTGATAAAAGAAGTATTGTTGATGTTCCCGCTTCTGAAATTCCCGAAGTTGACGGAATTATTGGCGGACCACCTTGCCAAAGTTGGAGCGAGGCTGGAGCTGGGCGTGGAATAAATGATAAAAGAGGAAAATTGTTTTATGACTACATTCGTTTATTAAAAGAAAAACAGCCTAAATTTTTTCTTGCAGAAAATGTGTCGGGAATCCTTCATCCAAAACACAAGGAAGCGTTTGAAAACATAATAAAAGAATTTGAAAATGCTGGATATAATATTTCCTGCAAATTATTGAATGCAAATGATTACGATGTTCCTGAAGATAGATTGCGTGTCATTATTGTGGGATATAATAAAAAACTAAAGAAAAAATTTGAATTTCCAGAACCGCAAAAATATAAACCCGTATTAAAAGACGCTATTTATGATTTGCGTTTAGCAAAACCTGCGTTAGATAAAAACAAAACAAATGGCGATGTGTTAAAAATTCCAAATCACGAATACATGAATGGCGGTTTTTCTTCAATTTATATGTCACGAAATCGTGTTCGTTCATGGGATGAACCTTCTTTTACTATTCAAGCTGGTGGTCGCCATGCTCCAATTCATCCGCAAGCTCCAAAAATGAAATTTATCAGTCAAAATAAAAGAATTTTTGTTCCCGGCAAAGAGCATTTATATCGCCGTCTATCTGTTCGCGAATGTGCAAGAATTCAAACATTTCCCGATGATTTTATTTTCAAATATCGTGATATTGCTGACGGATATAAAATGATTGGAAATGCTGTCGCAGTAAATTTTGCTCACCATTTAGCAAAAAAAATAATGGCTGATTTAAAATAAACTATGGAAAACAAGCGCAAACATCTTGAATTTATACAAAACATAATCAGCCGAATGGCTGGCAATTTGTTTTTTCTAAGAGGTTGGACAATCACCATAATTGGTGCGTTGCTTGCATTGTTTTCAAAAAATAATAGCCCCGACTATGTTTTTTATTTTTTGATCGTTGTCATATTTATTTTTTGGATTTTAGACGGTTATTTTCTATCTCAAGAGCGTTCATATAGAGATTTATATAATTATGTTAGAAAACTAAAAGAGGAGGTTATTGATTTTTCTATGGATATAAGTGAATATCAAAAACTTAAGAAAAATACTTTAATTTATTCGATGTTTTCCTTAACCCTTTTGGTTTTTTATTTGCCACTTATTAGCGCAACAATTTATATTTTGTTTCAAATAAAATAAAGAATATGGCAAGAAAAATTTTTGTAAGCTACAAACATTCTGATTCGGGAGTAAAACCTCTTAATGTTTTTGGTGCGACAACCGCAAGAAATTATGTTGATTTACTAGAACAACACTTTGAAGGTGATCATATTTATAAAGGAGAAAAAGATGACGAGGATCTTGGAAATTTTAAAGACGAAACAATAGAATCGCATTTGAGAGATAAAATTTTTGATAGCAGTATCACTATTGTTTTAATTTCAAAAAACATGAAAGAGTTTGGTATAGACGAAAATGAACAATGGATTCCTTGGGAGTTATCCTATTCTTTAAAAGAAAAAACAAGAGAGGATAAAACGAGTGCAACAAATGCAATGCTTGCAGTTGTTTTACCTGATGAAGCTGGTAGCTATCAATATTTTATTGAACACAGCTCTTGCCCTCATTGCAACACAATAAATTGGAAAACGAGCACGCTTTTCAACATTTTAGGTAAAAATATGTTTAACAGAAAGCAACCTAAAACATCTCGTTGTGTAAATGGATTATGTGGTAGTAATTATCATGTAGATAATGACCACTCTTATATTCATCCTGTAAAATGGGATCATTTTATTTCTGATATTAACGGATATATTGATTTAGTCACCCAATTAAATGAAAATATTGATGATTATGAGATAGTAAAAGAGCTTTAAAGGAGTTTTTGATTTTGGGCATT
>JAQVGD010000069.1 GCA_028696945.1 Lutibacter sp.
ATCTAACATCAACACGTTTGCTTTTACCATCATCATCCTGGATAACATACACCTCACTTTTTCACCACCCGAAAGCACATTGCATTTTTTTAACGCTTCTTCACCGCTAAAAATCATTTTTCCTAAAAATCCCCTTAAATAAACTTCTTCTCTTTCTTCCTCTGTTTTAGCATATTGACGCAGCCAATCTACTAAATTTAGATTAGGGTCGTTAAAAAATTCCGAATTGTCTAAAGGTAAATAAGATTGATTTGTGGTAACGCCCCATTGAAATTTTCCTTTATCGGCTTTTTCGCTTCCATATAAAATTTCATAAAAGGAGGTAACAGCCCTTGAATTTCTGGAAATCAAGGCCACTTTATCGCCTTTGTTCAAAATAAAGCTAATATCGTGAAATAACACGCCATCATTGGTTGATTTTGACAAATGTTCTACGTTTAATATTTGGTCTCCGGCTTCTCTTTCAAGTTCAAAAATAATGGCAGGATATCTTCTGCTTGAAGGTTTTATTTCATCGACATTTAACTTCTCAATCATTTTTTTACGACTGGTTGCTTGTTTAGATTTTGCAACATTGGCAGAGAAACGACGAACAAATTCTTCTAATTCTTTCTTTTTATCTTCGGCTTTTTTATTTTGCTGTGCTCTTTGTCTGGCCGCTAATTGGCTTGATTCATACCAAAATGAGTAGTTTCCAGAGTAATGGTTAATTTTTCCGAAATCTATATCAGAAATATGCGTACAAACAGCATCTAAAAAGTGACGGTCATGCGATACTACAATAACAGTATTTTCATAATTTGCCAAAAAGTTTTCCAACCAGCCAATAGTTTCAAAATCCAAGTCGTTGGTGGGCTCATCCATAATTAAAACATCCGGATTGCCAAACAAGGCCTGCGCCAATAAAATACGCAATTTTGTTTTACCGTCTATATCTCCCATTAAGGAATAATGTAACTCTTCTTTAATTCCCAATGAAGATAACAATGAAGCTGCATTGCTTTCGGCATTCCAACCGCCCATTTCTTCAAATTCAGCACCTAATTCTCCAGCTTTTATTCCGTCTTCTTCAGAAAAATCGGGTATTGCATATACAGCATCCAATTCTTTTTTCAGATTAAATAATTTTTTATTGCCCATCATCACAGTATCCAATACCTGATATTCATCGAAGGCAAAGTGATCTTGGGAAAGCACAGACATCCGTTTGCCTTTATCCAAAACTACTTGTCCAGCTGTAGGATCGATTTTGCCAGAAATGATTTTTAGAAATGTTGATTTTCCTGAACCGTTGGCGCCAATAATTCCGTAGCAATTTCCAACGGTAAACTTTGTGTTTACATCGTCAAATAAAATACGTTTACCGAATTGAACAGATAAATTTGATACTGAAAGCATTATAAATTAAGGTTTTAAATTTTTTGCAAAAGTAGTGAATTAGATTTTAAAAAAAAATAATAAACCCAAAGTTAATTTTCAAGGCTTAAAGGCTTTCCCACTACATTTAACATCTCATTAACTGCCTAGCCAAATAGATGTGTGTATTTTTGTTTCAAATAAACTTTTATGAAATGAGTTTAATGCGCATTCAACATAAACGCGAATGATGATAGGCGAATTCCACCTGTCTGCTGGCAGACAGGTATTACCTATAAAAAAGATAAATATATGAAATATGTTACTTATGTCATATTGGTATTTTTAACAGTTGGCTGTGAAATAGGCAATGAAAAAGCCACTACTTATTTTGGGGGACAGATTATTAACCCTAAAACCAACTATGTTTTGTTCTTGAAAGGTGAGAAAATAATAGACAGCATAATGCTTGATAAAAGCAATCGGTTTTTACAGAAAATCCCTTCACTACAAGAAGGTTTATATACTTTTAAGCATGGAAATGAATTTCAATATATTTATTTAGAACCCTCAGACAGTATTTTGGTTAGGCTAAATACTTGGGAATTTGACCAATCGCTTGTGTTTAGCGGAAAAGGGAGTGCTAAAAATGAATTTTTAATTAATTTATTTTTACAAAGTGAAGTAGAAGAAAGAATGATGTACCAAAATTTCGATTTGAATGAGCAAGATTTTCAAGCTAAAATAGATTCCCTTTCCAAAGAGAGATTTGCTATTTATAATGATTTTTTTCAAAATGAAACTACTGTTTCAAAAGGATTTAAAAAATTAACAAATACGGCCATTGAATTTCCACTATTCAGATTAAAAGAAGTTTATTCAATTTTTCATAAAAATATTTATAATCAGAATGAATTTTCGGAAGTTTCAGATACTTTTTATGATTTTAGAAAAAAAATTAATCTAAATGAAGAAAATTTAGTTTCATTTTATCCTTATCAAAACTATGTGGTCAGCTATTTATACAACATAAGTTACCAGCTTAAAGAAAAAGACAGCACTAAAAATGATATTACTGTGAATATTTTAAATGCAGTTAATGAACATATTAAAGCGGAAGCATTTAAAAATATGCTGTTAAAAAGAATTTTAGTGAGCGATTTTTTAAAAAGTGAAGCAACCTGCCGTGTTAATGAGGAGGCTTTGCGTTTGTTTATGGCAAATTGTACTGATAAGGAATATATAGAACAGGTTAATAATTTGGTGAAAGACTGTAATTATCTTTTATTGGATAAACCATTACAAGATTTTGACATTGTTTCCTATGACAATGTTCCTTCAACAATAAGTGAAATTATTAACAATAAAAATACCGTAATTTGTTTTTGGTCAGCGGAATATATGTCGGTTGATTATTTAGTGAGTCGCATAAGATTCTTAGAGAAAAGATACCCCAATTTGTTGTTTGTTTGCATCAATATGCAAACTTCACCACAAGTTCTAAACAAAGAAGATTTTTTAAAATTATCGGAAATCGATAATCAATATTTGCTTTCTAAAGACAGTTATGCACATAATTATTTGAGCAGCGAATACCCACGTGCCATTTTAATTGGCAGTTCAGGTATTGTTATAAATGCATTTGCCAGTTTGGATTCAAATAAATTAGATCCTGAATTAAATAAATTGGTTAATTAATCTTGAAGTTGGAAAGTTAAATATTAAATATTAAAGTTAAATATTAAAAGTTAGATATTAAAAGTCTTAAAAAGCCTAAAATCTATAATTCTAAAATTCTAAAATTTTTGTTATTAGCTATCAGATATCAACAACCGACAACCGACAACCAACAACCAGCTTTCTAGCCATTAAAAAATAAATAAATCAAAATAAATTTTAATAATGTTATTCGTATGCTTTAAAAGTGTACTTTTGCACCCGATTTTAACCGGTTTATAGATGGGCGTCTGTAGATCAATAACATTTACAGAAATGACGACATTTAAAGAGTTAGGGCTTAACAGCCAAATTTTACAGGCATTAACTGATTTAGGGTATGAAAACCCAACTGAAATTCAGTTAAAAGCAATTCCCCAAGTTTTATCTTCAAAACAAGATTTAAAAGCATTTGCACAAACGGGCACAGGAAAAACCGCAGCTTTCAGTTTGCCAATATTGGAACAAATTGATGCTAATAGCGGTGATACACAAGCAATTATTTTATCGCCAACCCGTGAATTGGCAATGCAAATCGCCAATAACATCACCGATTTTTCTAAACATATAAAAGGTGTTAAAACACTTGCCGTTTATGGTGGTGCCAGTATTGAAGATCAAGTTAGAAAACTGAACAAAGGTGTTCAAATTATTGTTGGAACACCAGGCAGAACCGTTGATTTAATCAATAGAAGACAATTAAAACTACAAAACCTTAAATGGCTTATTTTAGATGAAGCCGATGAGATGTTAAATATGGGTTTTAAAGATGAATTGGATAAAATACTTGCAGTTACGCCAAAAGAAAAACAAACATTGTTGTTTTCCGCAACGTTTCCCAGAGAAGTTGAAAGCATTGCAAAAAATTACCTAAAAAATCCAATCGAAATTAGTGCTGGAGAAAAAAATAAGGGAACTGACCAAGTATCACATCAATATTATGTGGTTTCGGAAAGAAACAGGTATGCAGCTTTAAAAAGAATTGCCGATGTAAATCCAGATATCTACAGCATCATTTTTTGCAGAACCAGAAGAGAAACACAGGAAGTTGCCGATAAATTAATCGGCGATGGATACAATGCTGATGCGCTTCACGGTGATTTATCACAAGCACAACGCGATAGTGTAATGGAAAAATTCCGTAACAAAGCATTGCAAATATTGGTGGCTACCGATGTTGCCGCAAGGGGATTGGATGTTACCGATTTAACACACGTGATCAACCACAAACTTCCAGATCAAATTGAATCTTATACGCACCGTAGCGGAAGAACAGGACGTGCTGGGAAAGAAGGAATCTCCATAGCAATTGTTACCAGTAGAGAAAAAGGCAAATTACATCCAATTGAGAGATTGATTGGCAAAAAATTTATAAGCACCCCAATTCCGACAGGTAAAGAAATCTGTCAAAATCAACTGTTAAAACTGATAGATAAAGTTCAAGATATTAAAGTGAATGAAACTGAAATAAGCGACTTTTTACCTTCTATTTACGAAAAATTGAAAGATTTAGACCGTGAAGAATTGATAAAAAAGTTTGTTTCGATTGAATTCAATACTTTTTTAACCTATTATCAAAATGCACCTGATTTAAATGACAGCGAGCATATGAGAGGTGTTGACAGAAATTCCGATAGAGGAAACAGACGAAGAGATGATGAAAATATGACGCGTTTCTTTATCAATATCGGTAAAAAAGACAAATTAAATCCAGCAAGATTGATTGGTTTGATCAACGACCAAAGAATTGCTAAAAATATTGAAATCGGACAAATTGAAATTTTAGACACTTTTTCTTTCTTTGAATTGGACAAAAATTATGAGAAAGAAACGATGAGTGCTTTTGAAGGAAATGATGTTGATTTTGAAGGCAGAAATGTAAATGTTGAAATTACCACCAAACAACGAACTGGTCAAGCAAGAAGCGGAGGCGATAGAGGTTCGAGAAAAAGAACTGGTGATAGAGACAGAGGCAACGACAGAAAAAGATCTGGCGATGGCGACAGAAAACCAAAGACGGATTTTGGCGGATTTGGAAGAAAACGTTCAGGAGCTCCAGGAACAATGAGTAAAAGTACTTTTGGATCAGACCAGAATCCGAAAAGGAGAAAAAGAATATAAATAAAGAAGCCGCTTTAAGCGGCTTTTTTTATTGAAATTAAATAAATACCCAAAAATATTTATTGAAATTGTTTTGCAATTTTCTCAGCTTTCCTAGATTCGGAATAATCATAAAAACCTTCACCCGATTTTATCCCCAGTTTCCCAGCCTGTACCATATTTACCAAAAGTGGACAGGGCGCATATTTCGGATTTTTAAATCCGCTGTACATGACTTCTAAAATAGACAAACACACATCCAAACCAATAAAATCGGCCAATTGTAATGGACCCATTGGGTGCGCCATTCCTAATTTCATTACCGTGTCAATTTCATAAACACCAGCAACACCATTGTACAAAGTTTCTATGGCTTCATTGAGCATGGGCATTAAAATTCGGTTGGCCACAAATCCGGGATAGTCATTGACTTCAACAGGTGTTTTTTGCAAATTTTCAGAAAGTTCCATTATGGTTTTGGTCACTTTATCGGAAGTATTGTATCCTCTAATAATTTCAACCAATTTCATTATTGGAACCGGATTCATAAAGTGCATTCCTATCACTTTTTCAGGTCGTTTGGTTACCGATGCAATTTTAGTGATAGAAATAGAAGAAGTGTTTGAAGCCAAAATAGCATTTTCTGGAGCTTCCTCATCAATTTGTTTGAATATTTTTAATTTTAAGTCCACATTTTCTGTGGCGGCTTCAACCACCAAATCCACATTTTTAACGCCTTCAGCAATTGAAGTGAAGGTGGTAATATTGCTTAAAGTTTGGGTTTTATTTTCTGCGGAAATAACTCCTTTATCTACCAAACGATCCAGATTTTTTACGATGGTAGATAAACCACGGTCTAAAGCTTCTGGTGAAATATCAATTAAATGTACTTTGTACTTATTTTGGGCGAAAACGTGGGCGATTCCATTTCCCATAGTTCCTGCACCAATAACAGCTATATTTTTCATATTAAGTATTATTTTTTTAAACAGATTTTAACTTGTCCTGCTAATGCAGGCAAACATTATATAATTAATTGTCCTTTTAAATAGGTAACAGCTTGTCCGCTTATTTCAACTCGGTCATTTAAATATTCGCACTTTAAAATCCCCGTTCTTTTTGAAAGCTGAACAGCTTCCAGTTTTGCTTTATCCAGTTTTTTTGCCCAATACGGAATAAGCAAGGTATGCGCAGAACCTGTTACAGGATCTTCATTTATTCCAATTTTTGGCGCAAAAAAGCGCGAAACAAAGTCGGCCGAATCTCCTTTTGCAGTCACGGTAATTCCCGAAAATTCCAACTGTGTCAATAAGTGAGAATTTGGTTTCAAGTTTTTTACGGCTGCTTCATTTTCCAACACAGCCAACAATTTCCATTTTCCTTTAAATGTTTTTAAAACAGGAACATTTAACGCTTTTTTTAAAAGAATAGGTGTTTCTATTTCATCAATTTCTTCTGAAGGAAAATTTAGGGTGTACCAATTTTCTGATTTTGTAACAGTCAGTTTACCGCTTTTTGAATTAAATTCTAAACTTTTTTCTTTGAAATTTAATTCGCTAAAAATAATATGCGCCGCAGCCAAAGTGGCATGACCGCATAAATCGATTTCACATGTTGGCGTAAACCACTTAATATCAAATAAATTTCCATCTTTTACGAAGAAAACAGTTTCTGATAAATTATTTTCTTCTGCAATTGCTTGCATTAAATCATCAGAAATCCATTTTTCTAACGGACAAACAGCAGCGGGATTTCCTTTAAAAACCGCGTTATTAAATGCGTCAACTTGGTATATATTCATATTAAAAATCGTTGATAATCATTTGGGCAACACGAAGTGCTTCGGTAGCTTGTTCCAAAGTTACAATAGGCGTTGTGTTGTTATTTATGGCATCTGCAAAAGTTTCCAGCTCATCTAAAATAGCGTTGTTGGCTATAATTTTCGGATTTTCAAAATAGATTTGTTTTTTAAGACCTTCGGCATTTTGTAAAATCATATCGAAATCGCCAGGATTTTCAGGTGCATCTTTCATTCTGACCACTTCTGTGGCTTTTTCAAAAAAATCGATGGCAATGTAAGCGTCTCGTTGAAAAAATCGTGTTTTCCGCATATTTTTCAAGGAAATTCTGCTGGCAGTTAAATTGGCGACACAGCCATTTTCAAATTCAATTCGTGCATTCGCAATATCAGGCGTGGCACTCAATATGGAAACGCCGCTAGCATTTACGCTTTTTACTTTTGATTTTACCACACTCAAAATAATATCGATGTCGTGAATCATTAAATCCAACACTACAGGAACATCCGTTCCTCTCGGATTGAATTCCGCCAATCGATGTGTTTCAATAAACATCGGATTGTGAATGGCATCTTTTACGGCGGTAAAAGCTGGGTTAAAGCGTTCTACATGACCCACTTGGCCTTTTACCTTGTGTTTTTTTAAAAGTTCGATAAGTATTTCAGCTTCTTCAACCGTTTTGGTAATGGGTTTTTCAATAAAAACATGTTTCCCTTTTTCAATAGCTTCTTTAGCGCAATCGAAATGAGAAAGCGTTGGTGTCACAATGTCAACAACATCAACGGCATCAATTAATTCCTGAATTGAACTAAATGATTTGTAGCCAAATTCTTTTTCAACCTTTTCTGCATTTTCCTTAATTGGATCAAAAAAACCTACCAATTCATATTTATTTGATTGATTTATTAATTTTAAATGTATTTTGCCGAGATGTCCGGCTCCTAAAACTCCTGCTTTCAGCATAATTAAAGTAGTTAATTTTTATGTAGGTAAAAGTAACAATCTTTAGGCATTTATTCCTATTTTAGACATTCAAATTTTAGGGACTAATGAAGGATTCGCTCAAGCACAAAGGACTTAGAAATCAGTTGGTAAACACAATTGCACAGAAGGGAATAACGGACGAAAATGTATTGACTGCGGTGGCAAATGTGCCTCGTCATCTGTTTATGGATTCTAGCTTTGATGATTTCGCGTATCAGGATAAAGCATTTCCTATTGCTGCTGAGCAAACCATATCACAGCCTTATACAGTTGCTTTTCAAACTGAATTGCTACAGGTTAAAGAGCATCATCAAATTTTGGAAATTGGCACTGGATCGGGATACCAAACCGCAGTTTTGCTAGAGATGGGTGCAAAAGTTTATACCATTGAACGCCAGAAGGAATTGTTCAAAAAAACAAAATTATTTTTGCCAAAACTTGGCTACAAACCTAAAAAAATTATTTTTGGCGATGGCTATAAAGGCTTGCCAGAAGATGCGCCTTTTGACGGAATTATTGTAACCGCCGGCGCACCTATTGTGCCAAAAGCTTTGTTAAGCCAACTTAAAATAGGAGGAAGGCTCGTAATTCCCATTGGCGATAAAGAACAAGTAATGACCTTATTTATTAGAACCAGTGAAAAAGATTTTGAAAAGCATGAATTTGGAAAATTTAAATTTGTGCCTATGTTGAATAAAAAAAATTAAGGCGGCTAATTGGTAACTTTATACCAATATTGCGTTCTTCCCAATAATGCGAAGCCTATATAACCACGAACTTTTAATTTTTCAGGATTTTCTAAAGCAAGGTAGCATTTGTATTCTTTTCCTGTTTTCGGGTCAAGTATTTTTCCGCCACTCCATTCGTCTCCGTCTTTGGTTAAGCCATCAATGATAACCATTCCTTTAATCGGTTTGTTTTTATTGTCACCTTTACATTTATCACAAACCTTATTCTCTTCGCCTTTTGTCAATAATTGATCAATTTTAGCGTAAATTTTTCCATCAACCTGATAGATTTCAACAATTGATTTTTCTTTTCCTGTTTCGTCGTCAATGGTTTTCCATTTTCCTACAATGGATTGGGCACTGACAGCAAATGAAAAGAGTAAAATAACAATAAGTGATGTGTATTTTTTCATAATAGTATATAATTAATTGTTAATTAAAATAATTTGGTGTTATACCATTTAAACTTTTAATTGGTATTAAATTGAAAATTCCATTTTCCTGTACATTTAAACTTGCTCAATCACATTGCGCATACAGTCGTTTCCTTCTTTTTTTGAGAGATGTTCTGAATTTCAGAAACAGCATATTTCAAAAAAATGGAATCGCTAATTGGTAACTTTATGCCAATATTGCGTTCTCCCCAATAATGCGAAGCCTAAATAACCGCGGACTTTTAATTTTTCCGGATTTTCTAAAGCTAGGTAGCATTTGTATTCTTTTCCTGTTTTTGGGTCAAGTATTTTTGCGCCATTCCATTCAGCTCCATCTTTGGTTAAGCCATCAATGATAACCATTCCTTTAATCGGTTTGTTTTTATTGTCACCTTTACAATTATCACAAACCTTATTCTCTTCGCCTTTTGTTAATAATTGATCAATTTTAGCGTAAATTTTTCCATCAACCTGATAGATTTCAACAATTGATTTTTCTTTTCCTGTTTCATCGTCAATGGTTTTCCATTTTCCTACGATGGATTGGGCACTGACAGCAAATGAAAAGAGTAAAATAATAATAAGTGATGTGTGTTTTCTCATAATAGTATATAATTAATTGTTAATTAAAATAATTCAGCGTTAAATTGAAAATCCCATTTTCCCTGCACTTTTAAAACTTGCTCAATCACATCGCGCACACAGCCTTTTCCTCCTTTTTTTTGAGAAATGTAAACAGAAATGTCCTGAATTTCAGAAACGGCATCTTTCGGACAGCAAGGCAATCCTACTTTTCTCATCACTTGAAAATCGGGAATGTCATCGCCCATATATAAAACCTCATCAAGTTTAATGCCATAAAGCAGCGTATAATCTTTCAACTGATCTGTTTTATGATGAGTTCCTAAGTAGATATCTGTAATTCCCAAAGAGTTAAATCTTGTGCGAACCCCTTCATTGGTTCCTCCAGAGATAATACAAACACGATATCCAGCATTTAATGCTGTTTTTAGCGCATATCCATCTTTAATATTCATTTCACGCAGCAATTCGCCTGTTTCGGTAACTCTAACATTTCCATTTGTCAGCACGCCGTCCACATCAAAAATAAAGGTAGTGATTTGCGACATAATTTCTTTATAACTTTTCTCCATAGGTGTTGTAAATAGATTTTGTGAGCAAGGTATAAATATTTTGCTGATTTTTAGTTAGCATTGCTTTATGTTTTTCAATGGTTTTGGTGTCATTTCGTATTGCAGGTCCTGTTTGTGCTTTATAAGGTAATAAAGTAGTTATTTTATTTGCAGTTTCCTTTATTAATGGAAGCAATATTTCAAAAGGAACATTATTTTCTTCACAAATCTCATTTCCAATATGATACAAATGATTTACGAAATTATTCACAAAAACGGCTGCGACATGCAAACTTTTTCGCTGCGTTGAATTTATGTGATAACAACTTTTTGAAATGGATTTTGCCAAAGTTTCCAATAGGCGTAAATCTTTTTCAGTTTCGGCTTCAATACAAATTGGAACGATTGATAAATCTATTTTTATTTCTTTGGAAAAGGTTTGCAATAGATAAAAAACGCCTTTATTTGAGATTGATTTAAGTTCGTCCATCGCCACACTTCCCGAAGTATGAACCACCAATTTATTTTTTAAATTTAAGGTTGAAGAGAGCTCGGAAATTGCATTGTCTGAAACTGCAAGAATATAAATATCCGCTTCCATTAATTCCGATAGGTTATCAGTAATTGGAATGCTGTTTTTAAAACGGTTAATCTTTTCAATGTTCCTGTTATAAACTTGAACAACATTTACCTCATTGTTTTGCAACAACGCGTTTGTTAAATGATAGGCTACATTTCCACCGCCAAGAATTATAATATTAATCATATTACGAAGGTAAATAACAATTGACAATTAAAAATTAAAAATGAATAATTAAAAATTGGGACAGCCTGCGCGTTGTTCGTTCTTTCAAAAGTCTCTAATTGAAAACTATTGTGTATTCTATGATAAAAGCAAGAAGAAATTATGAAAAAACTCTGAACCAAAAAATTTTATCGCAAATACCGCAAATAAAAACCGCAAAGCGCGCTAAAAAGTTTCAAGTCTTTTAAATTCTAATTTCATAAATCATCTTGCGTATTCTATGATTAAAAGCAAGTGAAATATTAAAAACCAAATCCAGAATCTAAAGATTTTTTCTTCTAAAATCGTAATTCTTAAATCGTAATTCCATTTGCGTTAGGGATTGAAGTGTAAAGCCCACAGTCGCGCTTTTGGGCGCGCGAGGACTTGCAACGGAAAGCCCGCCCGCCCGCCTTTTCGGCGGGGGGAAACGTCAAAATAAATTCATAATTATTTAATTGTTTACAGTTTATAAATTTGAAATTAATAAATAAATTAACTAATAAGTAGCTTAAAACTTATTTTGTACTCCTCATTTTTATAGCCGCCTGTGCAGCTGCAACTCTTGCAATTGGAACTCTATATGGAGAGCAGCTAACATAGTCTAAACCAGCATTGTGGAAAAATTCAATAGAACTTGGTTCGCCGCCGTGTTCCCCACAAATACCGATTTTTAGGTTTGGTTTTGTGCTCCTGCCTCTTTCTGTTCCCATTTTAACCAATTGCCCGACACCTTCCTGATCGAGGACGTTGAAAGGATCAACTGCCAAAATTCCTTTTTCTATGTATATCGGTAAAAATTTACCAGCATCATCACGGGAATATCCGAAGGTCATTTGGGTAAGATCATTTGTGCCAAAGGAGAAAAACTCTGCTCGTTGCGCAATTAAATCCGCTGTTAAAACCGCTCTTGGAATTTCAATCATTGTACCAACTAAATAAGCAATGGTGTCATTTTTTTCTTCAAATACTTTATTTACAGTAGCCCTAATAATATCTTCTTGGGCTGTAAATTCGCTTAGGGTACCAATTAAGGGAACCATAATTTCAGGAATTACCACAATTCCACGGACTTTTAAATTTAAAGCAGCTTCAATAATGGCTCTTGTCTGCATTTCGGTAATTTCGGGATAAGTATTTCCCAATCTACAACCTCTATGACCTAACATCGGGTTGAATTCTTCCAATTCTTCCACTTTGTTTTTAATGGTTTCCAAGGAGATTTTCATTTCTTTTGCCAACTCCTCTTGTTGTGCCAATTCATGAGGGACAAATTCATGTAAAGGTGGGTCTAACAAGCGGATGGTTACAGGCAATCCTTGCATAGTTTCAAAAATTCCTTCAAAATCGGTACGCTGCATTGGAAGTAGTTTTACCAAAGCTGCTTTTCTGCCTTCCTCGGTTTCAGCCACAATCATTTCACGCATGGCTTTAATGCGATCTTCATGAAAAAACATGTGTTCTGTTCTGGTTAATCCGATTCCCTGTGCGCCAAAACTACGCGCCATTTTAGCGTCTTTGGGTGTATCGGCATTTGTCCGTACTTTCATAGTTGAATATTTGTCGGACAATTCCATAATTTCGGCAAATTCTCCGCTTAATTCAGGTTCAACAGTTGGTAAATTTCCTTCAAAAATATTTCCTGTGGAGCCGTTTAAAGAAATCCAGTCACCTTCTTTATATATTTTTCCATTGATGCCCATTGTACGACTTTTATAATCGATTTTTAAAGCACCAGCACCCGAAATACAACATTTACCCATACCTCTGGCAACTACTGCAGCATGAGAAGTCATACCGCCACGAGCAGTTAAAATACCATTTGCAATATTCATTCCTTCCAAATCTTCAGGAGAAGTTTCAATTCGTGCTAAAATCGTATTTTCATATTTATGAGCCTCATCTGCAAAGAAAACAAGTTGACCGCTTGCAGCACCAGGTGAAGCAGGCAAGCCTTGTGCAATTACCGCGGCTTTATTTAATGCTTTTGGATCAAAAACAGGATGTAATAATTCATCTAATTTATTGGGTTCCATGCGCATTAGCGTTTCCTTTTCATCAATCAAACCTTCTTTTAATAGGTTCATGGCAATTTTAACCATTGCGGCACCAGTCCGTTTTCCATTTCTGGTTTGTAGCATCCAAAGTTTACCTTCTTGTATGGTAAACTCCAAATCTTGCATATCTCTGTAATGATTTTCAAGTTTTTGCTGATATTTATTAAGTTCCGTATAAATTTCGGGCATTAATTCTTCTAAAGAAGGATAATTTTTAACCCTGTCGGCTTCTTCAACTTTTGCCAATTCCGCCCAACGCAAGGAACCTAATTTAGTGATTTGCTGAGGTGTTCTTGCACCAGAAACTACATCTTCGCCTTGTGCATTGATTAAATATTCACCGTTAAATTGATTTTCGCCCGTTGCGGCATCACGCGTAAAACAAACGCCTGTACCCGAATGATCACCCATATTTCCATAAACCATGGCTTGTACGTTTACGGCAGTTCCCCAATCATCTGGATAGCCGTGCATTTTTCTATAATAAATTGCCCTGTTTCCATTCCAGCTGTTAAAAACTGCGATAATGGCACCCCAAAGTTGGTCCCAAGGATTTGTGGGAAAATCGTGGCCAGTACGTTTTTTTATGGCAATTTTAAAGTTCTCAACCAGATCTTTTAAATCCTTAACTGTAAAATCAGTGTCTAATTCAATCCCTCTTTTCTCTTTTAAACGCTCTATTATTTCTTCAAATGGATCAATATCATCCTTCGATTCAGGTTTCATCCCCAATACAACATCCCCATACATTTGAATAAAACGGCGATAGGAATCCCAGGCAAAACGCTCATTATTAGATTTTTTTGCTATTCCAATAACAACTTCATCGTTTAATCCTAAATTCAAAACAGTATCCATCATACCAGGCATGGAGGCTCTTGCTCCCGAGCGAACTGAAATTAATAAAGGGTTTTCTTTATCTCCAAATTTAGTGCCCATTATTTTTTCAATATTCTCTATTGATTGTTCAACATCTGTGGAAATTAGGCGTATTACCGCATCTTTTCCAAGTAGGTTATATTCTGTGCAAACTTCTGTAGTGATTGTAAAACCAGGGGGAACTGGAATTCCTATTAAACTCATTTCCGCCAAGTTAGCGCCTTTGCCTCCAAGAAGATTTTTCATTTGAGTATTGCCGTCTGCGGTTTTATTTCCAAATTTAAAAACTCTTGCTTTAACTTTTTCCAACGATTCCATTAGAATTCTATTTTAAGGTTAATAATATGTTTATTCAAATCGGGTTTTAACAAATTTAAACACTAAAGTTATTAATTTAAATGATTAATATCATTTTATGTCATAAAGACTTTTGACCTTGAGTTCTTATAAATTTTTAGCAAACACTAAATAAACTTGCTTTTGTTGGAATTGAATGGTGTTTAGCTATTAAAGTATTAGGTGGGTTTTTCGATTTCAATTTTCGGCTTGCGTAATATGCGCATTTGTAGTGCTTTATATAAGTTTAATCAATAGAATTCCCCGACGCTTGCGTCGGGTGTAGCGTAAAGATATGTAATTTTGGATTTATGAGTGAGCATATTCATAAAAGCCATAATAAGAGTTTGTTGTTGTATCATTTGGTTTGTC
>JAQVGD010000251.1 GCA_028696945.1 Lutibacter sp.
TTTTCAACTTCATAAGTAAAGAATACCTATACTTTTTATCATAAAAAATCATTTTTAGTGCATACACCCCTAAAATTTTGGGGTGTATGCTCAATTATTCTATATTTAAAAACATCGACCCCAAAAAACTGGGGAAAGAATCCTAATAATTATCAATATATTTTGAATACCCCATAAAAAAATATGGTTAAATTAAAAATATTCATAAAAATGACAGTTACACCCCATTAAAATTTTGGGGTAAAGAATTATATATATATTTTTGACCCGAAATCAATCAAAAAATCAATTTATTATGAAGAAAATTGAAGCAATTATCAGAAAATCAAAATTTGATGAAGTGAAAGAAGCCCTGCATCGAATTGAAGTCAACTTTTTTAGTTACTGGGATGTCACTGGAGTTGGAAATGAAAAAGAAGGACATGTGTACCGTGGCGTGAGTTACAGCACTTCCGACATTCAGCGCAGATTTTTATCCATTGTTGTTTCTGATCCATTTTTGGACAGAACTGTTGAGGCAATTCTTAAAGCATCCTTTACCGGAGTTATCGGAGATGGTAAAATATTTGTTTCGGATGTTGAAGAAGCATATAGAATAAGAACTAAAGAAACAGGCTCAGACGCGCTAAAATAAAAAACTACTAACTTTTACATTATGGAAAATACACTATTTACTGTTAACAATGTTTGGATGATGATGTGCACTGCACTTGTATTTTTAATGCATTTGGGCTTTTCATTGTTAGAAATTGGGTTAACCAGACAAAAAAACACCATTAATATTTTATTTAAAAACGTATTTATTCTTTCGGTTGGCGTGGTACTTTATGCTTTGGTCGGATTTAATTTAATGTATCCTGGCTCATTTATCTACGGCATTTTACCCGATCATTTTTTCTCATTATTCGGACTCACAATGCCTGAAAACGGATTAACTTCAGAATACAATGTTGGTTATACCTACTGGACCGACTTTTTATTTCAGGGAATGTTTGCCGCAACCGCAGCAACCATCGTTTCTGGTGCTGTTGCTGAACGCGTGAAATTGGGTTCATTTATGATTTTTACCATATTTTATGTCGGACTTGTTTATCCAATTACAGGATCCTGGAAATGGGGTGGAGGCTGGTTAAATGACCTTGGGTTTTATGATTTTGCCGGGTCAACATTGGTGCATTCTGTTGGAGGCTGGGCTGCATTTATCGCCGTTTGGTTATTGGGGGCACGAATTGGAAAATTTAATAAAGATGGTTCTGTTGGCGCAATTCCCGGCCACAGTATTCCATTGGCAACTGCGGGTGTGTTAATTTTATGGTTGGGTTGGTTCGGATTTAACGGAGGTTCGGTGCTTTCTGCAGATCCAGGTAAAACTTCCTTGGTGCTGGTAACAACCTGTTTGGCCGCAGCATCCGGCGGGTTGAGCGCATTATTGGTGTCGTTATTCAGAAACAAACAATATGACTTATCAATGTTCCTAAACGGATTGCTTGGCGGTTTGGTTGGGATTACGGCAGGAGCCGATATGATGGGTGTTACCGACTCCATTGTTATTGGGATTATTGCAGGTATATTAATTGTTTTGGGTGTTGGATTTGTAGACAAATTAAAACTCGACGATCCTGTTGGTGCAATTCCGGTTCATTTAATATGCGGAATTTGGGGAACATTGGCTGTGGGAATTTTTGGTGAAATGGCAAGTTTGGAGCAATTGGGCAAACAAGCCATAGGCGTTGTTGCAATCGCTGCATTTTGTATCACATTTGCTTTCATCATTTTAATTATTTTAAAGAAAACCGTTGGAATCAGGGTTTCTGAGGAAGAAGAGCAAGAAGGATTGGATATTCATGAACATGGAATGGATGCCTACCCTGATTTTCGTTTAAACCAACATTAATAAGTCTGAAAACGAGTGGCTTATTTTATTAAGCCACTCAATTTCCTTCAATTTTTTAAGAATTTGGCTTGGGTGATAGTTCACTCATTAGATTAAGTATTGCCAAAAAATACTAACAAATAAACATTAGAATGATGAAAACATTTAAAAGAACATTGTTATTACTGATAACAATAGCCTCAATAAGTACCATAAATGCACAAGAAGAACCAAAAACCAAATTGGATGTGGGTGTAGATTTTGCCAGCCGATATGTTTGGAGAGGTCTGGAATTTTCCGATTCGCCGGCAGTGCAGCCTTATGCCGAATTAACAACGGGCAATTTTAAGCTTGGCGCCTGGGCTTCTTATGAAACGGGCGGGCAAGTGGTTGGGCAAGAATTGGATTTGTACGCAAGTTACGCTTTTGGACCCGTTTCAGTGGGATTCATTGATTATGCATTTCCGGTGGACGGCGCTTCAGACGGTTATTTCAAAATGCAAAATCACGTTGGGGAAGCAACATTAAGTTTTGATGGTGTTGAAAAATTTCCTTTAACGGTTTTATTAGGTGTCAATGTTTACAATGATGACAACAATTCAATTTATACCGAATTGGGTTACCCTTTCAAAATTGGAGAAACAGAAATGAAGCCTTTTGTGGGGCAGGAAATGAAATATATACCACAGATGGAGAATATAAAGTTTCCAACTTCGGGCTTTCGGCATCGAAAGCCATTAAAATCACAGACGCATTTAGTTTAGGCATATCCGCATCAGCCATTTTTAATCCGGATACAGATGATGCTTACTTGGTGTTTGTGATTTCTTTATAAGAATAGTTATTGGTTAATTATTATATTAGGTTTGGCCTGTCCGTGGTGTACATAAACTGGGCAGGCTTTTTTTATGCGCTATTTATAGGCTTTTACGCCAACAGGAATGGCAATTGGCAAATTATTTTCTGCTGGAGGAATCGGACAAGAAAATGTGTGGTTATAAGCACAGTACGGATTGTAAGCTTTGTTAAAATCGACGCGTATTTTTTTGCTGCCTTTCTTTGGAATTTCTAAATCCAGATAACGCCCGCCTCCATAAGTTGTGGTGCCGTTTGTGGTATCATTAAAAGGCAAGAATAAATAGTCTTTATAGTTAAAATCAGTCATTAATTGCCGATTCTGGTATATGCTCAGTTCCATTTTTTTTCCATTCAGGGTAAAACGGGCGATGCCGTATTTTCGGTACAAAGGAAAACGATCGGTGGTGGTTGGCATTTCAAAAACGGTCGTGTTTGGCGTTAATTCAAAATCGGCTTCAATATTGTAATTTTCGTCAATGTCAAAAAATTCCAGGGTTTTAAATTTTTTCATGTCTTCTTTAGTTAAAGGTGATTTGGTCACATCTGAAAACTCCCTGTTTAATTCATATTGAAATAACCTGATTTCATTCTGGTGCGTTGCTTCTTTTTTAGCGCAGGAAAACAAAATAATGGCGGCTAAA
>JAQVGD010000252.1 GCA_028696945.1 Lutibacter sp.
AACAAGATGGAAGCAACAGCAGATAACATTCTTAATGTAACATTGTTAGAGCCCACGCATAAACATCCCACCATTTTTGCGCGCTACGATGAACTAAAAGAGGGAGAACATTTAACCATACACAATGTTGTGATTCATACTAAAAAAATGGAATAGTTGTCTAATTGGACTACTTTTTGTATATTTGCCAAATGAATAAAAAAGGGAGCTTTATTTCTTTAAAGATTATTTTGAGGATTTTTACGAAAGACAAACTGATAAAGTAAAAAAGAAAATCTTATGGACTTTAAAGGTTATTGAGGAAATTGACCGAATTCCCGAAATTTATTTAAAACATCTGAAAAAAACAACAGGACTTTATGAAATCAGAGTTCAGGTAGGAAATAATATTTTCAGAATTTTTTGCTTTTTCGACTTTGACAATTTAGTAGTCGTAGGCCACGGATTTCAGAAGAAAACCCAAAAGACACCAAAACAACAAATCGAACGAGCTGAACAGATAAAAAAGGAATATTATGAAAGTAAAAAATAAAAATTTAAAAAGTCTTGACCAATTTGTCGATGAAAAAGTCGGTAAAAGAGGAACTGAAAAACGAGAAGAATTTGAAACAGAATATGACGCTTTTAAACTTGGAGTTTTAATTCAACAAGCAAGAGAGGATAAAGGACTTACACAAGAACAATTGGCAGATTTAGCTGGAACGAATAAATCTTATATATCAAAATTGGAAAGAAACTTAAAAGACATTCGATTTTCTACCTTACAGCGGATTATTAACGATGGTTTAGGAGGACATCTTGAGATATCCATAAGACTTAAATAAAAAAGCACGAAAGCACAATACGATGTATAATTAATTGATTGGTTCTCGGCTACTTACGAAAACCCTTGTGAATTTAATATCCGGTTTTTGTTTGCTAATTTTGTGCCTAGATCATACACAAACTCAATCACGATTCTAAACCGCTTTATTATCAATTGCTTGGAGAAAGAGGCAATATTTTAACATGGGAATGCCTAGAAGAAGGCTCTGAATGGTGGAAAATAAGAATTACTAAAAATAGATAATTAATCAGCAATTTATTAAAAAATTTCAACAAGATGGAAGCAACAGCAGATAACATTCTTAATGTAACATTGTTAGAGCCCACGCATAAACATCCCACCATTTTTGCGCGCTACGATGAACTAAAAGAGGGAGAACATTTAACCATACACAATGATCACGATCCTAAGCCACTTTATTATCAATTACTTGGAGAAAGAGGCAATGTTTTTACATGGGAATACCTAGAAGAAGGTCCAGAGTGGTGGAAGGTTAAAATACGGAAAAATATTGCCGGTGAAAACGATGAAACGCTGGGGCAATTAGCAACAAAAGATTTACGCAAAGCCGAAGTTTTTAAAAAGTACGGCTTAGACTTTAGTTGTGGCGGGAAAAAGACCGTGAAGGAAGTTTGTGCGGAAAAGGGTCTTGATGTTACTAAAATAGAACAAGAATTACAGCAGATTGCTAAAGTGCCTGCTGCACACCCGATACCTTACAATGAGTGGAACTTAGATTTTCTTGTGGATTATATTGTAAATACACATCATAGGTATATCAGGAAACAACTGCCTGACATCACCACGTATGCCAATAAAGTGTTGGAGGTTCATGGTAATAAGCATCCTGAGTTAATAGAAATTAATCAACGGGTAAAAGCAGTAAATTCAAAATTAATAGATCATCTTGGAAGGGAAGAAAAGACTTTGTTTCCTTATATAAAAGAATTAGCGCGTGCAGATAAAAACACACAACTGCCACAAGCAACTCATTTTAACGCCATTCAGGATGTTGTTGGCAATCATGAAAATGAACACGAGGGTGTTGGTGAAAATTTGAATACGATTAGGAAACTTGCCAGCAACTATGCGTTGCCTGAAGATGCCTGCGCTAGTTATACCTTATTGTATAGGATGTTAGATGAATTTGAAGAAGACATTCAATTGCATATTCATTTGGAGAATAATATTTTATTTCCGAAGGCAATAGCATTAGAACAACAACTAAAAAATAACTAGAAGTAGCCTAATTTTTAGTTATATTTCATAGATGCTGCAATTTAGATTGGAGAACACTTGATTTTTCAGCGTTAACCACTTTTCGAAGTAAGTTCAACATTAAAAAACAAAACTTAACTCGGATAAATTTGTCCGAATTAAATGTATTTACTATATTTGTTAAAAATAATATAGATGTTTTCTAAAGCTTGTCAATATGGAATAAAAGCAGCAATATTTATTGCAATTAAGTCTCAGGAAAAGTCAAGAGTCAACTTAAACAATATTTCTAAGGAAATTAATTCTCCAATTGCGTTTACGGCAAAAGTGCTACAGATATTATCAAAAAACGGTATTATAGATTCTGTAAAAGGTGCCACTGGTGGTTTTGAAATAAAAACTGATCGGTTAGATAAAATTATGATAAGTCATATTGTGGATTTAATTGATGGAAACACCATTTATACAAATTGTGGTTTGGGATTTGGCAATTGTTCCGAAATTATGCCTTGTTCAGTCCATTTTAAATTTAAACATATAAGGGAAGAATTAAAAGAAATGCTGGAAACAACTTCTTTACTAGATTTATCAAATGATATAAATAACAAAATGGCCTTTATAATACGCTGAATATCAAACATTTTTATAATAAATATCAAAGCTATTTTATATTTAAAAAAAAGTTAATGCATTAAATCATATCTACACGCAAATTTGATTAAAATCGAAAAATTTAAAACCAAATCAAATAAACAATAAAAAATGTAATTAATTTTCAGACATTTAATTTCTATAGGATACAATGTTGATGTAATAAGGAATAAAATTAGCAAACGAAATAAGATAAAAGATTAAAAATTTTATAATTAACTGTTAATTTCTACACATGGATAAGAAAAAAATAATTATAGTAGGGGGTGGGTTCGCAGGTATTCAACTTGCAAGAAATTTAAATAAGAATCTTTTTGATGTGCTGTTAATTGATAAAATTAATCACCACCAGTTTCAACCATTATTTTATCAGGTTGCCACCTCACAAATTGAACCCTCAAACATATCTTTTCCTTTACGTCATATTTTTAAAAATAAAAAGAATGTCCAAATAAGGCTGGCGGAAGTTATTGATATTGATTCCTCAAACAACACAATAAATACAACCATAGGCGATTTTTATTATGATTCTTTGGTTATTGCCATCGGTTGTAAAACAAACTTTTTTGGTAACAATGATATTTGCCAGCATTCTTTTACCTTAAAAACAACCTATGATGCCATTAAAATACGAAATCACATTTTGCAAACCTTTGAAAATATTATCCAT
>JAQVGD010000253.1 GCA_028696945.1 Lutibacter sp.
TGTTGTTCTCACTATTGTACATCCGTACACTTGCACCATCATTCGCAATTGAGGATTTAATAGCGGTGCAATTGTCCACTACTACCGCATTATGGATATTTGGTGGTTTTATGATTGCTTTTGCAGTAAAAATCCCATTATTCCCATTGCATGCTTGGCAACCAGAAACATATACAAAGTCACCGATGGCTGGAACCATGTTGTTGGGAGCTTTGATGTTGAAAATGGCCTTGTTTGGTATGATTCGTTGGATGATTCCTATCGCTCCTGAAGCATTAGGTTCAACAACTGATATAATTGTAGCACTTGGTTTAATAGGTGTTTTATACGCAGCGATAATTGCCATTCGTCAAAACGATATGAAGAAAGTGTTTGCATATGCTTCCATTTCACACGTTGGGTTAATTGCAGCTGGAATTATTGTCTTGAATCTAGACGCTTTGACGGGAGCTATGGTACAAATCGTAAACCACGCATTTATTGCTGTAGGTTTATTCTTAGCGGCAGATATTATTGAAAGAAGATTAGGAACACGAAATTTAGGAGAACTAGGAGGAATTGCAAAACAAGCACCGATGTTTGGGTTTTGGTTTGGTGTCATCATCTTTGGAGCAGTTTCTATCCCTTTTACAAGTGGATTTATAGGTGAATTCTTATTAATTAAAGGTGTGTTTGGATACAATGCAATAGCAGGATTTTTAATTGGAACAACAGTTATTCTTGCTTGTGTTTATTCTTTCAGAGCTTATCAATTAGCAATGTTTGGCCCTTCGAAAAACTTTAATTTCCCAGATTTAACTTGGGCAGAATGGACCGCTTTTTTTATAATTTCACTTTCTATTGTTCTCTTAGGAGTTTATCCGCAAGCACTAATCGATATTGTAACACCTAGTTTGCAAAGATTAATAGAAATTGTCAACGTTAAATAATAACACGGAAATATGCTAGCTTTAGTAATTTTATTTTTATCGGCACTAACAACAATGTTTATTGCCTTTCTTAAGAAGCCTCTTTTAACATTATTCACTTCTGTTGTTGGTTTAACGGTGACTGGAGTAGTATTGGTTTGTTCATACTATAATCAAACGGATATTTTAGCTTCTTATGAAGGAGTGAAGTTTGGAATGTATGAAACCTTGTTTTCTGTGGCTGCAATTGTTTTTACAATTCTTACTATTCTGTCAGGTTATGAGCAGTTTAAGTCAAATGAAGAACACACCGGAGATTATATGGCATTATTGAGTTTCTCATTGTTAGGAGCTATGTTAATGGTATCGTTTGAAAACTTATTCGTTTTCTTCTTAGGATTAGAAATTCTGTCCATTCCAATTTACGTAATGGCAGGATCGAACAAAAAAGATCCTATTTCAACTGAAGCGGCCTTGAAATACTTTATAACTGGTGCTTTTGCAACAGGTGTATTATTATTCGGTATCGCTTGGTTGTATGGCGCAACAGGTTCTTTTAACTTAGAAGAAATAAGAACAGCTTTGTCAGCTGAAGGTGGACTTAGCTCAATGGCTTATTTGGGTATGTTGCTCATCATGTCAGCTTTCTTATTCAAAATCGGAGCAGCACCTTTCCATTTCTGGAGTCCAGACGTGTATGATGGTTCACCAGCACCTGTTACTGGTTATATGGCTACAGTAATTAAATTGGGAGCATTTGGCGCATTTATAAAGTTATTTTCAGAAGCATTCCAAAACATGTATGATTTCTGGATGCCTGTGTTAGTTTTCTTGGCAATACTTACCATGTTTGTTGGTAACTTATCCGCTATCAGACAAGATCGATTTAAGCGTTTCTTGGCTTATTCAAGTATTTCTCATATTGGTTATACATTGATTACGATGATCGTTTTGACAGATAATAGCATCTTTAATTCGTGGTTCTATTTGACATCTTACGGTTTCGCAACAATTGCTTTAATTACGGTGCAAATTATTGTGAACGACAAAGGAGACCGAATTGAAGCATTAAAAGGTTTAGGACGTAAAAATCCATTTGTTGGTTTTGTAGCAGTCGCTTCTTTACTCGCTTTGGCTGGTGTTCCACCATTAATGGGATTCTTTGGTAAATTCTTAGTTTTTATTGATGCAATTGCACAAGAACCATTGTTGATTGTTATTGCTTTAGTAAACTCATCAATTGGTATTTACTATTATTTGAGAATAGTTATCTTTATTTTACAAAAACCAGAAGAAAATTCATCTACTGATCTTTCTTTCAAACCAACATTTTTACAGATGTTAGTACTTGGAATTTGTATCATTGGATTAATCTTTGGAGGAGGAATATTATTACTCTAAAATCTATTTTATAGAACTTTTCTGAGTGGTGATGCATAATAATGTACCACCACTTTTTTTTGATATCTCTTTCCTTCTTTTTTATGACCATTATCATAAATATTGTATACCTTTGTCCAAATTTAAAATTAATATTATTATGAAAAAACAATTACTACATACTGTAGCATTACTACTGTGCTCAGTATCAGTTGCATTCTCTCAATATGAAGATAATTTGAGAATGGTAACAGGACCATTGAATAAAACGGTTAATCATGCGATTGATTTAAACAACTCTTCGAGAAGTATGACGTGTCAGGATACACTTAGTTATCCATTTTACAAAGAAGTTCTTTTGGGAACTCCAACTTATTATACTCTAGAAACTTCTAGAGTTAATAATGATGCTGTTTCTCAGATGTTTTATGCAACAACTCCTGGAGTTCAAGTAAAAGGTGCAGAAGTATATGTGGCAAATAGTGCAAACGGTGTAGCTACCGCTGTTGTTAGAGCTCAAGTTTTTTCTGTGAATGCTTCCAACAATCCTATAGGCGTTGCTTTGGCTAGTGGTACAGTGACAGTTTCAAGTACAACTGGAGGATTCTATTACATTAATTTTCCAACTCCAATTACTGTTACAAGTAACTATGCAATCGTTGTAGATGTAACAAATACTGGCGGTGTATTTAATATGTATTTTAATGATATTGCAGTAGGTCAATCATATGACGAAGACTTGTCAAGATTTAGATCATCTTTGGCAGCTTTTGGAAGTAATGGCAATTGGATTCCTTTTACTTCTGTAACTGGTTATACACAAACTCTTGATTTCGAACCACTTGTTGGACCAATCGTTTCATACAATATTGCTACTACAGGAACTGTAACACCAACAACTGCATGTCTTGGGCAACCAGTGATCATGAATAATACGACTTCTAGTCCATACCTTTCAAATCGTATGTATAATATGAATGTATTTGAAACGTATTTTAATTTATCTGCAAATGATTCTACTTATGTTTGGGCTCCTGATGGAACTGATCTTACTAATTTGATCTGG
>JAQVGD010000254.1 GCA_028696945.1 Lutibacter sp.
AATTTGTCAGCCGGTCATTGTCTGTCGTTTTTACTTTGCTCTGAAATATATCAATTTGTTGCTGTAACCAGTCTCCGGTAATATCAATGCCTTTGCCGGTGGCTTGGTTTAGTTGTTTTTCTATATTGGTGGCTAAATCCCGTAATTCCGTTTTTAAACTTTTTAATTCCACATCGTTCGGTTTGGGGAAACTGGTATCTTTGCTCCAGTCTTTCGGATTAATAATATAACCGGATTTTCGTCTTAATACTTTTGTTCTGCCAATTGATAAACGAGCGTAAATGTTTGCAGGATTATTTGTACTTTGCAGGTGAAATTTTATCTTTGCCATAACATTTGAATTTTGTAAATTTATAAATACACAACAAATATAAAAAATTTAGTCAACATTTAGTCAACCAAATTAAAATGCTATTCAATATTAAAAAACATTATTCAACATATATTAATTTTAAAATGTCAGTATTAACAATAATTTTGGGTATGTTTTTTTAGGTTTTATGGGGTGTTCAAAAGGTGTTAAAATTGATAATTTGTGCTCCCGCCAGCTCCACCAAATTTTTCAACTATTTGAAAATGAGTTCATTATGAATGAAATTTGTCTGTTTCTGGTTGTTGTTTTTGTTAACAGACAAAAAACAGACAAATAAACTGATAAAAAATTCGTATTTCAGCAAAGCATAATGATCACAAACGGAACTCAAAAAAATAAAAAAATGAAAGCATACAAGTTTATTACAAAAATATCTGAAACCGGAGTCATTCAAATTCCTTTTAATCCGGGACTTTATAACAAAGAAGTTGAAATAATTATTGTACCAAAACTAACAAAGAAGAAAAAGGAACTTAAAGCAACAGATTTTGTAAATAAGTGGGCTGGATTCTTGAAAAATACTGATACAGACAATTCAAACTATAATTATCTTACTGAAAAGTACAAATGACAAAAGTCCTTTTTGATACCAATATCATCCTTGATATCGCCTTGAAACGTGAATCTTTTTTTGAGGACGCATTTAAACTGTTTAGCCTGATTGACCAAAAAAAAATTATTGGAAGTATTACAGCGTCAACGATTACAGACATTTACTACATATCAAAAAGAGAAAAAGGACATACCGAATCAATAAATTTTATTAAAGGCTTACTTGAAGTTGTTGAAGTTATTGGTATTGACAAAGATGTTATTATTAAAGCGTTTGCATCAGAAATGCAAGACTTCGAAGACGCAATTCAAACATGTGCTGCTGAATTAAATGAAATTGAACTTATCATTACCAGAAATAAAAAAGATTTTACAAATACATCTCTCAAGATATTAACACCAAGGGAGTTTTTAAAGTCCTGATAATGAATTACAATATAACGGTTTCGGGTGACATTCATGACCACAAATAAACGATGACTATATTAATCTGCTTTTAAGTTCCGTTTATTAATTTCCTGACCCTTTCCAGGCACTTATATTTTTGATTCCGTGCACTTGCTGCCGAAGAATATTTCATGAGGTATGCAACTGTTTCCCATGAATGGTTCTCAAAGTAGTATAGTTCAAGTAACTGCTTACATGGATCGCCAAGTGATTCTATGGCTTTACTCACCATCTCAAAGATATCAGGTTCTTCACTATAATAATCAATTGGAATTTCCTTGGTGCGGTAATATACTATATCCTTGAAATTGTATTCCTTTTTTATTTGGCGTAGCCGTTCCATCCATAGATTCCTGCTTATTGAGTAAATATAGGTTCCCAAACTACAATCAAGATCAAGTTTACCCCAGGTATATTTATCCATTAATATTACCAATGCATCGTGGAATATATCTTTTGCATCCTCAACCGTTCCACTGTTTTTTAGAATAAACCAGGCTATCTTTGAAAACTCCTTCTCATAAAAATCGTAAATAGTTTTTTCATCGTCAACCCATAATCCGGACAAGATCCTTTTATTTTCCTCTGAAGGAGAAGTAAAGGCAATTTTAAAACGTATGTCGTAATCGCTTTTCGCTTCTTCGCTAACGGAATATTCAACCAAATCAAAATATTCTGCTTCATAACGTCTTTCATTTTCAAGAAGTTCATCAACCGGTAAAAGGGAAAATACCTGGTGAATTATTGGTGTCAATAAATTATAATACTTCCTCCTGTAATAAATATGTATAGATTTTCGTAGTTTATTTTCTTTATCGTCAGGATATAATTTTGGCTTTTCAATCCATCTGTGAAAATCTGCTTCAGCCTTAAGCCAGCGGATTGGATCTATATTCATTATGATTTTATTTTAGGTGTTTCCCAAAATTATTAAAAAAACCATATTAAAGGGTGACATTTTACGGTTTTTGACATTAATAATTGAATCAAAAACTGAAAAAATGGGAAATATCATTCACTATGCATTTATATTGGATCAGAGTGGTTCTATGCAATGCCTGAAACAGGAAGTTGTTTCCAGCTACAATGAGCAGGTTGAAGCCATAAGTAAACTAAAGTTATACAATCCTGATTCTGAGATAAAATTCACGTTGTGTGTCTTCAACGATGAAATAAATTTGAAATTTACAGACTGGAACACGGGGGAATTGAAAAAGCTTAAACCTGATGAATATCAACCCAATTCATGCACTGCACTGTATGATGCCATTGGAATTACTTTCTCAAAATTAGGCAATCACATAAATCCCGGAGAACAGGTCTTTTTTGCAATTTTCACTGATGGGCTGGAAAATGCCTCATCAGATTTTTCAGCAAAAGATATTCGCAATAAATTAAAACAGGCTGAAAAGCGAGGATGGAAGATAAAATTCTTTTTTCAGGACGAGGATAATATTTTTTATCAGAAAAATTTAGGTATTACTGACACTCAAATTATGAACGTCACATTGAATGAAGCCGGATTAAAAATGATGGAATCTGAAATTTTTTATTGTCTGGACAAAATGGTTAAAATAAAAAATCGCTAAAATGAACATGATATCTATAGAGGGAGTTGTTAAGGCTTCCTTCTCCTGTAAAACAAAAGATTTAAGGGATGTCCTGAAATTTCTAAAAGCCGGCTTAAAAAAAACCTGGATGGAGGAAAAGCCATATTGCGAAATTACCATTAAAACCAATGCCGTTGATTTTGCAGTTATAGGTGCAAGAAAGACATTGTATTGCCAGGCGACAGGACCGGTCAGAATAACTATTTCATTTGCACACTTTTTATATTTGGTGGAGGACCGGCCTCGTATTCAAACAAAAATATCGGTTGGCGATGATTTTATGACTATTAATGAAACCACAGTTGGCGTTACAACCTGGTTTTTTCAGGATGATAGCATTTTAAGGAGCATTGATCTGCCCTTTAAC
>JAQVGD010000070.1 GCA_028696945.1 Lutibacter sp.
AGTCGGAAGTCGGAAGTTGGAAGTCGGAAGTCGGAAGTCGGAAGTCGGAAGATGGAAGTCGGAAGTCGGAAGTTGGAAGACGGAAGTCGGAAGACGGAAGTCGGAAGTCGGAAGTCGGAAGTCGGAAGTCGGAAGACGGAAGTCGGAAGTCGGAAGTCGGAAGTCGGAAGTCGGAAGACGGAAGTCGGAAGACGGAAGTCGGAAGACGGAAGACGGAAGTCGGAAGTCGGAAGACGGAAGACGGAAGACGGAAGTCGGAAGACGCGTGCTGAAAAGTTAAATTCGCATAAACTTAAATATTAAAAACATCAATCCCATAAAGATTTTGGAATTTCCCTTTTAATTTTACAGGCAAAATTTTCAATTTTCTGTTGTATCTCAACTTCACTAAGCTCCTTATTTTCAGCTATGTTATTTAAATTTTTTAGCAATATTTTTTCAGCCAGTTCATGTGCTTTCAATTCAATAAATTTTTCAAGTGAGCTATGTTTTGAAACAAAACCATATACAAATTGCATGTCTAATGCTTTTGCAACCTCCTTCATCGATTTTATTGAAATGGAACCTGATAATTCCCTTTTTTCAATGTCTTTAACCCCTTGCGTTGAAATTTTTAATCGATGACCAAGTTGCTGTAAAGTCATATTCAGCGCGGTTCTGATAGTAAACACCCATCCTCGTTCGGGAACTTCAATATTTTTTATTTCATGGAAGGGCATAAGTTTAATATCCAGTTGTTCTATCACTATTTTTTTCTGATTGCCCATACCCTCTTCTATTATTTAATTAAAAATTAAGCTTCCTTATTTTGATGAATAACCCTTTGAGGGAATGGAATTTCAATTCCTTCCCTATCAAATGCAATTTTTAGTCTTTTACGCAACTCTCCTGTTATCTCCCATTGTTTAAGAGGCAATGTTTCTCCTAAAATCTTTAGCATAATGGAGGAATCCGCAAAATTATTCACTCTTAAAAACTGGGGTGCTTTTATAATAGATTCTTTAAATTGGGTGTCTTGTGCCAATTCATTTCCCACTTCATTCACCACTCCAATTACATGTTCCAGATTGGCGTCATAAGCAATACCAATATCCAGATTTACACGGGCAAAATCTTTGGAATAATTTGAAACCTCTTTAATTTCCCCATGTGGAATATGGTGAACGGTTCCGTCCATATCTCTTAAAGTTGTCATTCTCAAACTGATTTTTTCAACCACCCCGCCTAAATTTTCAAATTTAACAACATCACCTATTCTGTATTGATTTTCAAGAATAATAAAAAGTCCAGAAATAATATCTCGGATAAGATATTGCCCTCCAAAACCAAATGCCAATCCGACAATTCCTGCCGCCGCCAGAATAGGTCCTATCACAACACCAAATTCCTGCATAACCATTAATATAAGAATGGAAAAAACGGTGATTTTTGCGGTAATGGAAAAAATCTGGATAAGGGTATCTTCCCTTTTCTTTTCTGCTTCTTGGGAAGAATGTTTATTGGGAACAACTGCCATTCTAACCATTTTATCAATTAATCTGGTAATGACTTTATTTATAAAAAAGGCAACAATAATAATAACCATTATTCTCAATCCGCTTGATAAAATCCATGGAACAAAAAGTTCTGTCCATTCTGCAAAGTATTCTTTCATTTTTCTATCTTTTTATTTTATGTATTCGGTAATTTACTTTTTAAAATCACTTCATTATTTAGGTAGTATATACAGAATTAAACAACACATAATCGGTTGTTAAATCTGTTCCCCAGCCTTTTGCTTTGGCTTTCCCATTGTGGAGATCCAGCACAATATTAAGATGTGATTCCTTCAATAATTTTTTTATGTAGTTTGGGTCAAATTCCAGTGGAATTCCTTGTTCCAGCACCTTTACCGTTTTTTTCTCAGAACCGATATAAAGATCAATTTTTTCATAGTTGAAAGGAAGTCCGGCATTACCTGCTGCACTTATAATCCTTCCCCAATTGGGATCGCGACCAAACATAGCTGTTTTAACAAGTGCCGAATCTGAAATTTTCCGAATCATAATTCTGGCATATTCTTCGGTTGGCGCATTTACGATTTCATATTCGATAAACTTTGAGGCACCTTCGCCATCAGAAACAATAAGCTGGGCCAAATGCACCATCATTTCTTCCAAATGCTTTTTAAAAATGGCATAACCTTTGTCCTTTTTAGATTTGATGATATCATTCTGAGCCAAGCCATTAGCCAACACGATTACCATGTCATTGGTAGAGGTATCGCCATCAACAGTAATCATATTAAACGATTTATCAACGGATTCCTTAACCATTATTTTCAACAGTTTAGGCTCAATGGCAATATCTGTAACAATAAACGCCAGCATTGTAGCCATATTTGGATGAATCATTCCTGAACCTTTGGCAATTCCCCCCATATTAATTTCACGGCCATCAACTTCAAACTCCACAAAACCTTCCTTTGCAAAGGTATCGGTAGTTAAAATCGCATTTGCCGTAAATGATCCTGCATTGGATCTGTTGGTTAGATTTTTTGCGTTTTCCCGAATGCCGCTCACAATTTCAGTAGTTGGAAATTTGACACCAATAATACCTGTAGAAGCCACCAACACCAAGCTTTTATCAATTTTTAATTCCTCGGCCAACGATTGTGTCATGGCTTCGGCGCCTTCCATTCCTTGTTTTCCCGTACCTGCATTTGCATTTCCCGCATTAATTACAATAGCTTGGGCTTTACCATCTACAATATGTTTTTTTGATACGGTAACTGATGCTGCAACCACTTGGTTTTGCGTAAATACCGCTGCCGCACTTGCTGGCACTTTTGAGAAAATGATGGCCAAATCCCTTCTCATCGACTTAACACCTGTATGCGCACCCCAACAAGATATTCCTCTTACGTTTGTTATATTTTTAATCATTTCAATAAATATTATTGTTTGTTAAATTTTCTTTTAAACTAAATATTATGGGTTTAACGGAATTAGATTCAGTCCTTTAGTTTCATCCAGACCAAACATAATATTCATGTTTTGAACAGCTTGTCCTGCTGCTCCTTTAATAAGATTGTCTATAACACTGATAATAATTACCGTATTGGTTCGCTTGTCATACGTTACATATAAATCGCAATAATTGGTTCCTCTCACATCTTTTATGGCTGGTTCCTGCTTCCTTAACCGTACAAAAGGCGCATTTGCATAAAAGGCTTTGTACAATTCTTTTAGTTTAATATCATCCATTTTCTCTGTAGGTTTTGCATAAATGGTTGACAAAATACCTCGATCTACGGGCAGTAAATGCGGTGTGAATTGAACAATCGTTTCTTTTCCCGAAATCCCATCCAATATTTCTTGAATTTCAATGGTATGCCTATGATTTTTAAGTCCATAAGCCTTAAAATTATCATTTACATTAGAATACATATTAACCGATTTTGCTTTTATCCCCGCTCCGGTAACACCCGTTTTTGAATCTACAATAATGTGATCTGTTTCAATGATGTTCGCTTTTAGTAAAGGTGCAAGGCCTAAAATGGCACTGGTGGGAAAACAGCCAGGATTTGCGATTAAACTGGCCTCTTTTATTTTATCAAAATACAATTCTGGACTTCCGAAAACCGCTTTTTCTATTCCTTCTGGATAAATATGGTTTAGTTTATACCATTCTTCATAAATTTCTTTCGAATTCAAACGAAAATCGCCAGAAAGATCAATAATTTTAAAAGATTTGTCTTTAAAACGTTTTACAAAATCCATGGAAATACCATGTGGCAACGCAAGAAAAACAAGATCGAGCTCGTAATCATCTATTTCATTTATCGATACCAATTTTTGATCGGCAATTCCCTGTAAAAAAGGATGTACATCAGAAAATAATTCTCCTGCCCTGCTTTCAGAAGTAATCATGGTGATTTCAACAGCTGGGTGATTGGTTAAAATACGCACCAATTCTGATCCAGTATAACCCGTTGCGCCAATAATTCCTATTTTCTTTTTATTCATGATTTTTTAGTTCTTTTAATGATTTTTTTAATACTTCCATTGCCTTCTCCAAATCTTCATAAGGGATGTTCAAAGGCGGCACCAAACGCAACACCTTATCGGCAGTGGCATTTGCCAAAACGCCATTTTCAAGCATTTTTAGCACCAAAGGCTTTGTTTCAAAATTAAATTCCACCCCAATCATCAATCCTTTTCCCCGAATTTCTTTAATATCTGGGTTTTTCATTGCTGCAATTTTCGATTTTAACCAATTCCCTTTTTCCTCCGCCTGCTGCATCAAATTTTCAGTTTCAATAACTTCTAGGGTCGCCAATGAAGCGGCGCACACCAATGGATTTCCGCCAAAGGTTGTTCCGTGATCTCCAAATTCTATTGCCGAACTCACTTTTTCATTTGAAAGTATAGCACCAATTGGAACACCGCTTCCCAAGGCTTTCGCCAAGGTCATAATATCCGGTTCAACCCCAAAATGTTCTTTGGCAAACATTTTTCCTGTTCGGCCAACACCACACTGAATTTCATCGAAAATCAACACAATATTTTGTTCATCACAAAAATTTCTCAATGCTTTTAAGAATGTTTTATCCACAACATTAACGCCGCCTTCTCCTTGAATAGGCTCTATAATGATGGCTGCTGTATTTTTATCGGTAGCTTTTTTTACGGCTTCTATGTCGTTAAAAGGCACTTGAGAAAATCCCTCGGGAATGGGCTCAAATCCTTTTTGATATGCTTTTTTACCAGAGGCGATTGTTGCCAATGTACGTCCGTGAAAAGAGTTTTCAAAAGAAATGACATTTCCTCCACGCCCAATACTGTGTGCATATTTACGTGCAATTTTAAAAGCACCCTCAACAGATTCTGCGCCACTATTTGCAAAAAATACTCGATCCAAACCCGATAGTTCCACCAGTTTTTTAGAAAGCATCACCTGTGGTTCACTTAAATAAAAGTTTGAAATATGAATTAATTTTGCTGCCTGATCCTGAATTGCTTTTACTACTTTTGGATGGCAATGGCCAACACTGTTAACGGCAATCCCGCCCAACATATCAATATATTCATTGCCTTCCACATCCCAAATATGGGAACCTTTTCCGTGGTCAAATGTTAAAGGGTAGCGTTTAAAAGTTTGTAAATAATACTTTTTATCAAGTTCATCGTATGTTTTATTCAATTTTTGTGGCATGGTTTAAGTTCTTTAAATTATATGGTAATGATGGTTCCCAATTTCTGATTTTCAAAAAGGGCTGAAATCTGCTCAAGGTCAGTTCCGTTGATGATTCTTGCCAGTTTAGCTCCCTTTTCTAAGGCAACTTCACAAGAATCAATTTTAGGAATCATTCCGCCCTGGATACATTTTATTTCTTTTAAATGATTTATTTCTGCTACTTTAAGTTCGTGAATCATGGAGGCAGGATTGTCCTTGTCTAGCATTAATCCATCAACATCTGTTAAAATAATATATTGTTCTGCTGAAAGTGCGCCAGCGATATGACCTGCAAAAAGATCCCCGTTAATATTGTAATCGTTGCCATTTTTATCAGAAGCAATACAAGTGATTACCGGAATAAAATCATTTTCCAATAACAATTCAATTAAGGAAGTGTCAACGCTTGTTACATCGCCAACTTGTCCTAAGTCTATCATTTCTGTCTTTCCGTTTTTTGTATGCGGATGCAATCGTTTTTTGGCAATTACTGTTTGTCCGTCCTTACCCGAGAGTCCAACCGCTTTATGTCCCATCGCATTAATTGTGGAAATTAAACTGCCATTAACTTTCCCTTTAAGTGCCATTTCCACATATTCCATGGCCTCTGGCGTTGTTTTGCGCTGTCCGTCAATAAACTCAGACTCAATATTTACTTCTTCCAAAGTTTGCTTGATAAAAGGACCGCCCCCATGCACAATGACCACTTGGAATCCCTTTTCTTTTAAATCGCACATGTTTTTTAACACATGTTTTCTAAGTGGTTGATTGGTCATGGCATTTCCTCCATATTTAAATAAGAGTAGGTGTTTTTTTGTCATTATATTTTTCTTTATAATTAATAGAACATACTCAGAAAACTTTTATTTAGGAGCAGTAATAAGCGTTGGATTGCAATTTTTGATTTTTTTATAAACCTTTAAAGTGTTAAAAGATTTGGATTTGCAAACGCTATATGAAATCAGTTTTGTAACTGATTGTGAATGATTTCACATAATATTAATGCAAATTTAAGGCGATAATTTTAATTTTCCTAATTAATATTAAAGTTATAGCTTTAAAAAGTGCTTGTTTTTAATAAATTCTGCAAGCTCTGAAGCTATCAAAAGAAAAAATAGGCACAAAAAAAAACCTATCAGCGTGATAGGTTTTGGTTGAAAAAAGGTAATTAGTATATTTTAAATAACTTTTACATTAATTGCGTTTAACCCCTTTTTACCTTCCTGTAAATCGAATTCAACTTCGTCACCTTCTCGTACTTCGTCGATTAATCCAGAAATGTGCACAAAATGTTCTTTGTTTGAACCATCTTCTTTTATAAATCCGAATCCTTTAGCTTCATTGAAGAATTTTACTGTTCCTTTAGCCATCTTTAAAAAAATTTAAAATAATATTATCAACAAATGTAATAATTAATTTTTAGATTCCCAATTTTTTAAAAAAAATATTTTACAATCTTCAGAAATCTTGTAAATTACTGCATTATAAATTGTTACATAAAGCTTAACGGAAGGATTTTTATTGAAATTCTACAAATTATGTTGCTGAATTTAGAGGTTATTTTCACTTTTTATTGAAATTATGATGGACAAAAAAAATTTATTTTTCTATAGGAAATTACCCTTTTTAAAATGAGAAATCTTCACATAAAACCCTTTCATTTTCAAAAACCAGCTCACTTACCAGCAAAATGGTATAGGTAATAACTAACGAATTTAGATTCATATAAAAATTAACATTATTGTCCGATTAAATTTTTGATAAACAGGTCGCTCCAATGGGACTTTAGTTAATAAATTATTTTATGTTTCTACAAACTTGTAGCTCATAAAGAGCTATTTTAGTCCCATCGGGACTTACTGCTTGCAGAAAAATAGATTTTTCCCAAAAACAAGCCCCAGCGGGATAATGTCATTAAGTTAAGGGAATATTTGCCATTGCTTCGCCAAGTTCGCTATCGCTCGTGTCCGACAAAGGAGGAATCGCATTAAATAGCTTAACATGATGTGATTCTTCGTACCTAGAATGACAAAATAAAGGCGTTAAGGTCTTAACTTAATGACATTACCCAGCGGAGCGAACTGTTTGTAAAGTCCCGTTTTGATAGAAATAAATCATTTTTTATGAATTTTTATCGGACAACAATGAAAAATTAAGTAAAATGCTTCCTTAAAAAAGGTGGTATATCTGCCTTATTTCTTCTAAAATTTTATTGAAATCGATTTTTAAATCAATTAATTTACCGCTGTGTATGTCCCAAACCCATCCGTGAACCGTGATTCGTTTTTCTAGCAGTGCTTTTTGCACATCAGCCGTTTTTAGCACATTTACACATTGTTCCTGTACATTCAGCTCTACAAGCCTATTGTATTTTTTATCCTGACAAGCTATTACATCGAGTTCTCTTTTGTGCAATCTATATACATCTCGAATATTCCGTAACCATGGATTTAAAATTCCCAGATCTTCCGATTGCATGGCGGCTTTTACACCACCGCAATAATAATGTCCACAAATTACCAAATGTTTAACTTTTAGGTGGGTTACCGCATAATTAATGACAGACATCACATTTAAATCGGTATTTGGAACCATATTGGCAATATTTCTGTGCACAAATACTTCGCCAGGATGAACGCCCATCAGTTCTTCTGCGGAAACACGGCTGTCTGAACAACCTATATATAAGATTTCTGGGTTTTGGCCAGATGACAATTTTTTAAAATAATCTTCATCAATCTGAAGCCTTTCTTCTATCCATTTTTTATTGTTGCTAAAAATTTCTTCTATGTTCAATTTGCTGTAATTTTTAAATTATTCTTTAACTTTTTTTACTGTAATAGGTTTTCCATTTTCAAAATATTCCCAGTTCCCAACTTTTTCATCATTTTTATAATAGCCTTTACGAAGCAGTTTTCCAGCCACATCATAATATTTCGCGAGTCCGTGCAATTTGCCGTTTTCATACTGCAAATCATCTAGTAGGATTCCTTCTGAAGAATAACGAAGCACATTGCCATGCAATTCCCCATTTTTATAGTTTGTTGTTTCAGCTATTTTTCCTGAATCAAAATAAATTGTGGAAGTGCCGTTCAGCAATCCGTTTTCATAATTTTCTTCAGAAATAATTGTTTTTCCGTCGGTGTTGTAAAACAGCCACTTACCAATGCGATTTGCACCGTTCATATTTCCTTCGCTTTGCGGCTTTCCATCATCGTAAAAATAGGTTACTTGTGCTATATCATCCGCTTCAGAAAATGTTTTAACAATAATTGGGTGCTCGGAATTCAGTTCTCCATAAAAATTAAAAACACCTATTTCTTTGCCAGCTTCAAACTGACCTTCATACCTAATTTTATTATTTTCATAATATTTTTTCCAAACGCCAGTGCGTCTTCCTTGTGCATCCAGCTGATTTATTTTTTCCTGTGCAATTGTAGATCCTGACACAAATAATACTAGAAAAAAGAGCAGATTTTTATAACGAAGCTTTTTCATGATTCTATTAATTTACTCAACTTTTATGGTACTCGCCCAATCATAGAGTATTTGGTATTGGTTCTCTGTCAGTTTTGCGTCCTTATGAATTAATAAATAACTTTTTAACGGCATTCCCCGTTCATTTAAAACTTCTTTTATGTCCTTTAGAAGATGTTCTTTCTGGTCTTTATTATAGGTAGTCCATTCGGAAAAATTCAAATGTTCTTTTCCTTTTTTTACATGTTGTGCCAAAAACAATGATACTGGAGCAATCTCATTATACCACGGATATATTGTGGAATTAGAATGACAATCGGCACATGATGTTTGAATAATTTTATTCACTTCAACAGGGATTTCCAGCACTGTGGAAATTGCATGGGTTTCGTTTTTTGAAATATTTTTTTCAGGTCTTATAAATTGAATTAAAATGACTATCGCTAAAATTGCTAATAATACTTTTTTCATAAATTATAGTTTTAAAATTTCCTGTAATTGTTCTTCAGAAATAGTCAATAATTTAGGTTTTATCAATCTTGGCGTTAATTCTTTCCATTTGCTGTTTTGTTTAAAAATATTTTTAAAAATGGCTTTGGCTTCATTTAACGCTCCATTATTTGTCAAAGTTACGGCATACCAAAATTTCATTTCCAAATTTTCTGGATTTAATTCTTGCGCTTTCATATACATTTCTTTCGCCAATATATTATCGCCAACTTCCACCGCCAAATCGCCTTTATTCATATAGTCATAAGCGGTATGAATGGTAAGCAAACGGCGCATTTCCTTTAACGGATTTTCACTGTCTTCCACACGTAAATCCACTACTCTATCTTCCCAGCTGTTTCCTGTGGACTTAGCTTTAACGACCAAAATTGCGGCAGATTGTTTGCCGCGAATATCGCCACCTTCATTTTGAGCCGCTTCCATGGCCACCAACATGCGTTCGGCTAAAGTTCCTTTTGAATTTTTAAAAGCTTCCGCCATTGCAGGCCACACGGTATTTTTATCCATTAAATTTGCCTGTACAGAAAAATTATCACCAACAATATGTCCTGCAGCTTCAATGCAATTTTTTCCTGTATATGCTTCCACATTTCCATTCACGTCTAAAATTGCCAACTGGCGGACTTCTCTTCCTTCGTCCAATTCCAACAAAGTCTCTACGGCCATTTTTGGTGTTAAACCATTTTCCAATAAATTCAAACCTCTTGGTCCAAAAGACGGATTCACAAACGATTGGGTGGCCACTACGCCTATACCAGCTTTTCCCCAAATAACTGAAGTTCCGACAGAAAACCAATGAGATTGTACCGCAACACCCATTTCACCGGTAACTGTATCTCTGGCTACAATGGAATACGTGTGCGCAAAAGGTTGTTTTTTTGAATAGACTTGCTGAGAAATACCAGAAAGGCTAAATAAAAGCGACATAAATATTAAAATTGAAAGCTTCATAATATATAAATTTTAAAAATTTAAAGATATGTTAATTTGTTTAATTGTTGAATTGTTTAATTGTTTAATTGTTGAAGGTTTCAGGCTTTTTGAACTTTTAACTTTTAATATTAACTTCTAATATCATTTTACTTCAAAAATTAACTATTAACTTTTCATATATTTGAATAGGAAAACCAATTTTATCAAATGAGAAATTTTATTGCCATATTGCTCCTTTTTTGCTCTTTAAATGTTTTTGCGCAGGGCGAAGCAAACTTTTGGTTTTTTGGTGAAAATGCTGGTTTAAATTTTAATAGTGGCACTCCTATTCCAATTACAGGAAGTCTAAATACACGTGAAGGCTGTTCTTCGTTTTCAGATTCGAATGGAAATCTACTTTTTTATTCTGACGGTACAACTGTTTGGAACAGACTTCATACTCCAATGCCAAATGGAACCGGATTAAAAGGCAATGCTTCCAGCACACAATCCGCCATGATAATTCCAAAACCTGGAAGCACTTCTATTTATTATATATTCACAGTTGGCGCAAAAGTAGATGGAGGCGAGTTTGGATTTAATTATTACACCATTGATATGAATGCTGCTGCAGGTTTAGGCGATGTTATTTCTGGTCCTATCGACTTATCAGCTGGTAAATCAGAATTATGGACAGAAAAGGTAGCTGCCGTAAAAGGCTCCGAATGTCAAACTTTTTGGGTTGTGTCATTTGCCGTTAACGAATTTTATGCCTATAAAGTTAGCAGTACTGGAGTGTCATCTTCTCCTAAAAAATCAATAGTATCTTTTTCTGCTACTGATAGAAGAGGATATTTAAAAATTTCTCCAGACGGTTCTAAAATTGCAATTGCCCATATGTCTAATACTATTAATAATCAATCTACTCCAGGTTCATTTTTATTATATGATTTTAATAACCTAACTGGCGAAGTGAGCAATCAAAGAAATTTACCCCTGACATCTCCAACAAATAAACCTTATGGCGTTGAATTTTCATCAAACAGCGAAAAAGTATATGTAAGTGCATCAAATGATTTTTATAGTAAGGTTTATAGCGAAGAAAACAATCCTTCAAATCATTTCTCAACATTATATCAATTTGATTTAAGTTCATCGGCAATTGCTGACATAACTGCCTCGAGAAAAATAATTGATTCGCAAAATTTATTTAGAGGAGGATTGCAATTGGGACCAGACCAAAAAATATACAGAGCACTCTCAAAAACATACAATACAGGAATTCCTTTTTTAGGTGTTATCGATAATCCTGAAAATGATGGATTGGCGTGTAATTATAAACACATAGAGATTTCATTAAACGGTGCAAATTCCACGCAAGGATTGCCGCCTTTTATTGCATCGATTTTCTCTCAAATTGAAATTTCAACTACAGATGATAAAGGCATAAAACTTATTTTAAATAACCAAACAATCGATTTATGTGATGGATCTAATTTCGATGTTTTTCCTGAGCCTTTGTCTGGGACAGCAACCTACAAATGGTATTTCAATAATGCATCAACGCCTTTTTCAAATACAGCAAATCTATCATTTAAAAACTTGACACTTGCAGAGGATGGTCTTTATTCTTTAGTTGTTATCCAAACTGATATCTGTGGAATTATAAAAACGCTTAAAGGTGAGTTTTCAATTGCAATTCACAATCCTCCAAATATAAACACTTCTTTTGAGCTAAAACAATGTGATGAAGATGGTGTTGCCGATGGTTTTACCGATTTTAACTTGAATGAAGCAAATGATTTTTTAACAATTGGGGACACCTCATTAAAAGTAACATATTTCTTAAATTATAATGATGCAGATTCTAACGTTCACAAAATTAACGCTTCTCCTTTTTCAAATAAAACACAAACTTTTGTTTTTGCTCGTATCGAAAATCAATATGGATGCCACAAAGTTGCGCAGATAAATTTGGTGGTTTCTACCACAAAATTACCATCAGACTTTTTATTAACAATAACTCATTGTGATGATGACCCTAGTATTGATGGTTTAAATGAGTTTAATTTGGTTGAAAATTCTACTGAAATTATCAACCAATTTCCAGCAGGACAAAATTTAAGCGTTTCTTATTATCGTAATTTAACAGATGCGCAATTGGAAAATAATGAAATTAACCAAAGCTTGCCCTACAAAAATGAAACTGCCTTTAACCAAACACTTTATGTTCGGGTGGAAAGTGAAGATAACGGTGCATGTTTTGGACTTGGTCCTCATTTAAAATTGACGGTAGAATCGCAACCAGAATTTGAGTTGGATGAAAGCGTTATTTATTGCTTAAACTCGCCTCCCATAACCATTTCAACTTATAATGCAAAAGGAAATTATACTTATAAATGGAGAAATGAAAACGGAACTATAATTGGTGTAAATCCATTTTTAGAAATTTCCGCAGCAGGAAACTATAGCGTTATTGCAACTTCAGCCGAAGGATGTGAATCGTTTTCCAAAACCATAAAAGCGATTCCTTCTGTTATTGCGACCATTTCTCAAAATGACATTGCAGTTGTTGATGATTCAGACAACAATTCCATTACAATAGCCACTCAAAACTTAGGAATAGGTGATTATGAATTTTCTATGGATAAACCTTATGGAAATTACCAAGATGAACCTTTTTTTGAAAATGTAAGTCCGGGTTTTCACACTATTTATATTCAGGATAAAAATAGTTGTGGCATTGCTTCCATTGAAGTTTCGGTAATTGGTTATCCAAAATTCTTCACACCAAATAACGATGGGCATAATGATACTTGGAATGTTTTGGGCGTAAATGAAAATTTTTTCCAACAGGCAACTGTTTATATTTTTAATCGTTTTGGGAAACTCATCACTGAAATTGATTTATACGGTAACGGTTGGAACGGAACATTCAATGGCAATTATTTACCGGCAACGGATTATTGGTTTTCTGTTGAATTGGTTGACCTTCAAGGAAATGTCAGAGTTAAAAGAGGGCATTTTAGCTTAATTAGAAGATAATTTATAATGTATTTCTAATTTTGACATTTAATTATATCTTTTTTTAATAAATTGCATAATAAAAATAAAAAAAAAAATTAAATTGAAAGCTAAAATACTCATTCTCATAGTCCTTTGTTTCAATATTTCCTTTGTATATGCACAAAGAGAAGCGGGAATATGGTATTTTGGAGATGAAGCAGGCATAAATTTTAACAGTGGTTTTCCTATAGCATTAACAGATGGTAAATTAATTACTAATGAGGGTTGTGCATCCATTTCTGACAAAGATGGCAATTTATTATTTTATACTGATGGGTCAAAAGTTTGGAATGCAAAACATGATGTAATGTCCAACGGTTCTGGTTTATTAGGTCATTCTTCAAGCACACAATCGGCTATAATAATTCCAAATCCATCCAATCCCTTCTCTTATTATATTTTTACTGTGGATCAACCTGATGATAAAAATGCAGATGATGATCCCTATAATAACAAAGATGATGGGACAAATGATGGTTTAAATTATACAGAAGTAAATATGAATTTAAATGGTGGTCTAGGCGGCGTAAATCCTCTAAAAAAAAACATTCATTTAATTACTTACAACCAAAATGATCCTAAAGAAGTTGCCCTTAAATGTTCTGAAAAAATTACAGCTGTTCAGCATGATGACGGGATTTCTTATTGGGTAATTACACATTTTATCAATAATTTTTATGCCTTTAAAGTAACTAATTCTGGAGTTCAAGCAAACCCCGTAATTTCAAATACTTCAACAACAATACCAATTACTGGTTATTTAAACAATGGCATTGGTTATTTAAAATCTTCACCTAACGGAAAAAAAATAGCTATTGCACATGCATCTGCAAATGGAACTCGTAATTCTGGACCAAAAGGTCATCCAATAAGAGATACTGGAAAAGTATTGTTATATAATCTTGATAACGCAAGCGGTAAAATCTCCAATCAAATTTCCTTGCTAAACAGTGAGAATCCTTACGGTATTGAGTTTTCATCTAAGTCCAAAAAATTGTATGTAACTGTTAACAATGCCAATGCTGATGGAATTATTGAGAGCAGTTCTCTTTATCAATTTGATTTAGAGAGCAACAATATTCTTACTTCAAAAATATTAATTAAAAAAAATAATTTTAATGCTGGTGCGCTTCAACTTGCCATTGATCAAAAAATTTATCGAGCTGGATATAAGTCCAACGAAGTAGGATATGCCCAACTTTCAGTTATCAACAATCCTGAAGCAGATGGACTTGATTGTGATTTTAAAGAAAATGCGGTTTTTTTAAATGGCAAGAAAGCAAAATTAGGATTACCCCCATTTATTCAATCTCTTTTCTTATTTACTTTTAAATATGAGTT
>JAQVGD010000071.1 GCA_028696945.1 Lutibacter sp.
CTACAAAGCCTTGAACTACAAATTCTATCCCTTCGTAAAACGAAAATCTGTAGTACACAGTTCGGAATTTAAAAAAAATAAAATCCCTATTTTACAGAACTTATCGCCCGGTTAGCTGCAAAGTGGGATAATAATCTTTTATTTATCCGCCCTGAAGTTTGTCGGCACCAGCCAATAAACCGTTTAATTGTTCAGGGTGATGAATTAAAATAGGGATGTGCTGCGGACAGATATAAAATTCACTTTCCTGATAATAAAATTTTGTTACAGGAACTTCCGTTGATGGTTTTTTACAAACTAAACATTCTTTGGCTTGACTCATAATTTCTTCTGATTTAATAACAGACAAATTTACCTTTTATTATTTGATTAAAGAATAACATTTATCATATTTATTTTGATAGTTGGAAGTCCGAAGCCAAAAGACTGAAGATGTTATCAAAAAATTAATATGATTAACTCCCCTCTTGAGAGGGGCTAGGGGTGTGTAAAAAAACATGAGAAGGAATAAAATTTAAAAATTGGCACATTGGCTAATTAACGTTGGGGTTTATTTCTTTTTTAAAGGAATATGCACCACTTTTTTGGTTTCAAAAAATTCATCATCAAAATAATCGGTTAAATTAAAGAGTTTGGCGTTTGGAAAATGTTGCAATTCTTCGGTTAAATCACCACCTTTTAAATATAAAATTCCGTTTTTCAAATCGTGTTGTTGTTTTTTTGCGATTTTATTTCTAACCCATTTTACAAATTCATCCATATTGGTAACTGCGCGGCTTACAATAAAATCGAATTCGCCTTTTACTTCTTCGGCCCTGATAGCTTCAGCCGTTACATTTTTTAAATCGAGCGCGGCGGCAACTTCTTTTACCACTTTTATTTTTTTTCCGATGGAATCAACCAAATGAAAATGCGTTTCTGGAAACAAAATGGCCAACGGAATTCCCGGAAAACCACCACCTGTTCCCACATCCAAAATATGGGTTCCAGATTTAAAAGACTGTACTTTTGCAATTCCCAAGGAATGCAAAACGTGCCTAATTTGCAATTCTTGAATGTCTTTTCTGGAAATTACATTGATTTGGGCATTCCAAAAAGCATATAACGCTTCTAATTTAGAAAATTGATCGATTTGATTTTCAGATAAGTCGGGAAAATATTTAAAAATGAGGTTCATATATTTGTGGTATTGTTAGCGCAAAATTACGGTTTCCTTAATTTAAATTAACATCTTTAAAAAAAATGTTATAATTTTCACAAAAGTTATTTAACGAGACATTAATGGCGTAATTTTGGAGATATAATAGGTATATTGACAGATAAATATAATTATGACAAACAATACCATCAGCTTTTCTCGCACAGACGGAGCAGTTTTTTTCAGGACACTAAATAAAAGGGTAAATACCTATTTTAAGGAAAATGGAATAAAGCGCACTGGCAATTGGAAATTATATTCCAAAGCCATCATTATGTTTGGCATATTTTTGGTTCCATTAATTTTAATATTAACGGTTTCCATGCCACAATGGGCATTGCTTTTGCTAACAGTTCTTATTGGGATTGGTATGGCTGGCGTTGGAATGAATGTAATGCACGACAGCAATCATGAATCTTTCTCAAACAAAAAATGGGTTAATAAAATCATGGGAAGCAGCATTTACATTTTGGCAGGAAATGTTTACAATTGGAAAGTGCAACACAATGTTTTGCACCATACATTTACCAATATTCAAGGACACGATGAGGATATAGATGCAGGCAGGATTATTCGTTTTTCCAAACATGCCAAATGGTTCAAAATACATCAATTTCAAAAATACTATTCTATTTTTTTATACGGATTGTTAACCATTAACTGGGCGATTACAACCGATTTTAAACAAATGCGCAAGTATTTGAAACGCAAGCTTTCTTATGGTAAATTTCCAAATCCAGCCACGGAATGGACTACTTTAATTGTGACCAAACTCATTTATTATTTTATGTGGATTGTTTTGCCCCTCATGGTTTTGGACATTGCTTGGTGGAAAGTGTTAATCGGATTTTTTGTGATGCATTATACCGCAGGAATGATTTTAAGCCTTATTTTTCAATTGGCGCACGTGGTTCCAAAAACCGATATGCCGATGCCAGATAAAGAAGGCAATTTAGAGCATACTTGGGCAGTACATCAATTGTACACAACTTCAAATTTTGCACCTACAAATAAATTTATTTCTTGGTACACAGGCGGTTTAAACCATCAGGTTGAACACCATATTTTCCCGCAGATCTCCCATATTCACTATGGAAAAATAGCAAAAATTGTAAAAGAAACGGCATTGGAATTTAATTTGCCGTATCATGAATATAAAACTTTTCAAAAGGCAGTTACAGAACATTTTAACCAATTAAAAACGCTGGGCGCAAAGCCTGCGTATGTATAAATTTTTCATTATGACCAACCAACTTTCAGACAGAATTAACAGTTTACCAGTTTCGGAAACTTTAGCCATGGCTGCGAAAGCCAGAGAACTAAAAGAACAGGGAAAAGACATTATCAGTTTAAGTTTAGGGGAGCCAGACTTTAATACGCCCGATTTTATAAAAGAAGCTGCCATACAGGCAATTCACGACAATTATAGTTCCTACAGTCCTGTTGATGGATATGTGGATTTAAAGAAGGCAGTTTGCGAGAAATTTAAACGCGATAATAATTTAACCTACCAACCCAATCAAATCGTGGTATCAACAGGTGCAAAACAATCTATTGCTAACGCGGCTATGGTGTTGTTAAATCCAGGAGATGAGGTTTTGCTGCCCGCCCCTTATTGGGTTAGTTATTCGGCCATTGCCATATTAGCGGAAGCCACTTATGTTGAAATTCCTTCAACGGTTGAAAATGATTTTAAAATTACGCCAGCGCAATTGGAAGCGGCTATTACGCCAAAAACAAAAATGATATTTTTCAATTCGCCAAATAATCCGAGTGGAAGTGTTTATAGCGAAGCAGAATATAGGGCTTTAGCAAAAGTGCTGGAAAAACACCCAAATATTTATGTCCTTTCCGATGAAATTTATGAACACATCAATTACGGGGAGCCTAATTTTAGTTTTGCGTCCATAGAAAATATGTATGATAGAACCATTACTGTTAATGGTGTTGCAAAAGCGTTTGCCATGACTGGCTGGCGCATTGGCTATATTGGCGCACCAGAATGGATTGCGAAAGCATGTACAAAAATGCAAGGGCAAATTACCTCTGGAGCTAACAGCATTGCGCAACGGGCAACTATTGCAGCTTTACAGGCACCTGTTTCTAAAATAAAATATATGGTTGATGAATTTCACAGCCGCAGAGACATTGTTGTAGCTTTGCTTAAAGAAATTGACGGATTTAAACTAAACATCCCAAAAGGTGCATTTTATGTATTTCCCGATGTTTCTGCTTTTTTTGGAAAAGAAATTAAGGGACATAAAATTGCAAATGCTGCTGATTTTTCCATGTTTTTATTGGCGGAAGCAAATGTGGCAACTGTAACTGGCGATGCTTTTGGCGCGCCAACTTGCATTAGAATATCTTATGCCGCTTCAGAAGAGAATTTGCGTGAAGCAGTTAAAAGAATTAAAGAAGCATTGAGTTAGAACATCAAATATTTTTATAGAAAAACTGGGCAATTTGTCCAGTTTTTTTATTTCAAAGATAAAAATATATTTATTTTCATGCAGTCGCTACTGGCAAACACATACTCGAACCGTAGTTTGGTAGTACTTTGATTCCACTCAGTAGAACTTTTAGAAGAGGTACACATCAGTTTTTTGGCGAAGCCATCAATTCAATTGTGCTTTCGTATTTTTTATTCTATGTCCTTTGTGCCACTTATTATTCTTGAAATTATTCCTTTTTGGTCTTTAAATTCTGCTATTAATATACCTGCCAAATGGATGGCTATAAATGTTATCAGATAATAAATACCAAGTACGTGGATTTCTTCCATCGTTTTTTTAAATTCTTTTGGCCCTAATACTATCATAAGTCCAGTAACAAGCGAAACTATGACAAAGAAGTAAAAAACGAGATACGTCCATTTCTGAAATTTCACTTTTGCTGATAGGTTTTTATCAAAAGGATTTTGAATTTTCATAAATCCGAATGCAGGAAGTATGAAACGAATACTAAATAATCCTACCAATACATAGCCGATATAAACATGCCAATTCCACATAGGTTGTCGTATCTTTTTTGCTAAAGCAATAATTTGTTCCTCAGATAAAGTTTGGTTGGCACTATTCATATAATCCTGTATAATAGCTGCCACATTATACTTATTCATCCACGTTAATCGCAAAAAAATTGTAATTAACAATAGCAGAAATGAAATAGCTATCGTCCAATGAATTATTCGATATACTTTAGAATACTTTGTTATTTCCATAATGTTCATTTTTGAAGCACAACGCTTTGTATTAGAATAGTAAGGGATTAAAACGCACTTACTTTTCGATTTGGTGCTTAGCCAAATTTACTATTTTACCGTTATTTTTTAACCGTCAAATTGTAAATTTGGCGGATTTTATTAAAATGTACCACCTTTTGGTTTGGTACTTAACCCTTATTTTTTTAGCCATTGTGCCTGTTGCACAAATACGTTCAAATTTACACAAAATATTTAAAAAAGGGATAAAATGTAGTACTTTCTTGGAATGTTGAAAAAAAATTATCAGGAAAAATTATTCGTACATTTTCAGTGAAGTGAAAGAATGGCTGTGTTTTGTAAGTTAATTCAAAATGATTATGCCTTTATAAAATAAGATGTGTAAATAATTTCATGTTTTCATTTAGGTATTGATAATTAAATTTTCTTTTCTTCAATTGCTCCTCAATTTTGACAAATGCAGCTGGTTCTTTTAATTCAATTCCGACCACAGCTGGACCGCTTTCACGATTATTCTTTTTTGAAAATTGAAAATACGTAATATCATCATTAGGCCCTAAAACTTCGTTTACAAATTCTTTTAATGCACCTGGACGTTGTGGGAAATTGATGATGAAATAATGCTTTAATCCCTCGTATAATATCGAACGCTCTTTGATTTCTTCGGTTCTTGTTATATCATTATTACTTCCGCTAACAATACAAACTACATTTTTATCCTTAATTTGTTCTTTATAAAAATCGAGTGCCGCAATGGTTAAAGCTCCTGCCGGTTCAACCACAATGGCTTCTTCATTATACATGCGCAATATGGTTGTGCATACTTTTCCTTCAGGGACAAGAACAATATCGTTCAAAATATCTTTACATATTTCGAAGGTTAACTCGCCAACACGTTGTACTGCTGCACCATCTATAAATTTATCTATATGTTCTAATGTGGTATTCCTGCCATTTTGAATAGAGGTTTTCATAGCTGCTGCCCCTTTCGGTTCTACTCCTATAATTTTAGTATTTGGGCTAAGTTGTTTGAAAACAGTACACACGCCAGCTGCCAAGCCACCACCTCCAATTGGAACAAACAAATAATCTATGGGAGTTTCTATATCATCTAATAATTCCAATCCAATAGTACCTTGTCCGGCAATTACTTTTTCATCATCAAATGGGTGAATGAATATGTCCGATTTTTCTTTACAAAACAAACTGGCAAAGTGGAACGATTCATCAAAGGTATCGCCTTTTAAAACAACCACAACTTTATCTTTTCCGAAGAGTTTAACTTGTTTTATTTTTTGTTGCGGCGTTGTAAGCGGCATAAATATAGTAGCCATTATATTGAGTTTATAACAAGCGTAAGCTACACCTTGTGCATGATTTCCTGCGCTTGCACACACAACTTCTCTTTTTTTCTCAATAGCCGAAAGGGAGGAAATTTTATTGTAAGCACCTCTAAGTTTGTAGGAACGAACTGGCTGTAAATCTTCTCGTTTTAACCAAATCTGAGCAGAGAATTCCTCACTCAGGTTTTCATTTTTTATTAAAGGTGTATGCACTGCCACACCTTTTATACGTTCTTTGGCCAAATATACTTTTTCTAATAATGTCATTATTTCTGGGTGTTAATTTGCTAATTTGTGATTAATTTAATTGTTCAAGTTCTTTTAAATAGCTGCTTAATTCTTTCATTGGTTTGGTCACGGCCACTCTGCCGGAGCGGGCAAACTCCAATATTCCAAATGGCTTTAATCTTTCGAAAAGCAGTTGCGTTTCTGCTACATGTCCTGTTTTTTCGATAACCATAAATAAAGGGTCAACCGTTAGGATGCGTGCATGATTTTCTCGAATCACTTTTTCTATAGCCCCGCTGGTTAAGGTTTCCGTTTTAATTTTATATAGGGCAATTTCCTGATGGACTATTTCCGATTCTTCATGTACAAAGGCCTTTAAAACATCTAACAACTTTTCAATTTGTCCGATAACTTTATCTACTTGCTCCTTGGTTGTTCTTAAAACAATGGTATAGCGAAAAACATCTTTCACTTCCGATTCCGAAGCTGTTATACTATCAATATTTAGATGCCTGCGGGTTAAAATGACTGTAATACGATTGAGGATTCCGATGCTGTTTTCCGTAAAAACAGATAGTGTAAATATTTTTTCCATTTTTTGCTTTTTTAATTTATTTTAATCGTACTTCTGATACTGATGCGCCTGTTGGCAACATCGGAAACACATTCTCTTCTTTAGCTACCATAACTTCCAACAAATAGGAACCTTTATGGTTCAGCATTTTTAATAAGGCATCTTTCAAATCGGTTCTTGCCACAATTTTTGAAGCTTGGATACTATAAGATTTGGCAAGTGCCACAAAATCTGGACTGATCATTTCCGTAAATGAATACCGTTTTTCAAAAAATAGCTGTTGCCATTGGCGCACCATTCCAAGAAAGCAATTGTTTAAAATGATAATTTTTATGTTTACGTTACTCTGTAATATCGTTCCCAATTCTTGCAAGGTCATCTGAAAACCTCCGTCGCCAATAATTGCTACTACCGTTTTTTCTGGAGCTCCAAATTTTGCTCCGATGGCAGCAGGCAAGGCGAAACCCATAGTGCCCAGACCTCCTGAAGTAATATTGCTTTTGGAATTGTTGTATTTATAATAACGCGCTGCCATCATTTGATGCTGCCCCACATCAGTTACTATAATGGCTTCTCCACGAGTGATTTCTGATAGTATTTCAATTACCTCATTCATTTTCAATTCATCGGAATGCAACAGTTTAGCACTTTCCTGTAAAGTTTCTACTTCTGTCTTTTTTGCAGCTGTAAACTCTTGTAACCAGAGCTTATGTTGCTTTATATCTACAAATTTCGTTAACATTTTTAAGGCCTCTTTTGCATCGGCATGAACTGGGACATCCGCTTTAATGATTTTATTAATTTCGGAAGCATCAATGTCAATATGAATTACCTTGGCTTGTTTTGCATACCTCGAAACATCGCCCGTTACCCTGTCATCAAAACGCATTCCTATAGCAATAAGTACATCACACTCGTTGGTTTTAATATTTGGTGCATAATCTCCATGCATTCCTAAAAATCCGACATATAATGGATGATTATTAGGAAATGCGCCCAATCCCAACAGTGTTGATGCAACTGGAATTCCTGATTTTTCAGCAAATTGAAGCAATTCATTTTCGGCGTTGGACAACATAATGCCCTGACCGATTACTAAAAATGGTTTTTTTGCCTGATTGATTAATAGTGTTGCCGCTTCTATCGATTGTTTTTTTAAATTCGGTTTTGGAAGATAGCTTCTGATTTTAGCGCATTTTTCATAATTATATTCTATTGCAGCAAATTGTGCATCTTTGGTAATATCAATTAGTACGGGTCCGGGACGACCAGATGAAGCAATAAAAAATGCTTTGGCGATAGCTCCCGGAATTTCGGATGCTTTGGTAATCTGGCAACTCCATTTGGTTACTGGCATTGAGATTCCAATGATGTCTGTTTCTTGGAAAGCATCGGTACCTAAAAGGTGTGAAGCTACTTGTCCGGTAATGCACACAACAGGAGTTGAATCAATTTGGGCATCAGCTAAGCCAGTTATTAAATTGGTGGCTCCCGGGCCTGAAGTAGCGAACACCACACCTGTTTTTCCAGATGTTCTTGCATAACCTTGGGCGGCGTGGATAGCACCTTGTTCATGACGTACCAAGATGTGATTTACCGACTCGGAATAATCGTACAAAGCATCATAGATCGGCATAATGGCACCTCCAGGATATCCGAATATTGTAGTTACCTGTTCAGCGACTAAGGATTTTATTAGAGCTTGAGCTCCTGTAATTTTTTCTGTCATCATTTTGTTTATTAATTATCGGTTACACATCCAGCGGATGCCTTTGAATGCACTATAGCCATAGTGACATGTTTATCTGAACAAATTCTTTTGAAAATATTTTCATTCATAAATTTTCCATCGAGGAAGCTTACTATGTTGTTGTAATACATATTGAATTATTAAAAGAGTTAATGGGGTAAAACAAAAAGCCTTTCTCAAACGAATGAGAAAGGCTTAGAGAATGGACAATACCAGCCTGACTCACCCCGAAAAGCGAACAATAATGCTGATAATAATGTTGGTAAATAATTTCATTTTTTGGATTTGTATGTTATAAAAAAAGCCTCCAGATTTCTCGGGAGGCTTTTTATAAATATTTTTAATTTACACTATAACCTTCCCTTATATGATATAATAATCACATTTTCTATAATAATTGAAGAACAAATAGTCAAATTTCTCATTACTGATTTTCTATTTTGTGCAGCAAATGTATAACAAAAAAATTAAAGACCAACTTTTTTAAAAAAAATGATGTTGTGGAAAGGATAGAGGATTTCAACTCTGTTACAAACCTTTGGATGTGAATTGCCCTCTTTTGTCGTCAGTTTCAATTTCGAAGGGATATTTAGGGTAATTTAATTCTTTATATCCATTTAAATCTAAAAGTTATTCAATTAAAATTATTAGTATTTTTCCAGAGACCATCGCAAATATTTTATGGAACAAAATGAAGCGGATTGCGAACACCTTATCACCTGCTAAACATGCTGTTTTGTTGAGGTTATTCTAATGGAAACGGAACAAAATTGACACATCATTTTAACTGATTGCTTGCCTGTTTAGCAAGGCAGGCTTTCTGCAATATCAGCGGAGGCAAAAAGTAAATACCACCTTTTCGGTGGTTTTTGCAGAAATGAAAAAACCCTATAATCATAGCGTTTATAGGGTTTTGTTGTTTATTATTCTTGTTCTCGCAGAGAGGAAGGGATTCGAACCCTCGATACGTTGCCGTATACACGCTTTCCAAGCGTGCGCCATCGACCACTCGGCCACCTCTCTAAATTTGTTAATTCCCCAAATACATTTCAATTAAACCTTTTGGGGTTTCAACAATAATTTTTTTATTTTCTCTATCCACCTTTTTGATAAAATTGTCAATCATCGGGATAAAAATTTCCGTTCCGTTTGAGTTTACTTCAAATAATGGTTGGGCAGTTGAATCATTAACACCAGTGATAACACCAACATAGCCGTAATTCACATCTTCCATATCAAAATCAATAATTTCGTGAAAGTAGAACTTATTTCCTGTCAGTTTTGGCAAAAACTTTATAGGCAAATACAATTCTGAGCCTAAAATAGCATCCGCATCCGCTTCATTTTCCACATCTTCAAATCGCACGCGCAGTTGATTGCCTTTTTGCAAAATACTGTTAACAATAAAAAAAGGAACCAGGTCATTGCCTAAAGCAACAAATACTGATTCCAAATCTTCATATAGTTCTGGTTCGTCTGTGTCCAATTTAACAACAACTTCCCCTTTAAAACTGTGTTTTCTTACGATTTTGCCTAAATAAAAACAATCTTCTTTACGCATTATCGCAAAAATTAATTACTCGGTTTTTCCTTCTTCAGCAGCTGCAGCTTGTGCGTCATCAATTGTTTCAGGAGCTACTTCTGCCACTACTTCTTTAGCAGCTTTTTCAGCATCTTTTTTGTCGGCTTCAGCTTTAATTGCAGCATTTGCAGCTTCATTTGCAGTAGCTTTACGTTCTTCGTTCACTTTTACTTCAGCTTCAAAAGCTTTGGCGATGGCATCGGTTTGGGCTTTTGCCAGGCTTTCTTTTTTAGCGTCAATTTTCCCTGCTTTTTCATCCAACCAAGCTTGAAATTTTGCTTCTGCTTGTTCTTCCGTTAAAGCACCTTTTCTAACACCGCCCACTAAATGATTTTTTAGCATAACGCCTTTATAAGATAAAATCCCTTTTGCAGTATCTGTTGGTTGTGCTCCATTTTGCAACCATTTTACAGCCTCATTAACATCTAAATCGATGGTTGCCGGATTTGTGTTAGGATTGTAAGTTCCAATTTTTTCTAAATACTTACCATCTCTTTTTGAGCGCACATCAGCAGCTACAATCCAATAGAATGGTTTTCCTTTTTTACCGTGTCTTTGTAATCTAATTTTTACTGGCATATTTTTAAATTTTAAGGTACGAAACCTTGGTTATTAATTAGGGTTGCAAATATAATAAGATTATTTCAAATAATACATTCAATTTCAGCATATTTTGTAGCAACTATTTAAATCCTAAAAACGCCATCAATAAAAAACTATTTATTGTCAAATTTAAGCTTAAAAAACGACTAAATATGATTGGTATTTGGCTTTTAATTATTGCAAATCTATTACTGCATTTACGATTACTGCACTGTTTTATAGATTTCAATAGGAAGTCATTTGGCATTTTCTATTTCCATTCAATATTTGTGAAAAATGGGCAATTGTTAATAAAAAAATATAAGATAGGAAGTGAAAAATTTATAAAGTGTTACTTTTATAAACTCATATATAAGCAAAAAACTCAGCCACATGTTTTTAATTTTTGACACAGAAACCACTGGTTTACCTAAAAATTGGAATGCTCCATTTACCGACATAGACAATTGGCCAAGATGTGTTCAAATTGCATGGCAACTTCACGACAAGTATGGAGAATTGATTGAACAAAAAGATTTTTTGATCAAGCCAGAAGGCTATAACATTCCGTATGATGTTGAACAAATTCACGGAATTTCAACACAGTTGGCCGAAGAAAAGGGAGAAGATTTAGAAACTGTTTTGCAACTTTTTAATGAAGTACTTGCCAAAACTACTTTTGTGGTTGGCCAAAATGTAAAGTTCGATCTAAATATTATGGGTTGCGAATTTTACAGAAAAAAACTGGCTACAAATTTAAATGATTTGCCTGTTTTGGACACTTGTAGTGAAATTACAGCAAATTTATGCCAACTTAAAGGCGGACGCGGCGGAAAATTTAAATATCCTACGTTAACAGAACTTCATCAATATTTATTTAACGCACCTTTTGGCGAAGCCCACAACGCAACTGCCGATGTGGAAGCCACCACACGTTGTTTTTTAGAGTTGATTCGGAAAAGGATTTTTACAAAAGAAGAACTCAAAGTTTCTTCGGATTATTTTGAAACTTTTGAAGCTAAAAATCCGTCCGCTATTGAGGTTATCGGCTTAAAACATATCGACTTAAAAAAAGAAAGCAAAAAATTAAAAACAAAATCGGAAGAAAATTCTGAGGACAACACACCTGTTAAGGAAAATTTCAAAATCCTTGAAAATGCAAAATTCTCTCATTTGCACTGTCATTCACAGTTTTCTGTTTTACAGTCAACTTCCAGCGTAAGCAACCTAATTCAAGCCGCCATAAAAAACAAAATGCCAGCGGTTGCACTGACAGATACGGGAAATATGATGGGTGCTTTTTACTTTATAAAAGAAGTGCTGGATTACAACAAATCTGTTGAAAATTTTAACGAAAAATTAACCGAAGGTGAAGAGGCAAAACTTCCTATAAAGCCCATTTTGGGCTGCGAATTTTATGTGTGTGAAAATCATGAGGACAAATCGCAAAAAGACAATGGTTACCACATTGTTATTTTGGCAAAAAACAAAAATGGCTACTATAATTTGGCCAAAATGTCATCAATTTCCAATACCAAAGGATTTTATTATATACCTAGAATCGACAAAAATATTATTGAACAATACAAAGAAGATCTAATTGTACTTTCGGGAAATTTATTTGGAGAAATACCGAGCAAGATTTTAAACGTTGGTGAAAAACAGGCTGAAGAAGCTCTAATTTGGTGGAAGGAACAATTTGGTGACGATTTTTATCTGGAAGTGATGCGTCACAATCAGGAAAATGAAAATCATGTGAACCAAGTGCTGGTTGAATTTTCAAAAAAACATCATGTAAAACTAATTGCCACCAACAATACCTATTACACAAATCAGGAGGAATCGACGGCACATGATATTTTATTGTGCGTGAAAGATGGCGAAAAAAGGGCAACGCCAATTGGTAAAGGAAGAGGTTTCAGATATGGTTTGCCAAATAATGAATACTATTTTAAAAGTCAGGAACAAATGAAAAGTTTGTTCGCCGATTTACCAGATGCCATTACCAATATTCAGGAAATAACCGATAAAGTTGAAATTTATACGTTGGCGCGTAACGTGTTGCTGCCAAAATTTGCCATTCCACAGGAATTTGTAAATCCTGAAGATGAAATTGATGGCGGCGTTAGAGGAGAAAATGCCTATTTACGCCATTTAACTTTTGAAGGTTCTAAAAAAAGATATGGCGAAATATTGGATAACGAAATCAAGGAACGGCTCGATTTTGAATTGTCGGTTATTGAAAAAACCGGCTATCCAGGCTACTTCTTAATTGTTTGGGATTTTATTTTAGAAGCCCGAAAAATGGGCGTTTCGGTTGGGCCTGGGCGAGGTTCTGCGGCGGGTTCGGCAGTCGCCTATTGCTTATGGATTACCAATATTGACCCCATTAAATACGACTTGCTTTTTGAACGTTTTTTAAATCCGGATCGGGTATCGCTTCCCGATATCGACATTGATTTTGATGATGAAGGCCGACAAAAAGTAATTGATTTCGTTATCAAAAAATATGGTGCAAGTCAGGTTGCACAAATTATAACTTATGGCACTATGGCCGCAAAATCTTCTATCAGAGATACTGCGCGTGTGCTCGATTTACCTTTATCTGATGCCGACAGAATAGCAAAATTGATTCCGCTGGTTAAACTGAAAAATATTTTTGGGGAAGACGAAAAAAGCAAGGCAATTATTAAAGGTTTAAGAACAGAAGATTTAGAAAATGTAAACGAACTAAGAAAAATAGCTGCAGGCGATGACTTGGCCGCTCAAACTATCAATCAGGCGCGCGCATTGGAAGGCTCTGTAAGAAATACAGGAACCCACGCTTGCGGTGTCATCATTACGCCCGAAAATATTACCAATTTAATTCCGATTGCAACCGCGAAAGATACCGATATGTATGTTACGCAGTTCGACAACAATGTGGTTGAAAGCGCAGGCCTGCTAAAAATGGACTTTTTAGGATTAAAAACTTTATCCTTAATCAAAGAAACCCTTAAAATTATAAAAGGCAAACACGGCAAAGAATTGGTTCCGGACGATTTTCCTTTAGACGATCCAAAAACTTATGAACTTTTTCAACGCGGGGAAACAATAGGAATATTCCAATATGAATCTTTTGGAATGCAAAAGCATTTAAAAGCCCTAAAACCTACGCAATTTGCCGATTTAATTGCCATGAACGCCCTTTACCGTCCGGGACCAATGGAATACATTCCTTTGTTTATTATGCGTAAACACGGGCAAGAAGCCATTGAATATGACTTGCCGGTTATGGAAGATATTCTGAAAGAAACTTATGGCGTTACCGTTTATCAGGAGCAGGTAATGTTGCTTTCCCAAAAGATTGCCGGATTTACAAAAGGTGAAGCCGATATGTTGCGTAAAGCCATGGGAAAAAAGATTCTGGAGTTGCTTGTAAAATTGAAACCTAAATTTATTAAAGGCGGTAAGGCAAACAATCATCCCGAAGAAGTGTTGGAAAAAATTTGGAAAGATTGGGAAGCATTTGCTGCATACGCATTTAACAAATCACACTCCACTTGTTACGCTTATATCGCCTATCAAACGGCTTATTTAAAGGCAAATTATCCTGCGGAATTTATGGCGGCAGTTTTGTCGAATAATATGAGTGACATCAAGCAGATTTCCTTTTTTATGGAAGAATGCATCCGAGCTGGAATCCAAGTTTTAGGTCCGGATATTAATGAATCATATTACAAATTTGCAGTAAACAAAGAAGGTGCCATTCGCTTTGGAATGGGTGCCATAAAAGGTGTTGGTGCTTCAGCAGTTGCCGCTATTGTTGAAGAACGCAAGAAAAACGGAAACTATTCGTCAATTTTTGACTTAACCAAACGCATCGATTTGCGTGCTGCCACAAAAAAAGCTTTCGACGGATTGGCAATGGCTGGCGGCTTTGATTCCTTCAAAAATGTGCATCGCGCGCAATATTATCAATTAGATGAAAAGGGAGTGTCTTTTATTGAAAGGGCTATTCGTTACGGAAGTAAATTTCAGGAAAATAAAAA
>JAQVGD010000255.1 GCA_028696945.1 Lutibacter sp.
GAATTGTTTGTAACAATGCCTTTCACTGAATATTCTTTTTCATTGGATTGTGCAAAACCCAAAAATGGAATTATAAAGACAATGAATAATAGTATATTTTTCATTATTTCGTGTTGTTTATGGTAACAAATATTAATATTGCAACTCTTTTTTCAATTATAGAATTTCATTAATTGTACCACCTAAATTCAAATAAAAAACATTTCATATTTGAAATACCAAAAATGGGAGAGGCGAAAAATCAAAATTTACACCTTTGCTTATAGAAGCAAGGATGGTATTATTATTAAAAAATTAAGTTAGATATTCTTTCAATAATATAACTTCCTCTTTGAATTTCATCAATTCTATTTTCTGCAAATTCCTCAAATTGAACATTATTTAATTTGTCCAAACTTGCTTTAGAATTTTTACGAAGTTCCTGTTTGAAAAAATCTGTATCAAATCGTTCCTTTGTTTTCACTAAGTAGTATGAAATTGAGTAGAGCCGATTGTCATCGTGTGGCTGACTTGACTCATTAATGTAGGGCAACTTTGAACAATAACCTTCAATAGCTTTCTTTAAATCTGGATTCATAATATAGACTTTTAGTGATTATTAAATTGATAGTTTTGAAATATTATCAAACCTGTTTGTTGTTTTCTTGTTTTGGTCATATATTGTACATAACACTTTGATATTAAGATCCATCATAATTTTTTTGTTCAAGCAAAAAGGCGATATGTTATTTTTATTCTTAAATTAGTGTTTTTGATTTTTCAAGAAAAGGTTAATGTCTTTAATTGGGGATAATGCTTTTCTATTAATCATAAACCCCCAAATTGTATAAATTGCACTCCCTTGATTACCATCCCAAAATAATCTGAATTCAAGTTTTGGCTTTGTTGAAGTAAAAAGAATTCCCTCTTCAGTAGTTTTACCCCAAACTTCAGTAGTGTCTCTTATTATAAAATGCTTTTTATACTGTGGGTTTTTTTTTGTTGAATTAATAATTTCGTTTCTATTATAAGTCTCAAAATTATCTAGGTTAAATTTTATAAAACTATTTTTTTCATCAATTCCTTTTAACCATTCATTTATAATTATATCACTAGCATAAATGTACTTATCATCAGTTTTGAATTTATAATCTATTCTGCTGTTTGAAAACGCTTTATCTGTTACCGTTTTAAATTTTAGTTCTAAAATAAATTCAACATCATATGGTCCATATTTACCACATTGACTATAAACCTTTTTGGTGTATTTTTTTTCAAAAATAAATTCTCCTTTATAAGAAATGTTATTATATGTATAAGGTGGTACCTCAGAATGTAATTCAAACCCAAATGATTTCATTTTTGCCTTAACTACTTCATATTGCTCATCAAAATATAGTTTATAAATTTCAATAAATTCATAGGGAGGCATAGCAAAACAATTTGCTCTACTAAAAATAGTAATCAATAAAATTATTGTTAATATTTTTACTTTCATAATTTATGTATTAAGTGAGTTATTGAATTCTTGTTTTTGTCTCAAAATTACCGCCAACGGCTGGGGGTGTGAGCCGTGGGGGAGTTCGTGGCGCAGCGTCTTCATCCGCCGTTAGGGCAGCCCCCGTGCGGGCTCTGCTGCCCCGAGGTCATCGCATCCCCCGCATGGCTTGCACCCCTTGTTAGCAACCTGTGGTTTAAGAGCTGGTTGAGCGGTCGATGTACCCATGTCCCCCCGTGATAACGTTGCCCAGCAGCAAGCCACTTGCCTGTCAGCGTACCCGCTCCGCTGGTGAGGTGCGGTGGGGTAGAGGGAATTATCTCATCGTGTCCAGCCATTCCTTCCAAATCTTCAGCGCCTAGCCACCAAAATTTCCTTTCAGAGGCTGCTGACGTACCATTCTTCGTGGGCGGGCTTCATCACATCCATTTCTAGATTCCAGCCCTGATTAGCATTTTCAGCCCGATAATGCGAAAAGCCTTTTCCTCCTCTCAGCGTGGGCTTTCCACCCCAATTTTCAAAGCAGCCCTACGCAAGCAAAATAGGCTAGGCGTTATCCACCATTCTGGTCGAGGTAGTGAAATATTTTCTAGCCCCTCGAAGGCCTGTTCTTTCCAGATGCTTCGCCAAACGCAACGCTTTCAGCCTACCGGCAAATTTCCATTTTGTCAATTCATCTAAGCGCGAAACAGGCTGCCGATGGGCTAAATCTTCGTTTTCGTACACCATGGTTGCTAACGGCTGGGGGTGTGGCTAGTGTGGGAGAACGAGTTTCGATTTCGTCGGGGACGAAATCGACCCGAACGGGCGAAACCGTTCCGAGAACCCATTAAAAACCCACATTAGCTACAACCCTTGTTGCCAACAGTTTTTTTATTTTACTGTCTTGGTGTTCAGTTTGTTTTGTACTTTTTTCTAAAATATATTGTTTCAGTAGTTTAATATGAAATGTTTTCACTTTCAATTATTTGCTCTATCTCCATTCCCAATCTTCTCTTATTTCTATTGACTATCCTTCCGATAAAACCAGAAAGAACAATCCAGAATTTATGATTGTCAACATTTGTACAGTAAGATGTTATGCAGTCAAGGTCATAATCTTGTTTGGGTGGAAGTAATCGCATAATTTCCCAGCATACAGGTGAGCCATTACAAATAATAATTTTTGGCTTATACTCTATTATTTGCAGTTTCAAATACCCAATACAATTGACCACAATAAACCTTTGATTGTTTTTACCATTTTTCTCAACCATAGGTGGAAAGGTTTCAGAGAAACATTTAACCAAATCTATATGGGCAATATTTCTATCGTCACGCTCCCAATTGCTATAAAGTCTAGTAGACACTTTTTTGAAATCTCTAAAATATTGATGACCATTTGGATTAAAAAATTGAAAATCCTTTTGGCTTCTTGTTTCAATATGCCCCAATTTATTTTTGGGGTTTAAACCAATTATCCAGATTTCAGCATTAGCTTTACCATCAATACAGTCAAGTGGTGATATATTATGCTTTGAACGGAATTCAAAACCATAGTCCTTACATCTACTGCAAATTATGTAAATTTTTTCTTCCATAACCATTCCTGTGTTTTACAATTCTTTTCCAATAGATTTAACAAGTTAGAATCACATCAAACTCTGTTTTTACAACCGATAACAATGGGTTACTCAATAATGTTTGTTAGAATTCCATTAACAAAAATCAACCTACTTCTACCAACATATCGCCAAATTTCTTTCTCCTCAGCACTATCGGTAAACCTTTTCTTATCAAAGGTAGTACCCCAAGCATCCTCGCACATCTGTTTTGTCATTCCAATTTTTACTTGATTTTTTGCAACTAGTTTTCCGTATTC
>JAQVGD010000256.1 GCA_028696945.1 Lutibacter sp.
ATAGATTTTAGGAATAGAATCAGCCAAAAAATAAACAGTTTCAGAAATTTTAGCTGTTTTGTTTTCATAAAAAACGATTGCAGTAATTACATGTTTTCCAAGTTTATAATCGTTAATTTTTAAAGTAGCAGCATTGGCATCAGCTTCAATTTTTTTATCATCTATAGAAAACTGGACTGAATCAATAGTTGCGTTATTTTTTTCAGAAACAGAAATGATTAATTCTTTATTTATCTGAATTTTTTTCGGAGTATTAATGATAAACTTATGCTCACTTTTACAGGAGAACAACAAGATGAAGGTGAAAAAACTAAAAAATAATTTGTAGGACATAACTAAAAAGGGCTTTTTATGAGTTTTTTATGTAAATAAAATAAATTATTGTTTGAAGTATCAAAAATATAGTTAAATTTGCAGTCTTAAAAATAAAATTACATTTAAAACGAGTTTACGATGAAAAAAGGTATACACCCAGAAAATTATAGAATGGTAGCATTTAAAGATATGTCAAATGAAGATGTGTTTTTAACTCGTTCAACAGTTAACACTAAAGAAACTCTTGAAGTTGATGGTGTTGAATACCCTTTGGTAAAATTAGAGATTTCAAGAACTTCACATCCTTATTACACTGGTAAAACTAAAATGGTTGATACTGCTGGACGTATTGATAAGTTCAAAACCAAATATGCTAAATTTAAAAAATAATTAGCAACGTTAAAATATTTAAAATCCTCAACGAAAGTTGGGGATTTTTTTTTATGGTTAATAGACCCCATAAAAAAACCCATTGTTAATGCAATGGGTTTTAAAAATTATAAATGAATAAGGCTGAATATTATGCCAACATAGTCACCGGATTTTCGATAAATTGCTTTAATGTTTGTAGAAATGCTGCGCCGGTAGCACCGTCAACTGTTCTATGATCGCAAGCCAAAGTAACTTTCATGGTATTGCCCACCACAATTTCGCCATTTTTCACAATGGGTTTTTCAATAATTGCGCCAACCGATAATATTGCTGAGTTTGGCTGGTTGATAATAGAGGTAAATTCTGAAATTCCAAACATTCCAAGGTTAGATACCGTAAAAGTGCTTCCTTCCATTTCTGCAGGTGTTAATTTTTTGGATCTGGCTCTAGTCGCCATATCTTTTACTTCAGCACCAATTTGAGTCATAGTTTTTTGATCGGTAAAACGAACAACAGGCACAAGCAATCCATCTTCAACCGCAACCGCAACGCCAATATTCACATGGTTATTTATGCGTGTCCTGTCGTCAAACCATTGTGAATTTACCCTTGGATGTTTTTTTAAGGCCATGGCACTTGCTTTTACCACCATGTCGTTAAAAGACACTTTCGTGTCTGGCAATTCATTAATTAGTCTGCGCGATTCAATGGCGTTGTCCATATTAATCTCCAGCATTAAATAATAATGTGGCGCAGTAAATTTAGATTCCGCTAACCTTCGCGCAATGGTTTTGCGCATTTGAGAATTTGGTATTTCTTCAAAACTTTCTGTTCCTGAAACAATTGGTGCAGAAACAGTAGCTGTTGCGGAAACTGCCGTTGGAACGTAATTTTCAATATCCGATTTCACAATGCGTCCGCCTGTACCTGTTCCTGAAACAGTGTTTAAATCTATTCCTTTTTCTGAAGCAATTTTTTTAGCCAAAGGCGATGCAATAATTCTTCCTGACGCATTTTCAGAAACTGGAACTTGTGCAGTTTCGGTTACTTTTGCAGGTTCAGCAATCTCAGCTGCTTTTTCTGTAGCTTTTGGCACTTCGGGGGCCTTCGTTGTTTCAGGAGTTTTGCTTTCACTCTTTGCAGCAGCTTTAAACTCTTTTAGGATGGCATCAATATCTTCACCTTCTTCGCCAATAATGGCCAATAATGCATCTACAGGAGCACTTTCGCCATCTTTTAAACCGATATATAAAAGTGTGCCTTCATTAAAGGATTCAAACTCCATTGTTGCCTTATCGGTTTCAATTTCAGCTAAAATATCTCCTTCTGAAATTTTATCGCCAACTTTTTTTAACCACTGTGCCACAACACCTTCAGTCATTGTATCACTTAATCGTGGCATTGTTATAATTTCTGCCATTTATCTATGTTTTAAAAAAGGATAATCCTTTTGTTCGTAAACAATATCATATAATAATTGCTTGTCCGGAAATGGAGATTCTTCAGCAAATTGGACACATTCTTCCACTTTATCTTTTACTGCTTCACCCCAAGCTTTAATTTCTTTATCCGTGGCGTATTTTTTCTCTTTTATAACAGCCAGAACCTGAGAAATTGGATCAATTTTACGATACTCATCAACTTCATCCTTCGTTCTATATTTTTGGGCATCACTCATAGAATGTCCTCTATACCGATATGTTTTTATATCGAGGAACGTTGGACCGTCACCTCTTCTGGCGCGTCTAATGGCCTCGTCCATAGCTTCCGCCACTTTAACTGGGTTCATTCCATCTACAGGTCCTGAAGGCATTTCATAACCCAAACCAAGTTTCCAAATATCCTCATGATTTGAGGTTCTACTCACGGAAGTTCCCATTGCATAACCATTGTTTTCGCAAATAAAAACTACTGGAAGTTTCCATGTCATGGCCATATTAAATGTTTCGTGCAAAGAACCTTGTCTGGCCGCTCCATCACCAAAATAAGTTAAGGTAACGCCATCCCGTCCAAAATATTTATCGGCAAAAGCCAAACCAGCACCTAAAGGTATTTGTCCGCCCACAATTCCATGACCGCCAAAAAAGTTATGTTCAGGAGAAAATATATGCATAGAACCACCCATACCACGAGAAGTTCCCGTGTCTTTTCCCATCAATTCAGCCATAATTCTTTTAGGGTCAACACCCAAGCCGATGGGTTGAACATGATTTCTGTAAGCAGTTATCATTTTGTCATTTTTTTGCATCACATGCAAAGCACCAGCTAAAACGGCTTCTTGTCCATTATATAAATGTAGAAAACCTCTTACTTTTTGTTGAATATAAAGTGCCGCTAATTTATCTTCGAATTTTCTCCAAAAGAGCATATCTTTATACCAATTGATGTAGGTTTCTTTAGTTACTTTTTTCATCTGTTTATGATTTATTATTTTGTTGGTACAGCTGCTGTTCGCCATTAATCATTCCTCTGTGTATCAAAATTTGTTATACTCGTTTTATTTGCTATTTTTTATTGTTTTTTATTGGTCTCATTCGTTAGTTAAAACTATGCACTTTTAGTGCAAGACTTTCAGTTGCTACCCACTTTTGTATCTTTGAGTTATGAAAGAACAAAGACGAATGGGTCATACTGTTTCTTGGTT
>JAQVGD010000257.1 GCA_028696945.1 Lutibacter sp.
TACATATCTTTACGCTACACCCGACGCAAGCGTCGGGGAATTCTATTGATTAAATTATAATTTAATTTCACTAATATTTTAACTGCCAATACATTAAAGTCAATACTGTTTGTTATGGCAGCTATTCTGTACCTTCTTTTTTCTCATTACAATATTACAATCCATTTACATGTTTTATGTTACAGCATTTTAAAAAATTGTTACAGAATTTCTATATTGAAGTAATTTAAAATTTGTTTTCTAAAAGATTTAGAGTAGATAATGTTATAAAACAAAAAACCAAAAGCTTAAAACTTTGGTCTATTTTAGAAAGCTATATGAAATTTTATTTAATGGGAAGATAAAGGGTAAAAATGGCACCAACATTGGGTTTTCCTTTTGCAAAAATAAAACCGTGATGATTTTCCATAATTTTTTTGCAAATGGAAAGCCCTACACCTGTTCCCGAATAATCTTGCTTAGAGTGAATCCTGTTAAATAGTTCGAATATTTGTTCTGCATATTCCTGATTGAAACCAATACCATTATCTGAAAAAGTAATTTTATGATAATCGCTTTTGGTTGTATTTATCAAATTTGGGTCTTCTTTTCTTTTAACTTTTGTGTATTCTATATTAATAATTGGAGTTTTGTCCTTCTTAGAATACTTTAAAGAATTACTTAGTAAGTTTAAAAACAATTGCTGCATCTGAAAAGGAATTCCAGTTACTGATGGCAAAATATCACTTGTAATGATTGCTTTTTTTTCTGAAATAATTTCAGCTACATCTTGTTTTGCTTTTTCTAGAATTTCATTTAAATCAGCCATAACAAACTCTTTATCAGACTTATTAATTCTTGAATATTCCAACAAATCATCTATTAACAAACGCATTCTCGCCGCTGCGGTTTTAATACCCTCTAAGTATTGATATCCTGAGCTGGAAAATTTTTCAGCTTCTTTTTCTTCAAGTCTAGAAATAAAGGTTTGTATTTTTCGCAAAGGTTCCTGTAAATCGTGACTTGCAATATAATTAAAAGCAGAGAGTTCTTCATTATTTCTTTCTAGTTCCACATTACGCTTTTCAATCTCTAAAAAACTTTCAATCTCATCTGATATATCAGTAATATTTCCAATTAATCGGCTTTCTCCATCATTGTTGGTTAAAAGTTTACCATATCCTTTTATATGTTTTGTACTTCCATCTTTTTGAACAATTCTGTAGTAAATAAATGGCAAGTTTTTATCTTGCATCATTTGTTTTATTTTTTTAGTAAGATTTTCTTGGTCACCTGGATGCACAAACTTCATAAAATTATCTACGGTAGGCTCAAAAGATTGAGGTTCTTCCCCCAAAACACGATATAAATTATCTGAAAAGGTAAACTCATTTGTTTCAACATCCCAAACCCAATTGCCATGCTTACCTATTATTTCCAATTGAATGGCCGCTTCTTTAAATATTAATAATTGATTATTAATTAGTTTTATATTATTAAAATTATTGCTGATTTTATTATAAGAAATAATTATTAATAATAAGGTAATTATTAAAATAAAATAAAGAGTTAAGGGTGTAAATTGTAAATTACTTTGATGCTGTTTTTGGCGCTCCTCAAGTTGCCTTTTTTCAAACTCAATCATGTCATTAACCTTACGACTAATGGAATACATAATTATATTTTCCTCAAAAAGTTTAGATTTGAACTCGTCTCCATACGTTTGATTATTATCAACATAGCCAATGGTCTCGGTTAAATTATTGAAAAGCGAAGCTATTAACTTATTTAACGTTATTAAGTTTTCTTTTTGTACAGTATCCGTGCTTGTTATTTCTTTTAATTGCGCAAATGAAATAGTGACTTTTTCTCTAGCATTTAAATATTGATTTAAGTATAAGGTGTCTTTTGTAAACATGTAATTTCTATAACTGCTTTCTGCATCTTTTAAATAAGAAATTACTTCTTTTAACGCTATATTGACTTCATAAGTGCTAACTACCAGCTTTGTGGAGTTTTTTAAATTAGAAATATTTTTGTACGAAAAACCGCCTGTTAAAAGAATTATAAAAACACTGATTATAAAAATGATTCTTAAAATTAAAGCCGATTCGGAAAATAATTTTCTTGTCATTCTATACTTAATAAAAAATTGTCTATGTCTAAACAATGGGTTTGGTACTGCCAATTAATAGCTACAACTTCTGAAAGTATTTTTTTGAGTTGGTTAAAATCACTTGGCTTTTTTATGTAAATATTTGCTCCTAACACAAATGTTTCCTCTATATCTTCTTCAGAAGCAGATGTAGAATAAATAGCTATAGCCACATCAGCCATTTTTTCATTGGCTTTAATTTCAGTTAAACATTCTATACCTGATTTTTTTGGCATATTTAAATCTAAAAAAAGAACATTGGGCAAAAGCACATCCTGTTTGTTTAAATATTTCATTAACGCTACACCATCGTTAAAAGTTTCAACTTTTGTATTCATTTTTAGTTCATCAAAAGCATCTGTAAAAAACAGTCTGTCGTCTTCATCGTCATCTGCCAAAATTATGTGTAAATAATCGTTTTGCATATAGTTTCTTAATAAGTGTTAGTTAATTTTTTGCTATGCAATTTCTCTCCTTTTTAAAATAATACGTCGAAAAGCTGAAGGTGTAATGCCTGTGGTATTTTTAAATTGATTACTTAAATGCGCAACACTTGAATAGCCTAATTTAAAAGAAATTTCAGTTAAACTTAATTCAGTATTTAATATAAGCTGTTTTGTATATTCTATTTTTTGAAGAATGATAAAGTTTTCAATAGAGGTATAGGTAACTTCAGAAAATAAACTGGAAAGGTAACCATAACTTCGTTTTAACTTTTCAGATAAATACACGGAACTTTTTACATTCACATTGGTCTCTTCGTTATATACCATATCTACAATGGTATCTTTTATTTTTTGAATTAAAATACTTACTTTATTTTCAACTATTTCAATCCCATATTCTTTTAATTCATTATTTATGGCATCGTATTTGGCTGCATCCAATTTTTCAAGAAATTCTACTTCACCAAAACCTACAATCGTAAATTTAACATCAAACTTGTTGAGTGTGGATTCTAACACTTTTTTGCGTATGGTATTAAAATCACATTTTAAAAATAGTTTCATATAACAATTAATTTAATCGTAAAAATAGTAAAGGAATTTAATTAAATCTTATTTATTTTGAGAATGGCAATAAAAGTATTAAAAATTAATTAATTTAATCATACAAAGTGTTAAAATCACTCCACTTCAATCTGGTATTTCTCCAACAAACCGATTACGCCTTGCAAGGAAAATTTGGCTTTTT
>JAQVGD010000072.1 GCA_028696945.1 Lutibacter sp.
CTGAATATCGGCTGTCCGAAAAAAATTGTACTTTTGCCCATAGCTGAATTTTTGGTTATAGATTAATTCTGCTATATACGAAAAATCCCTCAATTATTGAGGGATTTTTTATCGGACACTAATAATTCTTTAATTTAAAATAATTGAAGAGAATGATTAATTTATAATTTTCTTTATTTTATGAGAACAGTAAAACAGGCTTTGTATTACTATTTTCCCTTACACACGTAAATTAACAGGTAAGTATAAAGAATAACAAGGAAGAGTCTTACAACTCTTCCTTGTTATTAATTTGTGAGGTTATTTACTTTAAAAATTTCCCCAATCAGTATTCTTATCAAATTGAAAATTAATATATCCATTTTCATTATCTTTAATAATTGAAGCTTGTAAAGTTCTTTTATTATCTTTATTCTCTCCTTTGCTCTCTATTTTCGGTAAATTATTCCCGCATCTAAATCCTACACCATCTTTACAACCAGATTTTCTTGTAGCAACTCTCCATTTTACATCAGGAGATTCTAATTCGTCTTTTCTCATTGTATTTTTAGAGTAATTGACTGGAACCTGTAAAATACCTGTTTCTTTGTTTAAAGTTGTTTCACGAGTATTGTCATAGATAACATTAAAACCTGTTATATCAGGAACATCCTCCTGATTTAGGATTAATATTGATGATTCACTTGGTTTTTTTAAAATAGATTCATCTTCATCACAAGAATTAAAAATGATTAAAGATAAAAACATAATTGATGTTAAAATTAGATTTTTCATAGATTATTTTGTTCTCAGTGCATTATTGCATAGTGGTTGCTGTTAATAGAACTATATATTTAATTTATCCAACCAGTTAACCAATCTTTAAGAGGTCTTTTTAGAGAGTTAATTTCTTTTTTTTATATATCCAGATGTTGGAGGAACATGAAATTACTCTATAAAACCACACAAAAAATTACTAACATTTGATTATAAGGAAAGAAACCGTTTAAACCGTTTTTCCACAATTTTTGATAAATTTAGTTATTTTATTTTATTAATGAAATATTAATTTTAGTTATTATTATCTTATGCCCGTAACTCACTAGGTTACAGCGTATTTCTTTTGAGGAAGTTTTATTTAACCATTTTTAGATTAAACTTTTTTTAATTTAAAAAACCGATTATATTCTCATTATTAAATTTAAGATTAAAATCTGGTATTTTTTACAACTACTTTTATTGGTTAATTCAAATATTTTTTTGAAACCAAATTTGTCATAATTGTCACAAAAATCACAATGCTTATGGAACTTACAGGCATTAAAATAGCGGCAACTATTGGGGTTAAAGCGCCCGTTAATGCAAAATACATTCCTACCACATTGTAGCAAAAAGCCAACATAAAACTTGCCTTGATAATCTTAATAGTTTTATTGGAAATAGTTAATAACTTTGGTAAATTGTTAAAAAAATTTGCATCGAGAATGCCATCACATGCTGGTGAAAATACATTCACATTTTCAGAGATCACAATTCCAACATTGCTTTGCGCCAATGCACCAGCATCATTTAGCCCATCTCCAACCATCATTACTTTTTCTCCATTTTGCTGAAGATTTTTGATATATTCCAGTTTGCTTTCAGGTTTCTGATTAAATTGAAAAATGGTGTTTATTGGCAATAACTTCTCCAAATACGTTTTTTCCCCATCGTTATCTCCGGAAAGGATTACCAGTTTATATTTTTTTGAAAGTATTTCAAAAATGTGCTTTGTTCCTTCTCTGTAAGTATTTTTAAAAATATAACTTCCTTTAAACTGATTGTTTATTCTTATATGAATTGCCGTTTCATTGCTTTCAAAAGAAGTTGCTCCAGTAAAATTTGCAGATCCAAGTCTTAGTTCCATTTCATTTATGATTGCATGAATACCTTTCCCAAGAACCTCTTCAAAATGACTTGGCTTATCTATCAAAGCTTCTTCCTGAATATGGTTGTAAAGCGATCTGCTTAAAGTGTGATTTGAGGCTCTTAATACACTTTTAACGGCTTTTATTTCTTCTATACGCAATGTTTCGCCTCTATAAATAAGATGTGATTTGTCTGTGGAAGTTATGGTACCAGTTTTATCAAAAATAATAGTGTCAATTTTAGCGAGGTTTTCAACGGTTTCCGCATTTTTTAAATAAAATTTATGATAGCCGAAAATTCGCAAAATATTGCCTATTGCAAATGGTGCCGACAATGCCAAAGCACAGGGACAAGCAATGATTAATACCGCCGTTACCACATTAAATACCATAGACGGATTGTTTATATACCAAAAAAAAGCTGCTAAAATGGCAATGGCCAAAATAGCAATCGTGAAATATTTACTGATGGTGTCGGTTATATTTTTTATGGTGATATCTGTTTCTTTATTAAAAATATCATTGCTCCACAACTGTGTTAGATAACTCTGTGAAATGGTATTCACAACTTCCATTTCTATGGCACCTGCAGTTTGCTTTCCGCCAGCAAAAAGTTTGTCGCCCGATTGTTTGGTTACCGGCAATGACTCGCCAGTCACAAAGCTGTAATCAATCGATGCATTTCCGTTGATTAAAATTCCATCCACAGGAATTAACTCCTGATTCCTAATCAATAACCGATTCCCTTTTTCAACATCCTGCACGGGAATATTTTTTTCAATTCCACCTGCCAATTTTGTGACTGCTATTGGGAAATAAGATTTATAGTCGCGTTCAAAAGATAAAAAATTGTAGGTTTTTTGTTGAAAAAATTTTCCCAAGAGCAAAAAGAAAACCAATCCCGCCAAACTGTCAAAAAATCCTGAACCAGTATTTGAAATAATTTCAAAAGAGCTTCTTAAGAATAGGACTGCAATTCCCAAAGCTATCGGAACATCTATGTTTAATATTTTATGAGACAAACCTTTATAGGCAGAAATAAAATAATTTTTTGCCGAATAAAAAACAACTGGAAGTGCCATCGCAAACATAAGCCATCTAAAAACATGTTTATATTTTTCTAGCCAAAACTCATCGGCATCAAAATATTCAGGAAAAGAAAGCAGCATAATATTTCCAAAACAAAAAGCTGCAATTGAAACCTGGTAAATCAGCGTTTTATCCACTTTATTTTTAATGGCATCCGCATCATCTAAACTTATGTAAGGCTCATAACCAATGGAAGTCATTAACTCCACCAATTGTTTTAAGTTGATTGCGGTGTTTTTAAAAGTAATTCTTACTGTTTTTTTTGGGAAATTAACCATAGAAGTAGTTACCCCACCATTCAATCTGGTTAAATTTTCAAGAATCCAAATGCAAGAACTGCAATGAATACTTGGAATAAAAAATTCAACTACGGAAGTTTCTGTATCATTAAATTCGAGCAATTTTTCAATGATGTCTTCATTTTCCAGATAATTGTACTTGCCTTTTATGTCGGATGGAATAGTTCCTGGAGTAGCTTGTAAGTCATAATAACAACCCAACTCATTGCTGCTTAATATTTCATAAACTGTTTTACATCCATTGCAGCAAAATTGCTTTTCATCAAAGGCTATTGGGCTATTTCCGCAAGGAGCACCACAATGAAAACAACTATCTAAATCCATTCTAAATTCAATTTCTTTGCAAAAATATTCATTTAATGTTTTCTAATAATGATATTTATCATTTATCTTTGTACCTTTACAAGTATTACTACTTAACTAAAACTTTTTTTATGTCTAATTGTTCACAATGTATTATGAAGCGTTTCAACGCTCTTAAAACTTTAACGCATGACGAATTAGAAAGATTTTCAGATCACAAAACATCACTTATCATAAAAAAGGGTGAAAACATAATGACTGAAGGTAATTCTATCAATGGATTATATTGTATTCAGGACGGAAAATGTAAATTGACTAAGTTGAATACAAATGGAAAGGAACAGATTATAAAATTTATTAAAGGCGGTGATATTTTAGGCCACCGTTCTATTTTAAGTGAAGAACCTGTAGGATTAAACGCAACAGCCTTGGAAGATATGCGCGTTTGTTTTATCCCTAAAGGTGATATTTTAGAGTCTATTAAAGATAATCCTCAATTTTCTTTAAACTTAATAAAAAATATATCGCTTCAATTAAGCCATGCAAATACCTCTATTTCGCAAATGGCTCAGAAACCAGTAAAAGATCGGTTGGCGGAGACTTTGTTAAGTTTGGAAGAAGTATTTGGTGTTGACAATGAAGATTGTATAGATGTTATTTTAACAAGAGAAGAAATTGCAAATACCATCGGTACTGCTACAGAATCTGCCATAAGATTGTTATCCAACTTAAAAAAAGATGGCGTAATCGATTTACTTGGCAAAAAAATTAAAATTTTAAATAAAAATGCACTTAAAAATATTTCCGAAGGCTATTGATCATTGATTTGCCTTCAAAAAAAAAGCCTTTTAGATTTTGTCTAAAAAGCTTTTTTTTTGACTATACTTTTGTTTTTTGCTCCATCATAGATGCCGCAATGCGTTTGTAAATACCAGCTTCTAATTTAGATCGAATGGCTGAAAATGCTTCGATAGTAACTTTAACATCCTCTAAATTATGCGTTGCAGTAGGTATCAGCCTAAGAATAATCAAGCCTTTTGGAATTACAGGATAAACTACGATGGAACAAAATATTCCATAATTTTCACGCAAGTCATTTACCATTGCCATTGCCTCAGGAATATCACCTTCTAAAAACACAGGAGTTACGCAAGTATTTGTTTTTCCAATGTTAAAACCTTGGTCTTTTAAACCATTTTGAAGCGCGTGAACGTTTTCCCATAACTTTTCTTTTAGTTCTGGCATAGTTCTAAGCATATCTAAACGTTTTAACGCACCAATAACCATAGGCATCGGTAAAGATTTGGCGAACATTTGTGAACGCATATTGTATTTTAAATACTGAACAATCTCTTTATCGGCAGCAAAAAAAGCTCCAAAACCAGCCATTGATTTAGCAAATGTTGCAAAATACACATCAATACCATCTTGCACTCCTTGTTCAAAACCAGTTCCTTTTCCATCTTCTCCTAACGTTCCAAATCCGTGAGCATCATCAACTAAAAGTCTAAAGTTATATTTTTCTTTAAGCGCAACAATTTCTTTTAATTTTCCTTGATCACCACGCATTCCAAAAACGCCTTCAGAAATAACAAGAATACCACCATTGGTTTCTTCTGCGACTTTTGTTGCTCTTTGAATATTTTTTTCTAAGCTTTCAATATTGTTATGTTGAAATGTAAATCTTTTTCCTGGATGAAGCCTAACACCATCAATAATACAAGCATGCGCATCCATATCATAAACAATCACATCGTTTTTGGTAACCAAGGCATCAATCGCAGAAACCATACCTTGATATCCAAAATTTACTAAATAAGCAGCTTCTTTGTTTTCAAATTCTGCCAATTCTTTTTCTAATTGTTCGTGGTATTTTGTGTGGCCCGACATCATTCTTGCTCCCATTGGGTAGGCCAAACCGTATTGTACACCTGCTTCTGCATCCACTTTTCTAACTTCTGGGTGATTCGCCAAACCGAGGTAATCATTAATGCTCCAAGTGATTACATTTTTTCCGTTGAAGGTCATTCTATTGGAGATATTTCCTTCTAACTTAGGGAAAACGTAGTATCCCTCAGCTTGTTCAGCCCATTTTCCTAATGGACCTTTGTCGTTTACTATTCTTTCAAATAAATCTTTCATTATATGTGTTTTTGATAAAATGTAATTTATCCAATTACATTTATACGGAGGACAAAGAACGTGATTTTTTTTCTGCTATTCAAATGTTATGAAATAAAAAAAGGGTTTAAAATTTAAATTTCAAACCCTATTCTTATTTCGCTTATGAGATATTTTATATATTCAACAACCTCAAGGGCTTGTTTCTTGGTGTCAAAAAAACCTTGCTCCTTCATCCATTCATCGCTATAAATTTTCTCCATATAGCGAGAACCATGGTCAGGTAAAATTAATACTACTTTAGAATTTTCATCAAACATGCCCTGCTCTGCATATTGCAAAGTTGCTTGCATTACGGCTCCACTTGTATATCCCGTAAATAAACCTTCGGTTAAGGCAAGCTCTCTAGCTCTATGTGCAGCGGCCTCGTCGGTCACTTTTTCAAAAACATCAATGGAATCAAAATCGGTTGCAGTAGGAATTAAATTTTTTCCTAAACCTTCAATTCTGTATGGATAGATTTCATTTTTGTCGAACTCCCCTGTTTCGTGGAATTTCTTTAAAATTGATCCAAATGCATCAACGCCCAAAGTTTTAATTTTAGGATTTTGTTCCTTTAAATATTTAGAAACGCCTGAAATTGTTCCTCCAGTACCACTTGCTGCAACTAAATGTGTAATCTCGCCATTAGTTTGTTTCCAAATCTCAGGGCCAGTTGTATTATAGTGTGCATCAACATTTAACTTGTTAAAATATTGATTGATATAAACCGAGTTTGCAGTTTCTGAATGCAACCTTTTTGCAACTTGATAATAGGAACGCGGATCGTCCGCATTAACATGTGCTGGACAAACATACACTTTAGCACCCATTGCTTTAAGCATATTTATTTTACCTGGAGAAGCCTTCGAACTAACTGCCAACATACAATTATAGCCTTTTATGATACTTACCATAGCAAGGCTAAATCCAGTATTTCCTGAAGTCGTTTCAATTATTGTGCTGCCTTTTTTTAACAATCCCTGCTTCTCTGCTTCTTCAATGATATGTATAGCAATCCTATCTTTCATAGAATGTCCAGGATTAAACCCTTCATACTTTACATAAAAAGTGCCAGGAAGATTTTTAGTTATTTTGTTTAACTTAATTATGGGAGTGTTACCTATTAGGTCTAAAATATTATTACATATACCTATATTTTGTGTCATTTTATAAAATTTAATTCAGATATAATATTTTCGAATACGAATTTATGAATAATAATCGAATATGCAAATTTAATAATTTTTTTCATTGTTGTCCGATAAATGTTCATAAAAAATGATTTATCTCAATCATAATGGAATCTTACAAACGGTTCGCTCTTGATGGGACTTGTTTTAGGATAAAATCTATTTCTCAACAAACAGTAAGACCTGATGGGACTAAAATAGCTCTTTATAGGCTAAACACTTATTAAAAAATAAAATAATTTTTAATTAAAGCTCTGCTAAGGCAACCTGTTTTCATTAAAAAATGAATCGGACAATTATGATTTATTTTAAATTTTTGTTCTTCTTTCCAAATCAATCACGAAACTATAATCTCTTGCTGTTTCTTTTAGTGAATCAAATCGTCCTGAAGCCCCGCCATGACCTGCTTCCATATCAATGTGCATCAATAAAATATTTTTATCAATTTTTAATTCTCGCAGTTTGGCAACCCATTTTACAGGCTCAAAATACTGAACCTGTGAATCATGTAAGCCAGTTGTAACCAACATATTAGGGTATTTTTGCCCCGAAACATTGTCATAAGGTGAATATGATTTCATATAATCATAATAAACTTTTTTGTTCGGATTTCCCCATTCATCATATTCTCCAGTAGTTAACGGAATGTTATCATCCAACATTGTTGTCACTATATCAACAAAAGGTACCGCAGCAATAATTCCATGAAACAATTCTGGATCCATGTTAATAACAGTTCCAACCAGTAAACCACCTGCAGAACCTCCACTTGCATATAAATGGGCACTTGATGTATATTCTTTTTCAATTAAAAATTTTGCACAATCAATAAAATCGGTAAAAGTGTTTTTTTTATGCAATAATTTTCCTTTTTCATACCATTTACGTCCTAAATATTCACCGCCCCTTACATGAGCAATTGCAAAAACAAAGCCTCTATCCAATAAACTTAAACGTGTTGTGCTAAAACCAGCATCAATTGAATGCCCATAAGAACCATATCCATATAAAAACAATGGTGTATCTTTAGTTAATGGTGTGTTTTTGTGATATACCAGTGATATTGGAATTTCAGTTCCGTCTTGGGCAGTTGCCCATAAACGCTTGCTTATGTAATTGTTCTTGTCAAACTTCCCTCCCAATACTTCTTGTATCTTTTTTATGTCTTTTGTTTTAGAAACAACATCAAAATCGATAATTGAACTTGGAGTTGTCATTGAATTATATCCATAACGAATAATATTGGTGTCAAAATCCGGATTGTTATAAACCCCTGCAGAATATGTTTCCTCTTCAAAAGGAAGGTAAAAATCTTCGGTTTTATCCCAACGGATAATCCTGATTTTATTCAATCCATTTGAACGTTCTTCAACAGCCAAAAAATCTTTAAAAATTGAAATATCTTCCAATAAAACATCTTCTCTATGGCCAATTACCTCAACCCAGTTTTCTTTTGAAGTTTCCTTTTCAGAAGTTTTCATCAATTTAAAATTGGTGGCTTTGTCTTTGTTGGTAAGTATGTAAAAATTTCCGTTGTAATGTGCAATGTCATACTCAAGATTTCGCTCTCTTGGTTGAAATATTTTGAATTCTCCAGTTGGATTATCTGCTTCCAGAATACGATATTCTGACGAAACTGTGCTGTGAGAACCAATTATAATATATTTTTCGGATTTTGTGCCATAAACAAATGTGTTAAAAGCTTTGTTTTTTTCTGAATAGACTTCAATATCTTCAGAAGGATTTGTACCTAAAACATGACGAAATATTTTTTCACTTCGCAAGGTCTTTGGGTTTTGATACGTATAAAAAATTGTTTTATTGTCGTTTGCCCAAGCTGCGCTACCTGTTGTATTTTCGATTTTTTCTGGAAACAATTCTCCGGTTTCCAAATTTTTAAATTGTAATGTATATTGCCTTCTCCCAACTGTATCCACACCAAAAACAGCCAATTCATTATCTCGACTTATAGACAAACCTGATAATTTAAAATAGGAAAATCCTTTTCCAAGGTCGTTTACATTGAACAAAATTTGCTCTTGGGATTCTAAACTTTCTTTTTTACGTGAATATATAGGGTATTGATTTCCTTTTTCAAATCGGGTAATATAATAGTAGTTCTTCTTTTTATAAGGCACTGATTCATCATCTTCCTTTATGCGAGATTTCATTTCTTGAAATAAATCTTCCTGAAATTGTTTTGTATGGGCTGTTTTTGCTTCATAATAAGCATTTTCTGAATTTAAATAATCGATAACCTCAGGGTTTTCCCGATCATTTAACCAATAATAATTGTCAATTCTTATATCCCCGTGAATTTCCAGTTTCTTTGCTATCTTTTTTGCCTTTGGAGTAATTGTATTGTTCTTCGTCATCTAAATATATTCTGTTTTTGCAAAAATACTCCATTTGAACCAGTTACAAAAACACAAAAGGATAAAATGCAATTGATGATAGCTTGTAAGAAGCATAAGTTACAGAAGATAATCTTCGCTTTTAGCGAATACTAATCGTTAAAAAATGCATCTTGAAATCCAATTAAATAAACTTTTTCCTGAGCTCTGGTAACTGCGGTATATAACCATCTTAAATATTCTATATTTTGCCCATCGGGCAAATACGGCTGTTCAACAAAAACCGTTTTCCACTGTCCGCCCTGCGATTTATGGCAGGTAACGGCATAAGCAAACTTAATTTGCAATGCATTAAAATAGCTGTTATTTTTAATGGCCAATAATTGCTTGTATTTGGATTTTTCCTGTGCAAAATCTTTGGCAACTTCATGATATAAACGGTTAGATTCTTCGTAGGAAAGCGAAGGAGATTCAGAAGTTAGCGTATCCAATAACAAAACTGTTTCAAATGGTTTTTGATTGGGATAATCAATCATTCTTATTTTTACCTCCGCAAACCTGAAACCATACAATTCCTTAGTGCTGAAAATTTCCAATATTTCGCAAATATCTCCGTTGGCAATAAAACCAGCTTCACTTGTTTCTTCCAGCCAAAAATAATTGTTTTTAACAATCATAATATAATCTCCAGATGAAATTTCATTTTCCTGTCCGCGAATTTTACTTCTAATTTGTTGGTTGTATTGATTGGCACGTTTGTTTGAACGCACAATAAAAGTGGTGTCTTCCACGCCAATATTTGTATAAGAGGAATTAATGGCGTCTTCAATATCATAGCCATCAATTAAACGAATTAAATCGGGATAACCGAGTTGAAACTGAAAATCATTAAATCCATCATTCGCCAAAATAAGTCGCAATTCAGTGGCATTCACTAAAATTCCAGAATCGGCATGTTGGCGCATTACTTCATTTAATTCAATTTCTACAACTTCCTTTTGGTAATTTAAAGCTAGTTTATCAGCGTCTAATGCTGGACTAATAGCTAATTTAACTGGAGGCAATTGGGCCGTGTCGCCAATCAGAACCAATTTACAATGTAGGCCAGAATATACATAAGAGATTAAATCATCTAATAACGACTTGGCTTCAAATAATTTTGCACCAACTGGGGAATCAGAAATCATAGAAGCTTCATCAACAAAAAATATGGTATTTGAATGCTTATTGGTTTGTAAAGTAAAGTCAACGCCACCAGATTTATTTTTTTTAGGATAATAAATTTTTTTATGGATCGTAAATGCTTGTTTATTTGAATATCCCGAAATTACTTTAGCTGCTCTCCCAGTTGGAGCCAGTAAAACCGCCTTTTTACCAATGCGCCATAAATTATTCACAACAGTGCTAATTGCAGTGGTTTTACCCGTTCCAGCGTAACCTTTTATTATAAATAAAGCATTATTATTGGTATCAAGAATAAAATCTGTTAATTTTGAAAGTAATGAATCTTGAGAATTTGTGGGTTCAAATGGGAACTTTTCAACCAAATTTATATAGAATTCCTGGGCAGATTTTGTCATATTTAAAATAAAAATCAAATATACAAATTGATTTATGCTTAAAAATTTTTCTCATTAAAAAAAATTTGTAGATTTGCCTTATCACATAAAAAAAGAAAAACACAAATGATAACATTTCTGATTATACTGGTTGGTATTGTAGTTACCGCTTTTTTAGCTTACGCAATTGTTAATTATATCCCTAGAAAATTGCATTGGATACTTTCTACAGTTTTAATTCTCCTTGCCATTTTTTTAGTTTATAAAATTAATTTTGAAATTACAAAACCGGTAAAATTCAATAAAGAAAAAAAGGTTAAATACGCTAAAGTAATCAATAATCTGAAAATTATTCGTGATGCTGAAGTTGCCTATAAAAAGGTTAATGGGAAATATACAACCAGCGGTGAAGAACTTATTAATTTTATTGATTCCGCAAAATTTGCTTTAACCCAAACAAGATATGTTCCAAGAACTATTAAACTTGGTGGAGGAATCACAAAAGAAATTGAAGAAAGGGTTGTAGATACCATTGGCTATGATGAAGTTAAAAATTCTTTCGTTGGAAAAGATTATAAAAATATGATGAAAATTCCTGGAATTGATCAAACGTTCAAAATTGAAATTAGCGAGGTTGAGAAAATTGTGGGTTTAAAAGCTCCTGTATTTGAAGTGAAAGTAGATAAAGCCTTAATTTTGGCAGGAATGGATGAAAACCTAATAAAACAAGAAAAAGAAGCTATTGGCGGTGAAGAAATTAGAGGGGAATATATTAGAGTAGGTTCATTAAGCGATGTTAGCGAGGATGGTAATTGGCCACCATATTATGATAAAGGAGATAAAAAAGATATCGAATAAATACATAGATTATCTAAATCTAGAAGACAATTATCTATCCATCCAACTTAGTTTGGATGGATTTTCTTTTTGTGTTTATAATAAAATTCAAGATAAAATTGGCGTATTTGCTGTTTATGAATTTGAAAATAACACGGGTTCTCCCTTTATACAATTAGAATGTATTAAAGAATTATTTACCAAGGAAGAATTACTTCAAAATAATTATAAATCGGTGTTTGTTACTCATTTTAATAACTTAGTAACCCAAGTGCCACAACCATTATTTAACAAAAATAACTTAGCACATTATTTGCAATACACTGTTAAAGTATTGGAAAATGATTATATTTCCTATGATGAACTAAACAATTCAGAAATTATAAATGTGTATATTCCGTTTGTAAATATCAATAATTTTCTACTTGATACTTATGAAACATTTGTTTACAAACACTCATCAACAGTATTGATTGAAAATTTGCTAAACCAATATAAAAATTTAGAAGGCAGCTTTTGCTTTGTAAACGTCACTGGTCACCAATTTGAAATAGTTGTTATCAAAAATAAAAAATTGGAATTGTTTAATTTTTTTAACTTTATTACCAAAGAAGATTTTATTTATTATATCCTTTTTACTGCCGAGCAATTAAATTTAAATCCCGAAGAATTTGAGTTAATTCTTATGGGGGACATTGAAGATGAATCCGAACTTTATGCCATCGTTTACCAATATATCAGAAACATAAAGTTTTATGAATCAAACAATCATACTTTGCAATTAGATAAAATCCCTTCCCACTCACACTTTACCTTACTAAATCAATTTAAATAAATGCGAATTATATCAGGAATACATAAAAGCAAACGCGTACAGGCTCCTAAAAATTTACCTGTAAGACCTACAACTGATATGGCCAAAGAAGCGTTGTTTAACATTCTTAATAATTTATATTATTTTAATGAACTCGCGGTTTTGGATTTATTTTCTGGAACAGGAAATATAAGTTATGAATTTGGTTCAAGAGGAACAGAAAATATTACAGCTGTTGATGCGCATTCTGGGTGTATTCAATTTATAAACACGACTTCCAAAGCGTTGGATTTATCAATTACCACCATTAAAAGTGATGTTTTTAAATTTTTGGAAAGGACCAATACAAAATATGATGTTATTTTTGCCGATGCTCCTTATGGATTTGAACTCGAATTGTTTGAAAAAATTATTGCGTTAATTTTCGAAAATAATTTATTGAACGAAGAAGGTCTTTTAGTAATTGAACACTCCAAACAAACCGATTTTAAAAACCATAAACGATTAAGTTATCAAAAAAAATACGGAGGAAATATGTTCAGTTTTTTCGAAAATAAGGAAATTGCCTAAAATAAGGATTCTATAATTTGTTTTTCGCTAATTCCTTCTGCTTCAGCTTTGTAATTTCGTACAATTCGGTGGCGTAAAATAGAAAAAGCCACAGCCTGAACATCTTCAATATCAGGGGAATATTTCTCATTTACCGCAGCATTTGCTTTCGCCCCGAGAATTAAGAATTGGGAAGCTCTAGGACCTGCACCCCAATCTATATAGTCATTTACCATTTTGGTTGAAGAAGCAGTATTAGGACGTGTTTTAGATACCAATCTCACAGCATATTCAATTACATTGTCTGGAACTGGAATCCTTCTGATTAGTCGCTGAAACCCTGTTATTTCCTCTGCAGAAAGAATTGTATCGACTACTTTTTTTACATCGCTGGTAGTGCTTTTTACCACCGCAACTTCTTCATTAAAACTAGGATAATCTAAATTTATTGAAAACATGAACCTATCTAACTGGGCTTCTGGAAGCGGATAGGTTCCCTCCTGCTCAATTGGGTTTTGGGTAGCCAACACAAAAAAAGGATTTGCCAGTTTATGTTGGTGTCCAGAAATTGTTACCGATCGCTCCTGCATTGCTTCCAATAAGGCCGCTTGCGTTTTTGGCGGGGTTCTGTTAATTTCATCAGCAAGAATAATATTACTGAAGATAGGCCCTTTTAAAAACTTAAAGTGTGTTGTTTCATCTAAAATTTCACTTCCTAAAATATCGGAAGGCATTAAATCTGGCGTAAACTGAATGCGTTTAAAATCGAGTCCCAACGTTTCTGAAATTGTTTGTACCATTAACGTTTTTGCCAATCCTGGAACACCAATCAACAAGGAATGGCTGCCGCATAAGATAGAGATTAAAATATGGTCTATCGCTTCATTTTGCCCAATAATTACCTTTCCAATTTCTTGTTTAAGGGCTTTATGTTTTTCAACCAACTCTTTTAATGCAGTAACATCTGACATATTATTCCTTTGTCCAGTTATTTTTGAAATCACATGCTTTATATTCGTTATTTATTTTAATATAAGTATCTTTAATTTTGTCTCTATACCATTTTTCAACAGTTTCTTCCTGCTTTTTTTGAAGGGTTAATTGTTGAATTTTTTCGTAATCTTTAATAAAATTAGCGGTATGTGCATCTTCTTTGCTTTTTACTAAAATTATTTTATGCATTTTTGATTCTCCCCTAACTTCATCATAAAAAGGCTCCGTAATTTCACCTGCTTTAAGGTTGCTTATTCTATTGTATAGATTTGGATCCATCCGAGTTAAATCGAAACGCGTATCATTTGTTTGTGGATTCAACAGCAGTCCGTTATTATTTTTGGTTTCTTTATCTTCAGAATATTTTACAACAGCTTCCTCAAAGGTTATTTCCCCATTAAGCACTTGT
>JAQVGD010000073.1 GCA_028696945.1 Lutibacter sp.
CAAATGAAGAAGTTATAAAGAAATATGTTCAAAGTCAAGGCAAAGATCAGCAGTATCAAAAGATACACAAGTCACAGCTTAAATTGTTTTGATACCTCGTACCCTTGGGTCGAGGTAGTTCATTAAAAAGAGATGAAAAACATTAGTTTCTCATCTCTTTTAAATAAACTATCGAGTTACATACACACAAGCATCATACCAATCAGCTGCAACATCATTTGCAAATTCCATATCATAAGCTTCCACTTCTAAAAATGTTTGAAGCGCAAAAGCATCTTCTACACACCCTGAATTTTTTACAATATTGACTCCATTTGCATTTATGAAAGTTAAACTTGCAAAAACAAACACCATACTTAAAATTATTTTTTTCATTTTTATAAAATTTAAATTAGTTACTAGCGCATAATTGCGCTTAATTATTTTGTGTATCCGGTGAGGTGCATTACTTTTGCAACACTTTCCTCTGTTTGTTAAATTAGCTATGTCATAGTTAGTGGTTTTAGGTTAAACATTTTATTAGCGTATTTTGTTCTTAAAATTTTACAAACAGAGGATTTTTTCTGAATATAACAACAATTCCTTTTTAAGCAGAAATATTAAATAAAATAATTATGACAATAAATATTACTCTATGCAAATTTGCGTAGGTTCTTGTTTTTGTGTTTAAATTTAATTTTTGAAAAAATTATAGCAATTGCTTCTTTCATTTTTGTAATTTTTTATGGGGACTAACTCTTTTTCAGGTTAAATGTAAAAAAAAAAAAACTGACTTGGCAAAATAAATGAAGATTTATTTTGAATAAAATGTTTATTTTGGTAATTATTTAGCTTTTTTAGATTCCACTTTGCAGCCCTTCCTCTAACGTTGAATATTTAAATTTAAAACCTGATGCCATTATTTTTTCTGATGAAACCCGACTGCCTTCCAAAATCATTACGGCCATTTCTCCTAAAATTAATTTCATCACAAAAGCGGGAATATTTGGCAGCCATAAAGGTTTTTTAAGTTTTTTGGCAATGATTTTGGTAAGTGCTTTGTTTGTGATGTGTTCTGGGGCAACGGCATTGTAAATTCCTGTAACTTCGTTATTTTCAATGGCTTCAACATACATATTGCATAAATCTTCAAGGTGAATCCCTGGAATATATTGTTCTCCGGTTCCAATTGGTGCACCAACACCCAATTTTATGGGTTTGCTTAATTTTTCTAAAGCACCGCCTTCTTTGGCAAACACAACGCCAGTTCTAAAAATAACAGTGCGAATATTGATGGCTTCAAATTGCAAGGATGCTTTTTCCCAAACTTTGCATATTTCACTGATAAAATCTATTCCTGCGGCATCATTTTCTTCATAAATTTTTTCTGAAGTTGTGGCTCCATAATAGCCAATTCCAGATGCTGCAATAAAGCCTTTTAAGTTGGGATTTAGTTCTTTTACTTTTTCAAGTAAAAGATTGGCGGTTTCAACCCTGCTGTTTATTAAATCGTTTTTTCTTTGCGGTGACCATCGCTTGTCTGCAATACCTTCACCAGCCAAATGAATGATATAATCTGCATTAATGATGGCTTCTGGATTAATATAATGCTCCTTTAAATTCCAATAAAAGGTGTTGGGTTTGTCAGTTTTTGTTCGGCTTAAAATGACAACTTTGTAGCCTTTGCTTCTAAGTAATTCGCAAAGTTTTTTTCCTATAAATCCGGTGCCTCCGGTCACTAAAATTGAAGTCATAAAAAATTCGGTTATTTGGTTGCTTAAAGTAACGCAAAATAACCGAATTCTGAAATCGAAATAAAGAACAACTAAAAATTAATTTTGAAACAGATGCTTTTCTATTTTATAAGGAACAATATTGTTCATTCCCATGTTAATAGCTTCCACATTTAGTGGAATTAAGTTATGGTAACGTTCAGAGATTGATTTTTTTAAACCTTCAATCACGTTTTCTAATTTTACAACGGGTTTTACTTTTAAATAGCCGCCCAAAATAATCATATTGAAAATTTTCTTATTTCCCATTTCTGAAGCCAATTTGGTGCCTTCAATTTGGAAAATGTTGATATCGGTTCTTGTTGGAGGAGCGGTAATTCCGTTGGGATCATAAATTAGAATTCCTCCCGGTTTTACGGCTTTCTCAAATTTATCCATGGATTGCTGGTTCAAAATGATAGCAGTATCCATAATTTTTAAGTAAGGAGAACTAATTCTTTCATCACTTAAAATTACAGTAACATTTGCAGTTCCACCGCGCATTTCAGGTCCGTAAGAAGGCATCCAGCTCACTTCCTGATCTTGCATGATACCAGAGTAAGCCAATATTTTTCCCATGGACAGCACTCCTTGTCCACCAAATCCTGCAATTATAATTTCTTCTGTCATTATATTATTTTTTTAAGATACCATTTACTTTTATATCACCAAGCGGAAAGTATGGAAGCATATTTTCTTCCAACCAAATATTTGACTCATTTGGGGTCATTTTCCAGCCAGAGTTACAGTTTGATACTATTTCTATAAATGAAATTCCCTTTTTCAACCGTGTATTTTCAAATGCTTTCTGAATTGCCTTTTTAGCTTTACGCGCGTGTTTGTGCGTGTGAACGGCGTGACGGGTTACATAATAAGCACCGGGAAGATTGGCAATTAATTCTGTTATTTTCAAAGGGGAACCCATAGTTTCAATATTTCTTCCGTAAGGTGAAGTGGAAGATTTCATTCCCTCTAATGTTGTTGGTGCCATTTGCCCGCCAGTCATTCCGTAAATACCGTTATTTACAAAAATAATAACAATGTTTTCACCTCTATTACATGCGTGAATGGTTTCTGCAGTTCCAATAGCCGCTAAATCGCCATCACCTTGGTAGGTAAATACGTATTTTTCTGGCCAAAGCCTTGAAATGGCTGTTGCCAAAGCTGGTGCGCGTCCGTGGGCAGCTTGTGTCATATCTATATTCATAAAATCATAGGCTAAAACAGAGCAGCCAACCGGTGCAACACCGATAACATCTTCTGAAATGCCCATTTCATCAATGACTTCCATAGTTAAATTGTGCGCTGTGCCATGGCCACAACCCGGACAATAAGACAAGGCTGTGTCTGTCATTAATTTTGTTTTACAGAATACTCGATTTTCTGGTTTTATGATGTCTGATACTTCCATTTTTAATAATTTTTTGTTCTAAAGCTTCTAAAATTTCTTCTGGAGTGTGGATTATTCCTCCGGTTCTTCCAAAATGTTCAACGGGTACTTTAAATTCAACAGAAAGTCGAACATCTTCTACCATTTGACCTGCATTTAATTCAACACTTAATATTCCTTTTACTTGGTCGGCTAAATCGAATAGTGCTTTTTTTGGATAAGGAAATAAGGTTATTGGTCGTAATAAACCTACTTTTATTCCCTTTGCTCTTCCCAATTCAACAGCTTTTTGTGATATTCTTGCACTTGAACCGTAAGCAACAATTAGATATTCAGCATCATCGCAGTTTATTTTTTCAAAACGCAAGTCTTCTTTTTCCATTTGTTCGTATTTTTTCATCAGTCTGCGAACTCTGGCTTCCATTTTTTCCGATTTTAAATCGAGCGATGTAATAATATTTCGTTCTCTTCCTTTTTTTCCTGTAGTTGCCCAACTGCCATTTTTTTCAATTAGCTCTTCATTGGTCATTCTTTGTTTTTGTGGTTTAAGGATTACCTTTTCCATCATCTGGCCAATCAATCCATCGGAAAGAATTAAAACTGGCGCGCGATATTTAAAGGCAATGTCGAATGCATCTTCAACAAAATCCGACATTTCCTGAACCGAAGCCGGTGCTAAAACATACAATTTATAATCTCCGTGTCCGCCACCTTTTACCGATTGAAAATAGTCTGCTTGCGAAGGTTGAATGGTTCCCAATCCCGGTCCGCCGCGAACAACATTTACAATTACGGCAGGCAATTCGGCACCTGCCAAATAGGAGATTCCTTCCAGTTTTAAAGAAATTCCAGGGCTTGATGAAGAAGTCATCACTTTTTTACCAGTGCTTGCGCCACCATAAACCATGTTTATAGCAGCTATTTCGCTTTCGGCTTGTAAAACAATCATTCCTGTTCTTAATTCAGGACGCTCGGTCATTAAATATTCAATAATTTCCGTTTGCGGTGTGATAGGGTAACCGAAATAACCATCAACACCAGCCCTAATTGCAGCTTCTGCCAATGCTTCGTTACCTTTCATTAATTTTAATTCTGACATTATATGCAATGTTTTAAATGTTATACTGAAACTTTTACTCTATATACGGAGATTGCACGGTCTGGGCATACAATACCACAGTTTGTGCAGCCTGTACATGCCTCAGGATTTTTCATGTAAGCATAATGATAGCCTTTTCTATTTACATCAGTTGACATGCCAATCACATCTTCTGGACAAACAGGAATACAAACTTCACAGCCTTTGCAAGTTTGTGTGTCAACAACTATAGCTCCTTTTACTTTTGCCATATCAATAAATTTATATATGATTACTGTAGTGTAATTTTATTATTCTCAAAGATATGGGTTAAATATTGTAAAAAGAATGACAATTATCAATAGATGACCGTTGTCATATTCTTTTTTATATTTTTTAAGAAACATGTAAATAAAAAAAACACCTGAGTAGGCGTTTTTATTGAATTTTTATTAAATGTAATTTGTGTTACACTAATATAGTGGTTTGTATTTTGTTGGATTTGCCTCATTCATAATATTATAAATTGCCTCAAAAATATCTTCTTCATTTGGTTTTGAAAAATAATCACCGTCAGTTCCGTAGGCTGCTCTGTGTGGTTTTGCCGTTAAAGTAGCTGGTTTGCTGTCTAAATATTCATAAGCATTTTGTTTTTCCAGAATTTCATTTAATAAATAGGCGGATGCGCCTCCAGGAACATCCTCATCGATAATAATAAGTCTGTTTGTTTTTTGGATACTTTTCAACACATCTTTTTTGATATCGAAAGGAAGCAGACTTTGCACATCAATTAATTCAATATCAATATCAACCTGCTTTAAACTGTTTACAACATCTTCCACCAATTTTAAGGTGGAACCATAAGAAACTACGGTAATATCCGTTCCAGTTTTAATGGTTTCAACAACCCCAATTGGTGTTTTAAATTCCCCTAAATTGTTGGGGAATTTTTCTTTAAGTCGGTAGCCGTTTAAATTTTCCACAATTAAAGCGGGTTCATCGCACTCCAATAAGGTATTATAAAATCCGGCCGCTTTTGTCATATTTCTTGGAACCAAAATATTCATTCCTCTTAATAAATGTACAATAGCACCCATCGGCGAACCAGAATGCCAGATTCCTTCTAAACGGTGACCACGAGTTCTAACAATTAAAGGTGCTTTTTGTTTACCGGTGGTTCTGTAATGCAGGGTAGCCAAATCGTCACTCATTATTTGTACCGCATAGAGTAAATAATCTAAATATTGAATTTCGGCGATTGGTCGCAATCCTCTTAGTGCCATTCCAATTCCTTGGCCGATAATGGTAGCTTCTCTAATTCCAGTATCGGCCACACGAAGTTTTCCATATTTTTCCTGAAGTCCGACAAGTCCCTGATTCACATCGCCAATATTTCCGGTGTCTTCTCCAAAAATAAATAAATCGTTGTATTTAGAAAATAAAATATCAAAGTTGTCTTTTATGATTATTCGTCCATCAACCATCTCGACATTTGCATCATAAGTTGGCAAAACTTCTTTTACATGGCTTACTTTTTTATCGCTTTGGCTGTATAAATAGGAGCTATAATTTTGCTGTTCAGTTTTTAAATAGTTGACAATCCAGTTTTGTAATTTTATTTTTTCGGCAGATTTCTCCTCCCTTACATAAACAAGGGCTTTTCTTGCAGCAACTAAAATATCTTTTCTTGAAGTATCAACAACGGCAGCCAAATCGTTTTTTAATTTAATGATAAAGGGTTTGTTATGGCTTTTTCCCGATAGATTTTCAAGTAATTGGATAACCCTAGTTTTTTCTTCGTTAACTGGATTTAAAAAAGCATACCATGCATCTCTTCTGGCTTGATTTACCTCTTTTTTTGCTTCTTTTTCAATTTTGATTAGTTCCTCTTCAGCATCAATAAAACGCAACAAGTTATTGTTGCTGTCTTTTAATTCGAATTCAATAATCCAGTCACGCATTCTGGCCAGACAGTCGTTTTGCTTTTCCCAAATTAGGCGTTCCTTGGATTTGTAGCGTTCGTGTGATCCGCTAGTTGAATGACCTTGTGGCTGCGTTAATTCTTTTACATGAATTAAAACAGGCACATGTTCTTCTCTGGCAATTTTTGCAGCTTTATTGTAAACGGAAATCAATTGCGGATAGTCCCAGCCTTTTACCACAAAAATTTCAAATCCTTCCGAAGTTTCATCACGTTGAAATCCTTTTAATATCTCAGAAATACTTTCTTTGGTAGTTTGATATTTTGCCGGAACCGAAATCCCATAATCATCGTCCCAAACACTAATAATCATGGGCACTTGCATAACTCCTGCAGCATTTATAGTTTCAAAAAATACGCCTTCTGAAGTGCTTGCGTTTCCAATTGTTCCCCAAGAAACTTCATTTCCGTTGTTAGAAAATTTTGGTTTTTTAAGTTCAGGATGGTTTCTAAACATTTTTGAAGCCATTGCGATTCCAAGCATTCTTGGCATTTGACCTGCAGTTGGTGAAATATCACCAGTTGAATTGTATTGTTCCGTTAAGTTTTTAAAATGACCATTTTCATCTAAACTATGTGTTGCAAAATGACCTCCCATTTGCCTGCCACCCGACATTGGTTCAGCGGCTACGTCAGCATGAGCATACAAACCTGCAAAAAATTGTTGAGGCGTTAGTTCGCCAATGGCCATCATAAATGTTTGGTCACGATAATAACCCGATCTAAAGTCCCCTTTTTTAAACGCTTTCGCCATGGCCAGTTGCGGCACTTCTTTTCCATCTCCAAAAATGCCGAATTTTGCCTTTCCAGTTAATACTTCTCTACGCCCCAAGTAACTGCATTCTCTACTAATTACAGCAATTTGATAATCGCGTAAAACTTCTTTTTTAAATTGATTGAATGACAATTGTTCTTGGTTGGTGGATGAAGATTTTATCTGCATATTTATGATTTTTTTAGTATCGCAAAGTTACAAATTTAAATGATATTTAAAATTGGGGTAAAAAACTGAATAAAAATTCAGCTTAAAAGTAAAATATTAAAGGTTAAAAGTTAATCAATTAAAATTAATTTCGCAAAAAAAAAACCTGAAACCTGAAACTCGAAACCTGAAACTCGAAACCTGAAACTCGAAACCTGAAACCCGAAACCTAAAACCTGAAACCTGAAACTCGAAACCTAAAAAAACTAACAACCTAATAAAACCCTCTTTTTGCGAAATTATATATTTTTTTAGGATTTAAAACCAATACAAACCTAATTTTTGTGCTATATCTCGGCTCGGATAACTCCCAGCCCAAATTGGAATAAAACGGAAAATACACTTCTAAAATATCGTGTATAAAATTTAGCCTAACACCATTTTCGTGCGCAAAATAAACACTTTCATTTCTGTTTTTTACAAAACCGATGTCGTTATACACTTCAATCCATCGCCACATACCAACACTTGTGTTTATGGTTGTAAGCCATTGATTTGCGTAGGCAACGGGAAGTTTCGATTTAAATCCACCCTCATTAATAATAATTTGCTGACTTAAAATTCCTGTGGTTTCAGACCTTCCCAAATAATCATATTGAAATAAATAATCACTTGGTCTGTCCAAAGCGAAACTAAAATAATCAGTTTCCGTTTTGTTGGACAAAAATGCACCTGCAAAAACTCTGAAATCAAATTGTCTGTTGGTATCTGTCAATATCCTATAATGCCCAGTTGCAGAAACTTTGCTGAATTTATCGGCAACCTGAAATCCGCCCGAAAATCGAATATCTTCTATAATATTTGGCTTTGAATATCCATAGTTTAAACTGAACACATTGTATTTATTGGTTTCAACATGCTCTATTTGTGTTGGCGATTTTTCTCTATCCACCAAAGTATAGGATGTTGAAATAGCACTGCTGCTAACATCTCTTAGACTTTTTCGTTTAAATTCGAGAAGCGCAAACGGCGTTAGTGTGGTATAGGCCAAATCCTTTGCATACTGAAAATTACTGCCTGAAATTCCTGCCATAAATTTATTCACTTTTTTATTTTCGGGTAGGTATTCATAAAGCAACGAAAAAGTTCCCGAAAATGCGCCACTGTTTGTGCCGTAGGAAGGTGTTACTTTATAAAGGAAACTCTTGTTTAATAATGTTTTGTTCGAAATACCCAATCCTAAAAGAACGCCATCATAATAATTGTATCTGACTTCAGGCGTATAAAAAAACTGATTGTAATAAGGGTTTTCTATATCCTTCACAAATTTTAGCTGTACGGGTCTGTTAAACAGATGTTTATCAATATTTTCCCAGTTGTTTCTTAAATTATATTCAGGTAAATGGGATTCATAATTTAAAGAAAGTCGATCAAGATTATTGGCTGGAATAGTAATTTTTGTTAAAGAATCTATACCTACAAGCCATTTTTCAAATACAATTTCTTTATTGTGAATACCATACAACTTAATGGGCGCGGTAAAGTTTCGTTTATTTAAAATACTGACTTCAAGCGAATCATTTTTCTTTTCTATCTTTTTGATGGTATAATCTATTTTTTTGCTGGTATTTAAATAATCTGTTTTAAACCAATCAATATCTTTTGGCGTATCAATTAAATTTAAAAACAAATCACTACGGGTCTTTTTTCCAGAATATTGTTCTGAAAAACCATTTATGGCATCTGAAATTGTAGCCTCTCCCAAATATTTTTCCAGATATTGAATGCCTAATCCCGCCTTATACTTATTTACAATTTTTCTGTTGAAATTTGACAGGGAATCGGCCTGAGTTGTTAATGCCTGATCTAAATTTTTTCGTGCCGCAAACTGATAGACAAAGGGATATTTATCGTTAAAACCAATTTTTGAAAGGTTAAAATTTTTAACGCCCCAAAGTTTTGAAATATCGCCAATGGCTTTTACATTTGGATAATATTTTTCCACATATTTTATCATTAAATAGGTTTGTAAACCATCGGCAAGCCACGTATCCTTTCTTTGGTTAAACAAAAAAACGTTGTCTATATATTTTCTGCTGAGAATTTTGAAAAGTTGAATATCCCACTCAAAAGTATCACTAAAGGGATTTAAAAATGAAGGCAATTGGTTGAATCCATAAACTGGATTTTTTTCATATTCAATTTTATTGATTAGTAATTTTTCATGCGGGTATTTTCCTAAATAGGATGCTATAAAAGAAAGTTCTCTATTTAGGATTGCCGTTTTGATGGTGGTATTTAATTTTTCTGAATTCAGGTTGGTAATTATTGAAACTGGACTCGAATTATAAGTAACAAATTCATTAATTTGGGTAATGTTTAAGGAGATATCGAGTCTGTTTTTCCCTGTTAATTTATAATTTTTGAGATTGGATAAGGAATCAACAGACGTTGTTAGATCGCTATTGACTGTATAGTTTTTTGGAACTTTGATATAGATGAAATAATTTGTGAAATCCATATACAAATCATCCATATCCAAGTTGTTGTAAATTTGCCATTTTCCATCGAAAACAGCCGGAATTAAATACCAGTATCGTAAATTGTAATTTGTAAAACTCGCCCCATATTTTGTGAATTTTTCATTTGGAAGTTTAACGGAGTAGGTAGCAATAACTTTTATAGAATCCTTTGGGTTTAAAGATTTATTTAGGTTGATTTTTAAGATATCTGGATTTTTATCGGTAATTTCCCAAGAAACTATGTCATAATTAACTGAAACGCTATTAATTTCGGAGTTTCCTCTATGTTTTTCTTTGGCAAAATGAAATGTTTTTGAATAGTTTTCTATAAAACGATTTGCCAAAGGCGTGTTTTTATCTTTATAGGCATTTGCCCAATTGTGAAAATAAACAGCGTTTAAAATACTGTCGGATTTGTTGTAAAATATAATTTCCTGCTGTAATTTAAGCTCGTTTGTTTGAGTATTTAAAGTGGCAAAAATGGTAGTACTGTTTGTTTGAGAATAAGAGTTATTCAAACAAAGAATACTGGATAAAAGCACTAAAAATATATATTTCTTCAAAAGGTTTACTTAAAAATTAGGACTTAAACTGTATTTTTTATAAAACGTATTTATTACTTCTAAAACTTCATCTTCGGTGTCAACAATAGAAATCAAATCGAGATCTTCCAAACTTACGGCGGCTTCATCCACCAATGTGTTTTTAATCCAATCAATAAGACCTGACCAATATTTTGTTCCTACCAAAATGATTGGAAATTTGCCAATTTTTTTTGTTTGAATTAAAGTAATTGCTTCAAAAAGCTCATCCATTGTTCCAAAACCTCCAGGCATAACCACAAATCCTTGTGAGTATTTAACAAACATGACCTTCCGAACAAAAAAGTAATCAAAATGTAAATTTTTGTCGGAGTCAATATACGGATTGTCATGTTGCTCAAAGGGCAATTCAATATTTAAGCCAACCGAAACTCCTTTGCCGCGATGCGCCCCTTTATTTCCTGCTTCCATAATTCCAGGACCGCCTCCCGTAACAACACCATATCCATGTGTGGTTAAATTGTATGCGATATTTTCCGCAAGCTTATAATATTTTTGATCTGGTTTTGCACGTGCTGAACCAAAAATAGTAACACAAGGTCCAATTTTACTTAATCTTTCATAACCTTGAACAAACTCTGCCATAATTTTAAATATGGCCCAAGAATCGTTGGATTTAATTTCATTCCACGTTTTTTGCTTGAATTTATCTCTTATTTGTCTGTCTTCATTTGTCATAATTACGCTGTAATTTCTTTATTATTTGATAAATCTATAAATTTTTTTATGAAAATCTCCGGGCTAATTTAATTCTTTTTTTAAGAATTTGGCCGTATAGCTTTTTTTATGTTGGCTTACTTCTTCTGGCGTTCCATAACAAATTAACTGCCCGCCTTTTTTGCCACCTTCCATGCCAATGTCAATCACGTAATCGGCAAGTTTTACGACATCTAAATTATGCTCAATAACCAATATGGTGTTCCCTTTGTTAGCCAATTTATCCAAAACTTCCATAAGCACCCGAATGTCTTCAAAATGAAGTCCAGTTGTGGGTTCATCTAATATATAAAAGGTGTTTCCTGTGTCTTTTTTAGACAATTCCGAAGCCAATTTTATTCGTTGTGCTTCCCCTCCAGATAAGGTGGTGGATTGTTGTCCGAGTTTGATGTAACTCAACCCAACATCATGAATTGTTTTAAGTTTTCTATGAATTTTGGGAATATTTTCAAAAAATGATGTTGCTTCTTCAATGGTCATATTCAACACATCGGAAATTGATTTTCCTTTATACCTAATTTCCAAAGTTTCTCTGTTGAAGCGTTTTCCCTGACAAGTTTCACATTCCACTTGAACATCTGGCAGAAAGTTCATTTCTATTACACGAACGCCGCCGCCTTCACAAGTTTCACACCTTCCGTCTTTAACATTAAATGAAAATCGGCCAGGTTTGTAGCCTCTTATTGCAGCTTCGCTTGTTTTTGCAAACAAATTTCTAATTTCGCTAAAAACACCGGTATAGGTGGCTGGATTTGAACGTGGCGTTCTTCCAATAGGCGATTGGTCTATGGCAATTACCTTATCAATATGTTCCAGTCCTTCAATAGATTTGTAAGGCATCGGTTTTTTAACGCCTTTGTAAATGTGTTCGTTTAGAATTGGGTATAATGTTTCGTTGATTAAAGTCGATTTTCCGCTCCCTGAAACTCCAGTAACACAAATTAATTTTCCCAATGGAAATTCTACGGTAATATTTTTTAAATTATTGCCTGCTGCACCTTTTAAAACAATTTTGTGGCCGTTTCCTGCTCTTCGTTTTTTTGGAACTTCAATGGATTTTGTCCCGTTTAAATAATCGGCAGTTAAAGTATGGTGTTGTTTTAGTTCTTCATACGTTCCTTCACTCACTATTTCTCCACCGCGAATGCCTGCTCCTGGACCAATATCCAGCACAAAATCGGCATGCTGAATCATTTCTTTGTCGTGTTCAACCACAATAACAGAATTTCCAATATCTCTTAAATTTAACAGCGAGCTAATCAATTTCTGATTGTCGCGTTGGTGCAAACCAATGCTCGGCTCATCTAAAATATACAATACGCCCACCAATTGAGAACCAATTTGCGTTGCCAACCGAATGCGTTGCGCTTCGCCTCCCGACAGTGATTTTGAGCTTCTGTCAAGGGTTAAATAATCCAATCCCACATCCAATAAAAATTGAATTCTTGTTCTGATTTCTTTCAGTATTTCCGAAGCGATTTTTATTTGTTTTTCGGTTAATTTTTCTTCGATATTGGCAAACCAATTCGCAAGTTCGTTGATGTCAAATTGCGCCAGTTCAGAGATATTTTTGTCATTGACCTTAAAGAACAACGCCTCTTTTTTGAGCCGTTTTCCATCGCAGGTTTCACAACTTATCTCATCCATAAATTCTTTAGCCCAACGTTTTATGGAAGTTGAATCGCTTGTATTGTATTGGTTTTCAATAAAATGAATAATTCCTTCAAAATCGATTTCATAATTTCGTGTAATTCCTGCGGTTTTTGAAACAATATCAAATTTTTCGCTGCCTCCATGTAAAATAATTTTTAAGGCTTCGTTTGGAATTTTTGAAATAGGGTCACTTAATTGAAAATGATAACGGTCGGCAATTAACTGAAGCTGTTTAAAAATCCAACTATTTTTTTGTTCGCCAATGGGTTTTATCCCGCCACTTTTAATTGAAAGTGAAGGGTTTGGAATTATTTTTTTGATGTTGACTCTATCGAGTTTTCCCAATCCGCCACAAGTTTCACAAGCACCTTTTGGAGAATTGAAAGAGAACGAATTTGGCTCGGGATTTGGATACGAAATTCCAGTGGTCGGGCACATTAAATCGCTGCTGAAATAACGCGGAATGTTGGTTTCATGTTCCAAAATCATCACCACATTATCCCCGGAATATAAGGCGGTTGCAATACTTTCTTCCACTCTTTTTTCTGATGATTTATTTACCGTTAAACGGTCTATCACAATTTCAATATCGTGGGTTTTGTAGCGATCCAAACGCATTCCTTTTGTAATTTCTAAAAGCGCTCCATCAACCCTTACGCGCACAAAACCTTGTTTTGAAATTTGCTCAAAAAGTTCTCTGTAATGGCCTTTTCTCGACTTTACAATGGGTGCTAGAATCACTATTTTTTTTTGGTCAAATTCCTTTAAAATGAGCTCTTTTATTTGCATGTCCGTATAACTTACCATTTTTTCATTGGTATTGTATGAGTAGGCATCGGCTGCCCGCACGTAAAGCAAGCGCAAAAAATCATAAATTTCAGTGATGGTCCCCACGGTGGATCGCGGACTTTTATTGGTGGTTTTTTGTTCGATGGAAATAACTGGGGAAAGCCCGTCAATTTTATCAACATCAGGTCGCTCTAAACTTCCTAAAAATTGCCTCGCATACGCCGAAAAAGTTTCAATATACCTGCGTTGGCCTTCAGCATAAATGGTGTCAAATGCCAATGACGACTTACCGCTGCCGCTTAAACCGGTTATTACTACCAATTTTTCTCTTGGAATGCGAACATCAATATTTTTTAAATTATGGACACGCGCGCCCAAAACTTCAATATATTCTGTGTGTTTTGTCATGGGTTTTTAGGAAAGTTGCAAAGTTAAAAAAATGTAGCTACAATTTTGGCATACAGTTACATCTTTATTTTGAAAATTAGTATATTGCGATAAATTTATAGCTTTTGGTTTTGATAGATTCTTTGCGTCATTTTTTTGAAAAACATGGATTTGCGGTGTCCTCAAGATTTGCCGATAGATTGGGTATGAATGTTTCCAACGTGCGTTTATTTTTTATTTATATATCATTTGTGACCTTGGGCTTTTCCTTTGGAATTTATTTAACACTCGCATTTTTATTGCGCTTGAAAGATATGGTTTATACCAAAAGAAAATCTGTTTTTGATCTGTAATACCTTTTAAACATTCAAACGCCGCATAAAATTTGTTTCTTTTTAACTCTTATGTCGTCATAAAAAATAACCGTAGCAAAGGTTATGCTTAATTTTTATTTCTAATCTGATCTAAAAATAATTCAAATTTTTAATACAACATTTAAACATTTAATTGGTATAAAAGCTTATGATATTTAAATCAAAATTATACTTTTCAATTATTCTGTTAATAATTATTGTTATAATTGGGGTTGCTGGTTTTATGATTGTTTCAAATGGGTTTTTTGTAGATGTATTAGATATGACAATAAT